>DATMNV010000217.1:0-14642 GCA_035568535.1 Bradyrhizobium sp.
TGTTTGGCGGAGTGCGGTTGCTGCCAGCCCGCAGCGCAGTGGTGCATGGATGAAGGCAGCATAACTCTCGATGAATCGTAAGACCTCGTCGCGTGACGCGAATGCATCTGAATCGGCAGCCTGAAAGGCAAAGCCGGGCAGGTGAATGTTCCAGTTCGGACTCTGGAAAGTCAACGAGTCCCACCGCTCGCTCCGCCAACGCTCTGCCACTCGCTGTCGTTCAAGAATTACGTGTTCTCGTCCGAGCTGACCAAGGCAATAGCTCATCGCCAATCCGGCTTGTCCTCCTCCTATGACCACCGTTTCAATCTGTTCCATGATTGTGTGACGATCTTTGGCAGAGCCCCTGCACCCTTAATGGCCGCCCTGACGAATTGGCCACCATTTCTGGAGGGCGAGCGAAGTAAGAAACATTTCTGCGTGTTTGAATTTCTCCATCACAAAAAGGCGATGGTGCACCGACTGTCCGGTGCTCCGTATGATCGGCAATTGAGCATAAATGAATTCAGATAGAAGGAGAATTGCCTCTTTTCTTCTGCACCCATGACGAAATGGTTATGGCTAAAGAAATCGACTGGGAAGGTCGTATTGGGCGGCGCCTAAGGCTGCGGGACCAGCACATTTTCTTCACTACCGTGCAGTGCGGTAGCATGGCAAAGGCAGGTCAAAAGCTTGGAGTTACGCAGCCGGCTGTCTCCAGGGTGATCGCCGAACTTGAGCACGCGCTCGCTGTACGCCTTCTCGACCGCGGAGCGCGGGGCGTTGAACCCACGATGTATGGTCGTGCATTACTCACTCGCAGCAACGCAGCGTTTGATGAGCTAAGACAAAGCGTAAGGGACATTGAGTTCTTGGCCGATCCGACGGTTGGAGAGGTGCGGATTGGATGTCAAACCTCGCACTCAACTGCAGAGATGTCGAATGACCGGTTTGGGTCAAAGGCCGAAATTCCGGGATAACCAGCGCACGTCTGCTTTAGCCCCAAAAGCGGACCTCTCTCGCCTTTATGAGTACACGCCCTATTTCGTGAGCCGATTCAATCTTCCTGCGGCGTTCCAGGCTGGTTGCGAAGAACTTTTCGCTTGCCCCGTCGGGCAAATCAGTGGCTACTTTTCGCGCGTCCCGCGCTCGATAGAGGGGCGCTTCGCGATCGTCACGAACGTTGGCTGCGGGATGCGATGGACGCGTTGGCTTCACACGACGAGTGAGGCGAAGGCGGACGGCGAAAACGCGTGGTCCTGATTCCCCGACGCTGGGATCAAGTTCGTGGGCGATGATCTGCGGACGACGGTGGCTAACAAGCCCGGACACCGGGGAGAGCGCGCCATAAGCCGCTAAACCATCGCGCAGGGAGTGCCGGTTGATCCGGCTAAACCTGTGGTGACTGCCGCCTGCTTTTTTTGTTGCAGGCAGGCCATGGGTGAGGCCATCACCCGGTGCTCCCTGCGCCCTCTTATCTCTGAGGGACAACGTTGATGCAAAGCCCGGACATTTCGTGCCGCGGGGATGCGGCTTCATGTCTTTTCTCGACGTCATCGCCCGGCTTGCCGCCTCCGCTAAAGCTTCGGCGCGCCAAAGACCGCAAGCCTCGTCGAAGCCTTGGCGTAGACGGGACCGGGCGGTCCAGTATTCCAGAGACGTTCGTCTTGATCTCGACGCCTCTGGAATACTGTCATGCCCCGCCTGGAGCGGGGCATGACAGCGGAATTTGTTGTTTGAAATTCGAATCAGAACCAGGCTCACGCCGCCTGCGACACGACGCGGTTGCGGCCGTCGTGCTTGGCGCGGTAGAGCGCGTTGTCCGCGCGCTTCAGCACATCGCCGACCGACTCGCCCTTCCTCTCCAGGGTCGAAATCCCGATCGAGATCGTGGCCTCGATGCGCTTCGTGCCCTTGTGGATCGCGAACGGCTCGCCGGCGATCGAGCGGCGCAGGCGTTCGGCGACCATGCCGGCTACGTGCAGGTCGGTCTCCGGCATCACGATCACGAACTCCTCGCCGCCATAACGGCAGGCGAGATCAATGCCGCGGATCGATTTGCGGACGCGCACGGCGAACTCGCGCAGCACGTCGTCGCCGGCATCGTGGCCGTAATTGTCGTTGATCGACTTGAAATAGTCGATGTCGAGCATCATCAGCGCCAGCGGCTTGCCGCGCGCCGAGGCCTGTTCGGCGAGCGTCGCCAGATGGCTTTCCATGTAGCGGCGGTTGTGCAGCCCGGTCAGCGCGTCGGTGATCGCCATCTCGATCGAGTTCTGCACATTGTCGCGGAGATCGTCGGCATAGCGGCGGCGCCTGATCTGCGTACGCGCCCGCGCCAGCAGCTCGTTCTTGTCGACCGGGCGCGGCAGATAGTCGTTGACGCCGATCTCGAGCCCGCGGAGCAGCCGCGCGTTGTTGTCGACATCGGCGATGGCGAGGATCGGCACATGGCGCGTGCGCTCCAGCGAGCGCGCCTGGCTGCAGAGCCTGAGCCCGTCGAAATTCTCGAGATCGAGCGAGACGATCAGCAGGTCGTAATTGCCTTCGGCGGCATGAAACAGCGCTTCGGCCGGATTGGTCTCGACATCCACGGTGTGCTCGGCGGCGAGCACCGGCGCGAGACGCTGATAGGAGGCTTCCCGATCGTCGACCAGGAGGATGCGGCCGCCCTTGCCGGTATCATTGACCGCGCTGCGCTCAGGCGCCTGCACGCCGATCTCGAGCGAGGTGAGCGCGCGCATGCGCAGCTCGTCGGTCATCATCTTCAGCCGGGTCAGCGAGCGGACCCGCGCGATCAGCACGAGATCGGACACCGGCTTGGTGAGGAAATCGTCGGCGCCGGCCTCAAGCCCGCGCACGCGATCGGCGGAGCTGTCGAGCGCAGTGATCATCACGACCGGGATGAAATGCGTCACCGGATTGGATTTCAGGCGGCGACAAACCTCGAAGCCGTCCATGTCGGGCATCATCACGTCGAGCAGGATGATGTCGCATTCGGCGCGCTGGCAGATCTGCAGCGCTTCCGCGCCGCTCGCGGCGGTCAGCACGTCGAAATATTCGGCCGACAGCCGGGCTTCCAGAAGCTTCACGTTGGCGGGGACGTCGTCGACTACCAGGATACGCGCGGACACAGATACTCACTCCCTACCCTATAAATCGACGGACGGTCTCAATGAACTTGCCGACGGAAATCGGTTTGGACAGATAGGCTTCGCAGCCGCCTTCGCGGATGCGCTCTTCGTCGCCCTTCATCGCGAAGGCGGTGACGGCGACGACGGGGATGGAACGCAGCTCCGGATCGTCCTTGATCCAGCGCGTGACTTCGAGACCGGAGACCTGCGGCAGCTGGATGTCCATCAGGATCAGGTCGGGACGCATCTGGCGGACAAGGTTGAGCGCCTCGTGGCCGTTGGAGGTGCCAGAGGTCTGATAGCCGTGCGCTTCCAACAGGTCGCGAAACAGCTTCATGTTGAGCTCGTTGTCCTCGACGATCAGGACGGTCTTTGCCATCCCGTCCCCCCATCTCTTGTGCTACGGCCGGATTAAAGGTGCTTATACGGCGCCAAGCTTATGCGCCGACAGGTAAATTCAAACTAGCTGCAGATTCGCTCTAACCCGTTAAGCGGGGTTTTAACTTCAGCGACGTGGTTGCCACTTGCTTGAACAGGTTCGAAAGACTCGGGCATGATGTTTTGCAAATTAGAGACCATAAGTTAATGGAAAGGCAAATCGGCCGTTGAAAAAGCCTGTTCAAAACCCCCGGGAAGCAGCTGAAATCGTTGCGATTCAGGCTCTGAGCTTCGTTGCCTCTGATTCCGAGCGACTGGGCCTGTTTCTGGCCGAAACCGGCATCGGGCCGGACACGCTGCGAAAATCGGCCACCGAGCCGAAGTTCCTCGCCAGCGTGCTCGACTTCGTGCTGCGCGATGACGCAACCGTGAAGGCGTTTGCAAAGGCTTCCGACCTGCATCCGACCAATGTGGCGGCGGCGCGCGAAGTGCTTGGCGATCCCAAGTGGGAGCGCGACGTGCCGTGAGTAGGCCCGCGCAAGCCGTGAGCGCGCCGACCTGCTTTTGCCGGGATTGCCTCGGCGACCTCGAGTTCAAGTCAAGACGCTGCAGCCATTGCGGCTCCCCTCGCCTGGTGCGTCATCCTGCGCTCGCCCGGCTTTCGCTCGCGCATATCGATTGCGATGCGTTCTATGCCACCGTCGAGAAACGCGACAACCCTGACATTGCCGACAGGCCCGTCATCATCGGCGGCGGCAAGCGCGGCGTGGTGTCGGCTGCCTGTTACATCGCGCGCACCTATGGCGTGCGCTCGGCGATGCCGATGTTCAAGGCGCTTGCGCTGTGCCCGCACGCCACCGTGATCGGTCCCGACATGGCGAAATATGTCCGGGTCGGCCGCGAGGTGCGCCAGGCCATGGGGGCGCTGACGCCGCTGGTCGAACCGCTCTCGATCGACGAGGCCTTTCTCGATCTCTCCGGGACCGAGCGCGTGCACGGCATGATCCCGGCCAAGGTGCTGGCGAAATTTGCGCGCGAGGTCGAAGCCAAAATCGGGATCACCGTTTCCGTTGGATTGTCGGTGAACAAGTTCCTGGCCAAGATCGCCTCGGACCTCGACAAGCCCCGCGGCTTTGCCGTGCTCGATCAGGACGAGGCCCGCACGATGCTCGCGGACAAGCCGGTCGGCTTCATCTTCGGCGTGGGTCCCGCGACGCAGGAAAGGCTGCTCCAGCGCGGCTTTCGCGTGATCGCCGATCTGCAGCGCGCCGACGAGATCGAGCTGATGAAGCAGTTTCCGAGCGAAGGCCGCAGGCTATGGCGGCTCGCGCGTGGCATCGACGACCGGCAGGTAGTGCCGGATCGCGGCGCAAAGACGATTTCGAGCGAGACGACCTTCGAGAACGACATCCGCGATTTCGCGACGCTGGAAAAACTGCTGTGGCGGCTGTCGGAAAAGGTGTCGTTGCGGCTGAAGAATGGCGACCTTTCCGGGTGCACCATCACGCTGAAACTGAAGACCGCCGATTTCCGGCAGCGCACGCGATCGCAGTCGATCGCTGCGCCAACGCAGCTGGCGGCCAAGATCTTTGCGATGTCGCGCGAAATGCTGGCGAAGGAGATCGACGGCACCGCCTTCCGCCTGATGGGCACCGGCGTCAGCGCGCTGCGCAAGGGTTCGGAGGCCGACGACACCGACATGCTCGACCGCCGCGCCGTGCATGCCGAGCGCGCGATCGACGATTTACGGAAGAAGTTCGGAAAGGCCGCGGTGATCCGCGGGATTGCCTATGACGGGCCGGAGAAGGAGGAATGAACGGGCCAACGGGACCGCGGAGAGCGCGGCCCGTTGGCTTCGGAAGCGACGATCAATAGGCCGCGCCGGTCCAGGGCTCACAGGGAACATCATTGTCCCAGGGCTGGCCGGCAAAGGCGCCGACACGCGGCGCCGGGACGCAGCGATAGCCATAGCCGCGGTATCCATAGGCGGCATAGGCCGCATCGGGCGTAGCCGCATACGCCGCATCCGCATTGGCGTCGTTGGTGGAATGACGCGTCACATGGTGCTCGCGGGCCATGGCGGGGGCAGCGATCACGGCCGCAGTGAACAGGGCGGCCGACAGGAGTTTCAGTGTAGCCATTGAAGTTTCTCCGTTGCTGGTGCGAAGCCAATCGTGCTTGGCCTCGCAACGGAGATGAGAAAGGCCTTTGGCGATTTACAGGGGGTTCGCCCCTCACGTTATTTCAACGACCCGCGAGGAGGAGAATCCTCCCGATCGCGATCACTTGCACGGCTTGCTGTCCTTGACGTCAAACTTGCCCATCGCGCCGGAGATCACGAAATCGTTGTAGTCAAGCACCAGCGCACGCGAGACGCCGTTCTCGTACAGCTCGAAGGACATGGAATAGACCGGGGTCTGCTCGCCGTCCTTCTTCTGCGCGTCGCGGTCGTAATAGCTCACCGTCACCGGCCAGCGTGTCAGCGATTTCATGTGCTCGTCGGCGGTGGACGGATCAGGAGAGGTGACCTGCTTGTCGCCGGGGATCGGCTGGCCGATCACCGAGAGCGTGTTGTAGACCTTCTCGCCGTTGTCGGAGCCGTCATAGACCGTCAGCTCGAGCAGCGACTTGCCTTCTTTGGCGGCAGCGATGATGCGCTGGATCTGCTCGGTCGGAAACACGGTCGCGCCGTCGAGGGTGAAGGTCTTGGCCTCGGGCTGCTTCAGCTTGACGGTGATGCGGTCGCCGGTCCGTTCCGCAATGCCGTCGACGGGATTGGGATCGTTGTCGTTGGTGCGGGCGTCGATCTTGAAACGGTAGCTCTTGCCCTCGGCGTCCTCCCACGAGTTCGAGCGCAGGTCGCTCAGCATCATCTTGCCCTCGCCAATCTCGAGCTCGGAGACCTGGCGGAATTCGCTGGTGTAGCCCTCGCAGGCGCTACCCGAGAAATTGTAGAGGATGCGGCCGCGCGCGCTGTTGACGGGATTGGAGCCGCGCGACTTCACGAGGCTCAGCTCGTACAGCGCCTGGTGCGGCAGGAAAGAGCCCGCCGCGGCGGCTTTCGCCGGCCCGCATGCAACTGCAACGAAGGCCAGCAAGGCGAACGAGGTCCGCAGCGATCGATCCATAACGGTCCTTTGGCGCTTCTCGAGGAGATTCGGCACATTACTTTCCGCGCCATTGCGTCGCAACTGGGGCCGCTTCACGGAAACGTGCTAATTTCCGGCGGCCGTCCACCAAAACTCGCCTCCCGGCGCTCGCTTGCATGTGCTGGCGCGATGCGCGAAACAAGCAAACCTGTACAAAAATTCATGAGCATCAATTGGGGACCGAACATGGCGGGCGCGATCGAGCAGAAACTGGCGTCAATGGGCATCAACCTGCACGAAGCCCCTACGCCCGTGGCGAACTATGTCGGCTTCGTGCGTACAGGCAATTTGCTGTTCGTCTCCGGCCAGGTCTGCTTCGACGCGCAGGGCAAACTGATCGCCAAGGGCAAACTTGGGGCCGGCGTCAATATCGAGCAGGGCCAGGCCGCGGCGCGCGGCTGCGGCATCAACCTGCTCGCGCAGATCAAGGCCGCGCTCGGCGATCTCGACAAGGTCGTGCGCGTGGTACGGCTCGGCGGCTTCATCAACTCGGCGCCGGATTTCCTCGACGGGCCAAAGGTGTTGAACGGCGCCTCCGACCTGATGGTTGAGGTATTCGGCGACAAGGGCCGCCATGCCCGCACCACCGTCGGCGTCGCCTCGCTGCCGGCGGACGCCGCGGTCGAGGTCGAAGGGTTGTTCGAGGTAGCTTGAGGGTGTGGGGCGTGCGTGCACCGGAATGGCTGACGGCGCGGCCGGTGGCTCACCGCGGCCTGCATGACGCCGGACGCGGCATCATCGAGAACATGCCGGCCGCAGCGCAAGCCGCGATCGCGGGCAATTTCGCCATCGAATGCGACATCCAGCTCACCTCGGACGGCGAGGCGATGGTGCATCACGACGACGCGCTCGGCCGTCTCACCGACGGCAGCGGCACGCTGCTGACTAAAACAGCCGCCGAGCTGAAGGCGGTGCGCTTCAAGGCAACTTCCGAGCACATGATGACCCTGACTGACCTATGCAACCTCGTCGCCGGCCGCGTGCCACTGGTGATCGAGGTGAAGAGCCACTTTGACGGCGATCGTAAGCTTGTGAAACGAATGGCCGAGGTGCTCTCCGCTTATCAGGGCCCGGCGGTCGGGATGTCCTTCGATCCCGACCAGGTAATCGCGCTGCGCGAGCTGATCCCCTCGCGGCCGCGCGGCATCGTCGCCGAGCACGACTACACCGCGGAGGATTGGCCCGACGCTTCGCCCGGGCAACGCCACGGCATGACGCATCTGCGCCACTTCTTCCGCACCCAGCCCGATTTCGTGGCCTACTGGGTCGATGAACTGCCTTCCGCAGCGCCCTGGTTCGCCCGCCACCTGTTTCGCTGCCCGCTATTGACCTGGACGGTGCGTACGCCGGAACAGCGCGCCCGCGCCGCACGGCACGCCGATCAAATGATCTTTGAAGGCTTTGTCCCGGGAACCTGATCCTCGCTCTCCGCACTTGAACTCTCTGCTGCAATGCACGATCTTTGGGGCGGACTACTAAAGAGCCTCGATGGACTCTTCTGAAATCACGCTCGAAGCCGTGCCTTCCGTCGGCGATGTTCCCGCCGAGGAGTGGGATGCCTGCGCCTCCCCCAAGCCCGATCTGAGCGGGCTCGACACGCTGGCGCCAGCCGGCTCTTGCGCGGACTCAAAGCCCTATTACAACCCCTTTGTTTCCCACGCCTTTTTCTCCGCCGTCGAAGAATCCGGCTCGGCGATCGCGCGCACCGGCTGGGGGCCGCGGCATCTGCTGGCGAAAATCGACCACAAGGTCGTCGGCGTCGTGCCCTGCTATCTCAAATCGCATTCGCAGGGCGAGTATGTGTTCGACCGCGGCTGGGCCGACGCCTTCGAGCGCGCCGGCGGACGCTATTATCCGAAACTGCAGTGCTCGGTTCCCTTCACGCCGGCCACCGGCCCCCGCCTCCTGATCCGCAACGATGTCGACCGCGAGCAGATCGGGACCGCGCTCGCAAGCGGCCTCGTCGCACTTACAGGCGTCAGCAACGCTTCTTCGGTGCATGTGACCTTCGCGCGCGAGGCCGAATCGAAATTCCTCGCCGGGCACGGTTTCCTGCAACGCACCGACCAGCAGTTTCACTGGCACAACCAGGGTTTTGCGACGTTCGACGATTTCCTTGGCAGCCTCAATTCGCGTCACCGCAAGGCGATCAAGCGCGAGCGCCGTGAAGCGGTCGCCGCCGACATCACGATCCACTGGCTCACTGGCAAGGACATCACCGAAGACGCCTGGGACGCCTTCTTCAAGTTCTATATGGAGACCGGCTCGCGCAAATGGGGCCGGCCTTACCTGACGCGAAAATTCTTCTCGCTGGTCGGCGAGAGCATGAGCCAGGACGTGCTTTTGGTGATGGCCAAGCGCAATGGCCGCTGGATTGCGGGGGCGATCAATTTCATCGGCTCGGACACGCTGTTCGGCCGCAACTGGGGCGCGATCGAGCATCATCCGTTCCTGCATTTCGAGGTCTGCTACTACCAGGCGATCGATTTCGCAATCCAGCGCAAGCTCAACGTCGTCGAGGCCGGCGCGCAGGGCGAGCACAAGCTCGCACGCGCATATCTGCCGCACACCACCTACTCCGCGCATTACATCGCAGATCCCGACCTGCGCCGGGCGATTGCGGATTATCTCCGGCGCGAGCGCGCCTATGTCGCGGAGGCCGGCCGCGAGCTCACCGAGATGGGCCCGTTCCGCAAGGTCGAGGGCGAGGCGCCTTGACGGCAGCGCGATGGCGGTGTGAGTAGGAGAAAAGTCCGGGAGCCTGCCATGACTACCTATGACAACAACAACCCGTTCGCAAAGATCCTGCGCGGCGAATTCTCCTGCTACAAGGTCTACGAGGACGAGCACGTGCTGGCCTTCCTCGACATCATGCCGCGCGTGCCCGGCCACACGCTCGTGATCCCGAAGGCCGCTGCCCGCAACATTCTCGACATCAAGATCGAAGACTATCTCCATGTCGCGCGCGCGACCCACAAGATCGCCGCCGCCGCGGAGAAGGTATTCAACGCGGATGGCATTACCATCCAGCAGTTCAACGAACCCGCCGGCGGACAGGTGGTGTTTCACCTGCATGTCCACGTGATGCCGCGCCATGACGGCGTCGCGATGTTGCCGCCGGCAAGCCGGAAGGAAGACGTCAAGGTGCTGGAAGACAACGCGACCAAACTCGCTGCGGCGTTGAAGTAACAAGGTCACTCCGTCTCGAAATCGCCTGGCTGCGGCGGGGCCAGCGGCGTGAACTCGCAGCGGTCGGGCTTGATGTCGAGCAGCGGCGTCTCGTCGAGGCAATCGAGCCCGCGCACCAGTACGGTGTTGCCCTCGATGCCGACGAATTTCACGATCGAGGTCGCAATCGGGTTCGGCCGCACCGGAGAGCGCAGCGAAAAAGTGCCGCGCGTGTTCTTGTTGTTCTTCGGGCTCTGCAGCACGAGGTCGCGGCGCGACTGGTGCAGCCAGTAGATCACCTCGAGATTGGAATAGAAGTCGACGCCCTTGATCGCTGGCACCCACGGCTCGAAGATTTCCAGCCGGCAGATCGGCCCGTCGTGACGGCCCTGCCGCGGCGTTGCGAGCCGCGAGGTCCAGGGCGTGCGGATGCGGCCGATGAAGATCAGCCCGGCGTCCTGGACCGGAGGCACCTCGACGGAAAGCTCGCCTTCACGGATTTCGTTCTCTCGTACCATTCCATTCAATCCAGCGAGAAATTCAGCTTCTTGATGACGTTCAACCAGCGGGCCTTGTCGGCCTCGACGAATTGCTTGATCTCGTCCCCGCTGCGCGGTTTCAGCGGCGCAAAACCGGCCTTGATCAGGGACGCGCGGAACGCCTCGTCATCGAGCGCGCGGCTCATGCTCGCGCTGATCATCCGCGCGGCCTCCACCGGCATCCCGGCCGGCGCGGCGATACCATACCACACGCTGACGCGATAGTCGGGATAGCCGCTTTCGGCAATCGTCGGCAAATCCGGCAGTTCGGCGATGTGCTCGGTCGAACTCACCCCAAGCGCCCGCACCAATCCGGCCTGTACCGGCGGCACCGAGATGCCGACCGACTCGAACATCACCTGAATCTGCCCCGACAGCAGATCGGTCAGCGCGGCGCCTGCCCCCTTGTACGGCACATGGGTCATCTCGATATCGGCTTGCTGCTTGAACATCTCGCCGGCGAGTTGGCCGATACTGCCGTTGCCTGGCGAACCGAAATTGAGCTTGCCGGGATTCTTCTTCGCATAGTCGATGAACTCGGCGATGGTCTTTGCCGGGACCGATGGGTGAACGATCATGATCATCGGCACTTCGGTGAGAATGCCGAGAATCCGAAGCTCGCGGGCGGGGTCGTAGGACAATTTCTTGTAGAGCACCGGGTTGAGCTCGATGACCGACGACGTCGTGAACAGCAGGCTGTAGCCGTCGGGATCGCCGTGGGCCACCGCCTCGGCGCCGATCGCGCCCTGCGCGCCGCCCTTGTCCTCGACATACACGGACTGCTTCAGGTCACGCGCGAGATATTCGGCGAACAGACGGGCTTGCGCATCGGTCGGTCCGCCCGCGACATAGGGCACGACGAGCTTGATAGCGCGTGTCGGGTAATCGGCCGCGTGTGATGCCTGTGCTGCCGCGAGCATGAATGTGAATGCGAGACATAGCAGGGCCCAGTTTTTCCGCATGGCGTTTCCCTCAATCGTTCTTGTTGGGGACAGCCTAGCGGAAACCCACGACGCTGCAATGGCGCTCATCCGAGCCACCATTTGCCGGCCAGCATGACGATTTCGCCGCAGACGACGCCGGCAAAGATCGACCGCCGCGTCAGCATGAAGGCGATAAAGCCGGCCACGACCGCGCCATAACGCAGCGCCGCGGGGACGCTTGCCAGCGCTCCCGGCGGCTCTACCAGGATTTGCGCGATCACGCCGGCCAGGATCGCGGTCGCCACCGCCTTCACCCACATCAGGAGGTCGGAGCCCTCGTCGAGGCCGCTGCCGAGCCACAAGCCCAGCATGCGCCAGATCTGGTTCGGGATCACGCCCGCGACCAGGAGCACGACCAGCGCATGCCAATCGCCGAAGAACGCGCTCATGGCTGCTCCCGCCATTTGTGCACGCCATAGGCGATGGTGCCGGCCACCACGCCGCTGACGAGGATGTCGAGGCCGCTGTTCATCATCGACGCCAGCGGATAGAACGCGAGCCCCAGCACCAGCGCCAGCACGTCGGCCAGCTCGCGCGAATTTCGCGCGGTCGAGAACAGGAACGCCAGCGGCGTCAGCAGCAGGATCGCGGAGGCGAGCGTCTGCGAAAGATTGGCCGCGAGCTCATAGCCGAGGACGGTGGCGGACAGGCCGATGCACATCAGCCCGCAGCCGAGCCCATGGATGAAGGCGACGCGGCGCTCGCGCGGCACATGCGGCAGGAAGCGGTAGCATTCGACCCAGAGCGTCACCGCGGTGAAATGCGCGACCAGCACGAGATGACGGCGCTTGGTTTTCTCCGTGCGCATCAGCGGCAACACGGTGACCACCATGGGAAACAGCCGGATCGCGCTCATGGTCACCGCGATCGCCGACTGCACGATGCTTTCGCCCGACGCCAGCGTGGTGATCAGGATGATCTGCGCCGGCCCGGCCCACACCAGAGCGGTGGCAAGGAGGGCCCACCCAAGCGAAAAGCGCGTGTCATGCGACAGCGCGCCGATGCCGATATAGGTGACGAACAGCACCAGCGAGAGGATGGTGGCGCTGGTCGCGCTCATGCCCCAGGCGAAGGCGCGAAGGTTGCTATTCCATTTCGGGGAATCGAGGGAGGGAAGCCGCATACGCGGCATAACGCGGATGAAGGGCGTCTGCGTCAACCGTCGTTGCAGGCCAGCGGCTCTGCGCCAAGCGCAAGCGGTCGCCACTTATCCTCGCACGAACATGTTCTTCAGCACGAAGCACGCTCCGCCGGCCTTGCGGATGCGGTTGCAGAGGTCGTCGGCCTCGGTGCGCGTGTCGGCGCCGAACCGCACCTGATAGAACGCATGGGAGCCGCGGCTGCGCTGCACCGAGCTCAGGATGCTCGGATCGCGATCGCCGACCACCGCGCTCAAATTCCTGACCGCGCGGGCATACATCGCGAGCGCCTTGTTGCGGTCAAAGCCGGCAGCGAGCTGCACGCCCCAGGTCTTGGCGGCGGCCAGTTGCACGCGCTCCTCAAGATGGGTGACAAAGGGATTCGGCGCCTGCTTGAGCAGCGCCATCAGATCGCGGCACGTGGTCGGCGGCGCGCTCTCCGGTATCTTGCCCCCCTTCCCTGCTTTCGCCCATTCGTCGACGGACGAGCCGGTGATGCGGGAAACGTAGTTGCGCGTCTCGGCCGGCATCCCGCCGGTGCCGGCGAGCCATTCCTGCACCCGGCGCGGACCGGCATTATAGGCCGCCGCCGCAAGCCCGAGGTTGCCGAACTGATTGCGCAGCTCGGCCAGGAATTCCGCAGCCTTCGGCAGCGCCTGCACCGGATCGAAGGGGTCGAGCACGCCACGCTCGAACGCCGTGCCGGGCATGAACTGCGCGATGCCCTGTGCGCGCGTGCCGTAGCGCGTCATCGGCCCGACGGCGCCGGCGTTGAAGCGAGACTCCTGCCAGATCACCCGCGCGAAGAACTCCAGCGGCAGGCCGTTTTCCCGCGCCGCCGATTCGATCATCAGGCAGATGGCCTCCGCCGTGCCGGTATCCACTGTTATCATTGACGGCTGCGGGATCGCCAATTCTTCCACGCTCGGATGCACATAGCGCGTCGCGGCGGATTCACCATCCTCGGCCCCGGCAGGGGCCGGCAGCAGCGAGAGGGCGAGCAGAACGGAAGCCGCCCGCCGCATCGTCCCGGGAAATCGCCTGCCTTCAGCCATGAGCCGCCAATATGGCCTGTCCCCGTGAATATAGTGCGGCGCGGCATTCCGCGGGGATTTCGGAAAACCGGTGGCGGTTTGATTTACGTTAACGCGACATCGCGGTTCCCGCGCCCTTCTTTTCGCCACCGGGCGGCGTAGACTCCTGCGTTCATGGAGGAGGAAGCGATGCAGGATCGGCGCGAGAGCGTGCGGGACAAGGTGCTTTTCGGCGGCGTGGCCGAGATCAGCGACCGCGGCACGACCATGGACTGCGTGGTGCGCAATTTCAGCGACAATGGCGCCTGCATCGAGTTCGATTCTGCTGCGCGAATCCCTGCCGAGATGAACCTGAAGATCTCGCGCAAGGGTCGTTCCTTCCTCGCCCGCATGATCTGGCGCCAGGCCAATCGCGTCGGCCTCGCCTTCCGCGCCATGGTCATGGATACGCCCGAGAGCGACCTCGATGCGCGTCTGCGCCGCAGCGAGAAAAAGAAGCGCCAGCTGCAGCGCCGCATCAACGAGCTGCTCGGCGAAGGCTGAAAACCGGTCGGGCATTGGTCGTCCGCGAAATTGTTCAATTGCCTAACAACAAACTCGGTGTCGTCGCCCGGCTTGACCGGGCGATCCAGTATTCCAGAGGCGGCTGTGCTTACATGAGACGCCTCTTGAATACTGGATGCCCCGCTTAAAGCGGGGCATGACAGCGGTGGGGATGCGATTCAGCGATCCCGCGGCACGATCTGCCCGGGGTGATGCCTCATCATGGACCCTCGAAAAACAGAGGGCGCAGGGAGCACCGGGTGTATCTCGCACCCGCAGCCTCGTGTGTAGTAAAAAACACACGAGTTAGTCACCACAGGCACGCCGAAACAGTCCGGCACTCCCTGCGCGATTGGTGTTAACGGCTGCTTCGCGCTCTCCCCGGTGTCCGGGCTTGATAGCCACCGTCGCTTCGTGGGAATCGCCCGCGAAACTTGACACCAGCATCGGGGTGTCAGGACCACACGACTTTGCCGTCCGCATGAGTGCGCTTCGTCTTGTGCGCACCAACACGTCCATCGCATCCCGCACCCTACGTCCGTGACGATCGCGATACGCCCCTCTGATGAGCGCGGGATACGGGAAGAAAATCACAT
>DATMNV010000218.1:0-6236 GCA_035568535.1 Bradyrhizobium sp.
GCTGCTCGACGTGACCCCGCTGTCGCTGGGCATCGAGACGCTGGGCGGCGTGTTCACCCGCATCATCGACCGCAACACCACGATCCCGACCAAGAAGAGCCAGGTGTTCTCGACCGCCGAGGATAACCAGAACGCGGTCACGATCCGCGTCTTCCAGGGCGAGCGCGAGATGGCCGCCGACAACAAGATGCTCGGCCAGTTCGACCTGATGGGCATTCCGCCGGCTCCGCGCGGCATGCCGCAGATCGAGGTGACCTTCGACATCGACGCCAACGGCATCGTCAACGTCTCGGCCAAGGACAAGGCAACCGGCAAGGAGCAGCAGATCCGCATCCAGGCCTCGGGCGGCCTGTCGGAAGCCGACATCGACAAGATGGTCAAGGACGCCGAAGCCAATGCGGCCGCCGACAAGAAGCGCCGCGAGGCGGTCGACGCCAAGAACCATGCGGATGCGCTGGTGCACTCCACCGAGAAGGCGCTGTCCGAGCACGGTTCGAAGATCGCCGAAGGCGAGCGCCGCGCCATCGAGGACGCCGTCAGCGACCTCAAGGAAGCGCTGAAGGGCGACGATGCCGAGGCCATCAAGGCCAAGACCAACACGCTGGCGCAGGCTTCGATGAAGCTGGGCGAGGCCATGTACAAGCAGCAGGCCGAGGCCGATGCGGCCAAGGATGCTGCCAAGGACGATGTGGTCGACGCGGAGTTCACCGAAGTCGACGACGACAAGAAGAAGTCTGCTTAAGAGCGGGCGAAGCCATGACCCTCATACCAAAGAGCGCAGGCGCAGCGTCTCGATGGATGAGGGTCATTTTTCATTAGGCCGGAAGCTGCATCATTCTTGCATCTTTGCCGGATGAAGACGAAGTTCGGGCGGGTCTGACGGATGTCCACCAAGCGCTGCTATTACGAAACCCTCGAAGTCGAACGCAACGCCGACGATACCAGGCTCAAAGCGGCGTTCCGCAAGCTCGCAATGAAGTGGCATCCGGACAAGAATCCCGGCGACGCCCAGAGCGAGATCAGGTTCAAGGAAATCAACGAGGCCTATGAGGTCCTGAAGGACGGCGACAAGCGCGCCGCCTATGACCGCTTCGGCCATGCCGCGTTCGAACAGGGCGGCGGCATGGGTGGCGGCCATCCCGGCTTCGGCGCGGGCTTCGCCTCGTCCTTTTCCGATATTTTCGAAGACCTGTTCGGCATGGCGGGCCAGCGCGCTCGCGGCGGCCGCGAGCGCGGCGCCGATCTGCGCTACAACATGGAAATCAACCTCGAAGAGGCGTTCCAGGGCAAGACGGCGCAGATCGAGATTCCGGTCTCCGTCACCTGCGAGTCCTGTTCGGGCACCGGCGCCAAGGCCGGCACCAAGCCAAAGGCCTGCTCGATGTGCGGCGGCGCGGGCCGGGTGCGGCAGGCCCAGGGCTTCTTCACGCTGGAGCGCACGTGCCCCGGCTGCCAGGGCCGCGGCCAGATGATCGAGGACGCCTGCCCGTCCTGCTCCGGCTCGGGCCGGGTGCAGCGCGAGCGTACGCTGTCCGTCAACATTCCCGCAGGCGTCGAGGACGGCACGCGGATCCGCCTCGCCGGCGAGGGCGAGGCTGGCTTCCGAGGCGGCCCCTCCGGCGATCTCTACATTTTCCTGTCGCTCTCCGCGCATCAGTTCTTCCAGCGCGATGGCGCCGACCTGCATTGCCGCGTGCCGATTTCGATGGTCACGGCGGCCTTGGGCGGTGAGTTCGAAGTGCCAACCATCGACAAGGGCAAGACCAAGGTCAAAATTCCTGCGGGTACCCAGACCGGCCGACGCTTCCGGATCGCATCCAAGGGTATGCCGGTGCTGCGCTCGCGCCAGACCGGCGACATGTATGTCCAGGTTGTGGTCGAGACGCCGCAAAATCTCACCAAGAAGCAGCAGGAACTGCTGACCGAGTTCGAGAAGCTGTCGTCGGGCGCGACCCAGCCGGAAGCCGCCGGCTTCTTTGCAAAGGTCAAGGACTTCTTCGGCAGTCGCGCGAGTACCTAGCCGCTTTTGCATGCGCGAGCCGCCGCCTGAGGCCGCTCGCGCGAAAAAATGAGAAACCACTGAGCCTTATCCGCGAATCGCGAATGCCCATGCTGCAAGCGCGCAGTACCGTCTGGCTTGACCGGCCCGCTTGCTCCCTATACGTCTTTATGACCGTTTTCTGACATCCACCGCAAAATCCGCGGTCCCGTCTGGTCCTGACAATGCCCTTGCAATCGTCTGTGCGTGCGTTGAAAAAGCCTCGTCTTGACGACGAGGTGCGTTTTCTCCGGTCATGGATTGAAAAGCCGCTGCATGTGGGCGCTGTCATGCCTTCCGGACGGTTGCTTGCGCGCACCATGGCCCACTATGTCGATCCCTATGCGGAAGGTCCCGTCGTCGAGCTCGGACCCGGCACTGGCGCCATCACCAACGCCCTGATCGAACATGGCGTCGACCCAAAGCGACTGGTTCTGGTCGAATACAATCCCGGCTTCTGCGCGCTGCTGCGCGACCGCTATCCGCAGGCCAAGGTGGTGCAGGGCGATGCCTACAGGCTGCGCGATACGCTCTGGAATATTCTGGGCGCGCCGGCGACCGCTGTTGTCTCGGGGCTGCCGCTCGTCACCAAGCCGATGCTGACACGCCTGAAGCTGGTCCGTGACGCCTTTGCCGCGCTCGCGCCTGGCGCGCCGTTTGTCCAGTTCACCTATGCGGTGATACCGCCGATCCCGAAATCGCTGCCTGGCGTGTCCACCGAGGCCTCCGAGCGGATCTGGATGAACCTTCCGCCCGCTCGGGTCTGGGTGTATCGCAAGCGTTGACGTTCGCTCGGCGCATTCGCCGGGTGCAATAGCCCCGAATGCGCTTCATGTCCGCACTGAGAATCCTGGTCATCCCCGGCTCGCTGCGCACAGGCTCGCATAATGCCAAGCTCGCGATGGCGGCGGCCTACGAATTCGCGCAGGCGGGCGTCGACGTGACGCGCATTTCTCTCGGCGATTTCCCGCTGCCGATCTATGACGGCGATCTGCAGGCCAAATCCGGTGTGCCGAAGAACGCGATCAATCTCAAGCGCATGATGGGCTCCCATCATGGCGTCGTAATCGTGACGCCGGAATATAATTCATCGGTTCCGCCGCTGGTGAAAACACCATCGACTGGATCACGCGCGTGCAGGACCCGCACGAGAGCCGCGGGCAGGTGTTTCGCGAAAAACCATTTGCGCTCGCGGCGGCCTCGGAAGGCCGGCTTGGCGGAACCCGCGCGCTCGCGGCGCTGCGGCTGATCCTGTCGGCCTGCCACGCCACCGTGGTGCCCAATCAATTGGCTTTATCATTCGCCGATCAGGCCTACGACGATATGGACAGATTGAAGAATCAGGCCGATATCGAGGCACTGAAGGCCCTGGTGAGGCAGTTGATCGAAGTTTCCCAACGCATGATGTGAGGTGACCGTGAAGCCATCCGACATCCCCCACAAAGACCGGTTGATTGTGGCGCTCGACCTGCCCAGCGTGGAGCTGGCGGAAGCGATGGTTACAAAACTCGGCGACAGCGTGAGTTTTTACAAGATCGGCTATCAGCTCGCTTATGCCGGCGGACTGCCGCTGGTGAAGAAACTCGCCGATCAGGGCAAGAAGGTTTTCATCGACTTGAAACTGCATGACATCGGCAACACGGTGGCGCGAGGTGTCGAGAGCATCGCGAAACTTGGCGCGACCTTCCTCACCGTGCACGCCTATCCGCAGACCATGAAGGCCGCCGCCGAAGCGCGCGCTGGATCTGGTCTCAGGATACTCGCGGTGACCGTGCTCACTTCCTATGACGACGACGACCTGCATGCCGCGGGCTATCGGCTCAACGTCTCCGATCTCGTCGAGGCGCGCGCGCAGCAGGCGCAGGTGCTGGGCATCGACGGCCTGGTTTGCTCGCCGGAAGAGGTCGCGTCGCTACGCAAGATCATCGGCCATCAGATGCGGCTGGTTACACCAGGCATTCGCCCGGCGGGCGCTGCGACCGGCGACCAGAAGCGCATCATGACACCCGCGCGCGCGGTCGCCGCCGGCAGCGATTATCTCGTAGTCGGCCGCCCCGTGGTCGAGGCCGCCGATCCCAGGGCGGTGGCGGAAGCGATCCTCGCAGAGATCACCCCGCCACTGGCGGCTTGAAGGGAAGGGAGTACAGGGATGGCAAAAGCCTACTGGATCGCGCACGTCGACGTTCACAACGAGGAAGGCTACAAGCCCTATGCGGCGGCCAACCCGGGTATCTTCAAGAAGTTCGGCGGGCGCTTCGTCGTCCGTGGCGGCAAATTCGAAGGCCCGGAAGGCCAGAGCCGTTCGCGCAACGTCGTGATCGAATTCCCGGACTACGCCACCGCGCTCGCCTGCTATCGCTCGCCCGAATATCAGGAAAACATCAAGCGCCGGCAGCCGCATTCGATCGCCGACCTCGTCATTATCGAAGGCTACGACGGCCCGCAGCCCTGATTTTGGAGGGCCTTGGTTGCCGGAACAGCCCGCGCCCGCTATAGGGCGGGGAGAGGTATTGCCATGGCCGATATGCGTTTGATTGTTGCGGGGGCCGGCGGCCGCATGGGCCGGGCGCTGACGCGCGTGATTTCGGAAACCCCCGGCGCCGTGCTCGCCGGCGCGCTGGAAGCGCCGGGCTCGGAGCTTCTGGGCAAGGATGCCGGCGTGCTTGCGGGCCTGCCCGCCAACGGCATCAAACTTTCGGCCGATTTGTGGGCGCTGTCGGCCGAAGCTGACGGCATTCTCGATTTCACCGTGCCCGGTGCGACCATTGCCAATGTTGCCATCGCTGCGCAACGCGGCATCGTGCACGTCATCGGCACGACCGGGCTTTCGCCTTCCGACGACGCCGTCATCAGAAGCGTCGCCTCGCAAGCCATCGTGGTGAAGTCGGGCAATATGAGCCTCGGCGTTAACCTGCTGGCCGCTTTGGTCAAGCGTGTGGCGCAGTCGCTCGGAGAGGACTTCGACATCGAAATCCTGGAAATGCATCACAAGTCAAAGATCGATGCGCCTTCGGGCACGGCGTTGATGCTGGGTGAGGCCGCCGCAGCGGGCCGCAAGATCGCGCTGGAGGAACGTTCCGCACGTGGCCGCGACGGCGTCACCGGCGCGCGCCGTTCCGGCGACATCGGCTTTGCCTCCTTGCGCGGCGGCACGGCGGCCGGCGATCACAGCGTGATCTTTGCCGGCCCGCATGAACGCGTCATCCTCTCACATCACGCCGAGGACCGCATCCTGTTTGCTCATGGCGCGCTGAAGGCGGCGCTGTGGGCGCATGGCAAGGAGCCGGGTTTCTACACGGTGGCTGACGTGCTGGGGCTGAACGATTTCTGAAATCTCGATTGGAATGGAATGAAGCAATGAGCGAACGCCTGCTTGTGCTCGTGCGCCACGGCCAGAGCGAGTGGAATCTGAAGAATCTCTTCACCGGCTGGAAAGATCCTGATCTCACCGAGCAGGGCATGGCCGAAGCGAAGGACGCCGGCCGCAAGCTGAGGGCGCAAGGCTTCAAGTTCGATATCGCCTTCACTTCCGTTTTGAAGCGCGCGCAGCACACGCTCGATCTGATGCTCGCCGAAATCGGGCAGCCCGGGCTGCCGACCAAGAAGAATCTCGCGCTGAACGAGCGCGACTACGGCGATCTCTCCGGGCTCAACAAGGATGACGCCCGCAAGAAATGGGGCGAGGACCAGGTGCTGGTCTGGCGCCGCTCCTACGACGTACCGCCGCCCGGCGGCGAAAGCCTGAAGGACACGCTGGCGCGCACCCTGCCCTATTACGTCCAGGAGATTTTACCTTGCGTGCTGCGCGGCGAACGGGTCCTGGTCGCCGCCCACGGCAATTCGCTGCGCGCGCTGATCATGGTCTTGGAAAAGCTCTCGCCGGAAGGCATTTTGAAACGCGAGCTCGGCACCGGCGTGCCGATCATCTACCGGCTTAACGAGGATGCGACCGTCGCGTCCAAGCTCGATCTCGCGGCCTGAAGCGCGATTGTAACTGCGTAGGGTGGGTTAGCGAAGCGTAACCCACCACCGGGTGGCAACGACACTCGATAGAAAGGGTGGGTTACGCCTTCGGCTAATCTTACTGCGTCACAAGCAGCTCTATCCCCTCATCCTGAGGGCTTGCGAAGCAAGCGTCTCGAAGGATGAGGCCGATATCGGGGCCTCATGGTTCGAGACGGCGCATTCGCGCCTCCTC
>DATMNV010000219.1:0-3118 GCA_035568535.1 Bradyrhizobium sp.
AAAAATCATCCCTGAGAAGGGCGTGATGGAGGGCTACGAGGTCGAGCACGAGTTCCCCAACCTCGGACGACGCACGATGTGCTTGAACGCCCGCCAGGTATTCTACGAAGGGGGCGCCAACACCACTATTCTTCTCGGCATGGAGGATATCACCGACCGGCGCAATCTGGAGCGAGAAAAGGACGAGTTGTTGCAGCAGAAGGAAGTGCTGCTCGCGGAACTGCAGCACCGGGTTGCCAACAGCCTGCAGATCATCGCAAGCATCCTTCTGCTGAAGGCCAGGACGGTGCAGTCGGAAGAGACGCGGCTGCACCTGCGGGATGCGCACAAGCGCGTCATGTCGATTGCCGCCGTGCAGAAGCAGCTGCACGCCTCCGGGGCCAACGGATCAATCGAGATCAGGCCTTATCTCGCAAGGTTGTGCGAGACCCTTGCGGTCTCGATGATCGGTGACAGCCGGCCGATCTCGCTGAAGGTGGTTGGCGAAGGCGGCCTCGCTACATCCCGTCAGGCCGAGAGCCTCGGCCTGATCGTGACCGAGCTGGTCATGAATGCTCTCAAGCATGCGTTTCCGGACGAGAAGGCCGCAGGGCAGATCACCGTCGCCTATGATATGGCCGGAACGAATTGGAAGCTCTCGGTCTCCGACAATGGGGTCGGCAAGCCGCACGGCGGCTTCGCTCAAGGAAGATCAGGACTCGGCACCGGCATCGTCAAAGCCCTGTCACATCAGCTCGAGGCTCAGGTCGCAACTGTGGCCGGGCCGAAGGGCACGACCGTATCGATCACTCACGCCACTTTCCCGGCGAAGGCCGTTAAAGCCGTCCAGATGGCGTGAGCAGGCAGCAAATCTCACACTGTCATCGCCTGCAACTTCAGATCCTCGCGCGGAATACCAAAGTGGTTTCCTCTATCGTTTTGCATAGCTGCATTTTCGGATGGAAGGCCGGATTCCACCTCTCCAGCTGTCTTCGTCAGCGTGGATGATTCTTTTAGAATCTTCTCGACCGTTTTGGCGAGCGACTGTTTGACCAGCACGCCGTTCGCGAACTCGTGGGCCGCGTTGCCATCGACGACGGCGGCCGCGCCGACCAAGGACACCGATTCGCCGACACCGGCCGCCGAACGACCGGCCGGCCCCATCCGTCGAAGATTCGCGCGCGGATCTGAAGGCACTTTATTTATCCATAATCTTATCTGATGGAACTTAAACTGCTCAGTTTAGTTCTCACAAAGTACTCTCAAACAGAATTGATGGAGATTTTAGATGAAACATACTTTGTTGATCACCGTATCCGTCGCGGCACTGGTGGCCGGAATCGGCTTGGCGTCCGCGCAGGGCCTAAACGAGCGCCGCGACGCGCCCGCCGCGGCTGCGTCGGAGCAAAAGGCGCCCGAGGGTCAGAGCGGCCAGCAGAAGTCCGCGCTGCCCGAGAAGACCGAAAAGATGAAGCCCGCCCCAACCGCACAGGTTCCCGAGAAGGCAAAGCCGGCCCCGACCGCGCAGGCGCCCGAGAAGGCAAAGCCGGCCCCGATCGCGCAGGCGCCGGAGAAAGCAAAGCCGGCCCCGACTGCGCAGGCGCCGGAGAAGGCAAAGCCGGCCCCGATCGCGCAGGCGCCGGAGAAGGCAAAGCCGGCCCCGACCGCGCAGGTGCCCGAGAAAACGACCGATCATCAGACGGTCGGACAGTCGCCGAGCCAAGGTGCCGCGCCGGACACGGCAGCGCGGAAAGGTTCAGCACAGAAGGGGCAGGAGTCCTTCGCCGCCGCGCCGATGTCGCCTGAACAGAATGTAAAATTCCGGGAGACGCTGAAGGGCGAGAAGGCGGAGCGCCTCACCAATGTGCAGTTCTCGATCGCGGTCGGGGATGCGGTTCCAAGATCGGTGCATTTTCATCGGTTGCCGGCTCGGATTGTAGAATATGCGCCGCAATATCGCGACTTTGGCTACATCCTGGTCGGCGATGATATCCTGATCGTGGATCCCCGCACGCACCGCATCGTCGCGGTGATTTCCGCCTGAACCGGAAATGGAGAATGGGTCGGCTTGATCAAGGGGCGGCACCTCGGTGCCGCCCCCATTTCGGCTTTCAACCGGCGCGCGGAGCCATCCGCATTATTGATAACTGTCGGCACGGCGTCGCGTGCACAGCGACGGTCATCCTAAACTACAGCGTACAGCGGATTCCGGACAGATTGATCACCTCGGCGTCTTTGCCGGGCTTGACCCGGCAATCCATCTTCTTCGCAAAATGCTCTATGCGAAGAGGCAAAATGCTCTATGCGAAGAGGATGGACCCGCGGGTCAAGCCCGCGGGCGACGGCGGTGGTTGGCGCGAGCACCGAATCAAATCGAGCGGGACGCGCTTTAGTGTCGCGTGCGTCGCCGATCACCACAAATATCTGACTCGGGCGGTGCCGATAAAGTTGTCGTAGCCGTTGGCGAGCTCGCCGTCGAACTTGCCCAAGATCGACCAGCCGTTGCGCAGGCCCCACTCGGCGCCTGCGGTGATGAGCGCGAGGTTCTTGGGTGGCGCGGCGCCGTTGACCAGGAAGATCGCGGCCGGCAGCCCGATGAATGTCGCGGTCAGGCTGGGATTGGTCTGCCAGTCATGCGCCCAGGCGGCGCGGCCGAACAGGACGACGCTGCTGCCGTCGTCCTGTGCAAAGGCCTGGTCGAACCGGCTGCCCAGCTCCGAGCGCACCAGAGTGGCGGTCTGCGTCGCGTAGGAAAGCGCGAACGGATCGGGCGCGCCGAGCGACCCGGTCTCGCTGAATCCGGGCGTCCGGAAGCTCTGCGCCTGCACCGCCGCATACGGGATGATGCTGAACGGTCCCCACCAGGCCACGCGATAGCCGCCTTCCAGCCGTCCCCCGAAGTTCTGCGCGTTGAAGGATGCGCTCAGCGTATCGCTGCCGGCGAACGTTATGGTGCGGCTGGTATTCGCCCAATAGGACGCATAGGCGAGCGCGCCGGAGACATAGGCAGCGCCAAATTGGTGTAAGCCATAGAGGCCGGCCTGGAACACGTCCGAGCGCCCACCGCCCAATCCGCCGCCCAGCGACCACGAGGTGCCGCCGCCGGCGAGCGCGAAGCCCACGATCGTGTCGCGCGCGA
>DATMNV010000220.1:0-5960 GCA_035568535.1 Bradyrhizobium sp.
GGCTTGGCCCCGATGGAGCCTTGCCGCATCAGCCCGTGTGACGGCCAGTGCCGGGATGTCGTCCAGCGCGGTCTCAACGGGCAAAAGCGCGTCGGCGAGGCTGCCCTCGCCAGACGCGGCTCTATCGCACAAAGCCTCCAATTGTTCCAGCGGAATCATGTCCTTCTCGCCGAATGGCCCGACCATCGTCCGCCGCAGCGCGCAGATATGGCCAAAGCAGCCGAGCAGCCGGCCGACATCGCGCGCCAGGGCCCGCACATAGGTCCCCTTACCGCACTCGGCCTCGAACACGGCGTGGCTGCTATCTGGTTGTTCTACAAGGGTTAATTGGTGAATCTCGACCGGCCTTGGCTTCAAATCGACGGTCTCCCCGTCGCGCGCCAGATCATAGGCCCGCTCGCCCTGGATCTTGATGGCGGAGTACTGCGGAGGGATCTGCTCGATCAGGCCGGTGAAGCGCGGCAGGAGCTCCCGGACGGCCTCGGCGGAAGGCCTGAGCTCGCTGGTTTTGACCACCCGGCCCTCGGTGTCGTCGGTATCCCGCTCCTCCCCCCAAGCGACCGTAAAGCGGTAGCGCTTGCGGCCATCCATCACGAAGGGAACCGTCTTGGTGGCCTCGCCCAGCGCGATCGGCAGGCCGCCGGAGGCGAGCGGATCGAGGGTGCCCGCGTGGCCGGCGCGCTTGGCCTGGAACAGCCGCTTCACCACTGCGACCGCCTGCGTCGAGGTCATGCCGATCGGCTTGTCGAGCACGACCCAGCCGTGGACGTCGCGCTTGTCGCGCCGGGGCTGGTTGTGGCGTTGCTGCTTGCCGCCGCGCTGAGCCTGGTCGCGCGGGTCGTTGTTGGCGCGGCGAGGCGCGATGAAATTATTTTTTTCAGCCTCGTGCGAATCGGCATTTGGCGGATCGAACGCGCTGTTGGCGGTGGTCACGATCATCAGGATTTGTCCGAATCTGGTTCGAGGTCTCTTTGCACCGCAGGTGTTCGCAGTAATTTCTCTATTCGTTCCGCTTCGTCGAATCGTTCGTCGACGCGGAAGCGAATATCAGGCGCAAATTTTAGGTTAACGCGGTGCGCGATCTCGCCGCGCAGGAACTTCTTGTTCCGCTCCAGTGCCGCGATCACGACGTCGGTATCGCGGCCGCCGAGCGGCATCACGTAGATGGTTGCGAGTTTGAGGTCGGGCGACATCCGCACTTCGGGCACGGTGATGATGTGACCCTCGAGCTCCGGGTCGTGCACGCTGCCCTGCGAAAGAATATCCGCGATCGCGTGACGCACGGTTTCGCCGACGCGCAACTGACGTTGCGAACCGCCGGGGGCGGAGTCCTTCTTGTGGTGGCGGGGCATTGGTGTCTCTCGAAATCGTTCTGAATGCCGCGCCGCAGCCAACTTCAGGCAGGCTGCGAAAACTTGGCTACGCGGGCACCCACGTCTTTCTTGTTGAATCAGGCAGGACGTGGATGGCCGGGACGAGCCCGGCCATGACGCCGTATTTTTATCAATAAAGATCCAGGCGCTTCGTGAGATTTGGACTCACAGCGAGCGCTGGATCGTCTCCACGCGATAGCACTCGATGATGTCGCCGACACGCATGTCGCCGTAATTCTCGAACGCCATGCCGCATTCCTGGCCGGATTGCACTTCCTTCACTTCGTCCTTGAAGCGCTTCAGCGTCGACAGCTTGCCTTCATGCACGACGACGTTGTCGCGAATCAGGCGGACGTTGGCGCCGCGTTCCACGGTGCCGTCGGTAACGCGGCAGCCCGCGACCTTGCCGACCTTGGAAATGTTGAACACTTCCAGGATCTGGGCGTTGCCGAGCATGGTTTCGCGCAGCGTCGGCGCGAGCAGGCCGCTCATCGCCTTCTTCACGTCGTCCACGAGGTCATAGATGATGTTGTAGTAGCGGATTTCGATGCCGTTGCGCTTGGCGGCGGCCGCGGCCTCCTTGTGGGCGCGGACGTTGAAGCCGATGATCGCGGCGTTGAAGCCTTCCGCTAGCGTCACGTCGGATTCCGAGATGCCGCCGACGCCCGCATGCAGAATGCGCGCGGCGACTTCCTCGGTGCCGAGTTTTTCCAGCGAGCCCAGGATCGCTTCCAGCGAGCCCTGCACGTCGGCCTTGACGATCAGCGGGAAGTCCTTGCGGCCCGAAGTCTTGAGCTGCGACATCATCTGCTCGAGCGAGCCGCGCATGCCGGAAATGGAGGCGGCGGCGTTCTCGCGCTTCTGGTGGGCGCGGTAGCTGGTGACTTCGCGGGCGCGGGCCTCGCTCTCGACCACGGCGAGGCGATCGCCGGCTTCCGGCGGGCCGTTGAAGCCGAGCACCTCGACCGGCACCGAAGGTCCGGCCTCATCGATGGTCGCGCCCTGATCGTTGATCAGCGCGCGCACGCGGCCCATCTCGGCGCCGGCGACGATGATGTCCCCGACCCTCAGGGTGCCGCGCTGTACCAGCACGGTCGCGACCGGACCGCGGCCGCGATCGAGCTTGGCTTCGATCACGGTGCCTTCGGCGGGACGCGACGCATTGGTCTTGAGGTCGAGCAATTCGGCCTGCAGCGCGATCATTTCCAGGAGCTTGTCGAGATTGGTCTTGTTCTTGGCGGAAACCTCGACGTCGACGACGTCGCCACCGAGCGATTCGACCTGCACCTCGTGCTGCAGCAGTTCGGTGCGCACGCGGTCGGGCCGGGCGTCGGGCTTGTCGATCTTGTTGATCGCCACGATCATCGGAACCTTCGCCGCCTTGGCGTGATGGATCGCTTCCACCGTCTGCGGCATGACGCCGTCGTCGGCCGCGACCACCAGGATCACGATGTCGGTGACCTTGGCGCCGCGGGCGCGCATCGCGGTGAACGCGGCGTGGCCGGGGGTGTCGATGAAGGTGATCTTCTTGCCGCTTTCCGGCGAGGTCACCTGGTAGGCGCCGATGTGCTGGGTGATGCCGCCGGCCTCGCCCGACACCACATTGGCGTGGCGAAGCGCGTCGAGCAGCGAGGTCTTGCCGTGGTCGACATGGCCCATCACGGTCACGACGGGCGAACGCGGCTCGGTGTCGGTGGAATCGTCGACGATGTCGAACAACCCTTCCTCGACGTCGGAGGCGGCGACGCGCTTGACGGTGTGACCCAGTTCCTCGGCGATCAGCTGCGCGGTGTCGGCGTCGATCACGTCGGTGATCTTGTGCATCGCGCCCTGCTTCATCAGCAGGCGGATGACATCGACCGCGCGCTCGGACATGCGGTTGGCAAGTTCCTGGATGTTGATGGCCTCGGGAATCACCACTTCGCGAACCAGCTTTTCCTTCGGCTCGTTCGAGGCGTGTCCCTTGAGGCGCTGGGTGCGGCGGCGGAACGAGGCGATAGAGCGCTCGCGCACGTCGTCGGCGTTGAGCGCGGTGACCAGCGTCAGACGGCCGCGCTGCTTCTGCGGCGCGGGCTTGGCGGTCGTCTTCGGGGCAGCCACCGGGCGGACGGCGCCGCCGGGGCCACGGCGGACCTGGCGCGGGCCTTCATCCTCATCGGAAATGTCGGCGGCGATACCGGGGGCGCGGGCGGCGGGCAGCGCGGCGCGGGCCGCGGCGGCCGTCTTGGCCTCGGCTTCGCCGAAACGCTTCTTGGCTTCGAGTTCGGCCTTGCGCTTGGCTTCCTCGTCCTGGCGATGGCGCTCTTCCTCGGCCTTGCGGCGGGCTTCGGCGGCTTCGCGCTCGGCCTGCTCGATGCCTTCCTTGCTGTTGCGGCGCTTGGCTTCCTCTTCCGCCAGCCGCCGCTCTTCCATGTCGCGGATCTTGGCGTCGGCAAGCGCGCTGGCGCGGGCAGAGCGTTCATCCTCGGTCAGCGTGCGCAACACCACGCCCGAACCGCCGCGCGAGGCAGCCGGGGCCGGCGCTGCGGGACGGGCGAGCGGTGCCTTGGCGGCAGGAGCAGCGGCAGGCGCGGCGGGCGCGGCCTTGGCAATTGCCGCGGGTTCCGGCGCGTGCGTCTCCGTTGCGGGAGTATCGCCGCCGACGCGGCGTTTGCCGCGCTTTTCAACCACGACCTGCTTGGTGCGGCCGTGGCTGAAGCTCTGCTTCACGGTGCCCGTCTCGACCCGCGGCTTCAGCGTCAGGGTCTTGTTCGGAACACTCAGTTTCCTGTCGCCAGGCGTTTTATCGACCATTCAGCAGTCCTAATCCTGTTTAAGTCGTGCGTGTCCGCACAGTCTGTATCGGCGAATTCTCGGCCGCATTACCGGCTGTCTTGTCGGCGTCCGCCATCCGGTATCGGACCAGGATCTGGCTTCGCGACAGGAACGTCTTGCTCGCCGGGCCCGCGAGCAGCGCAGCATGTATCACATTTGACCGGCCTAGTGCCAAATCCAATTGTTCGGAGGTCAGCGCCGTGACCACCGGAAATCGGTCCGATTTTTCGTTAACCACGGCATTTTGCCGGAGAACGGCATCCAATTTCCGGATTCCGTCGGCCGCCCCGTCCGAGGCATGAATCAGGGCCTCGAGCGACGCCCGGGTCTGCCGCGACGTGAGGGCGTCTTCGACCTTGCCGAACCCCGAAATCACCTGGCCGGCCTTGGCGGCCATGGCGAGGGCGTCGATTGCGCTGCGCACCAGCAATGCTTCGGTGTCGGCCGGCAATGTCGGCGAAACACGGACTTCCCGCTTGAATCCCTTAGCAAATTGGTGACGCCGGACGGCTTCCGCAAGCGTCTGGCGTGAGGCGGAGACCCACAGGCCGCGACCGGGAAGCTTGCGTTTCAGGTCCGGGATCACCTCGCCGGAGGGCGCGACCACAAACCGGATCAGCTCACCGATCGGACGCACCTGCCGCGTGACCGCGCACATCCGCATCGTCGCAGACCTGTCGGTCCGCGGTCCGTTGTCGAGATCGGGGTCAGCGAAAGCAAGCATGCGTGGGGCATCTCTCCTGTCATCTGCGCGTTACGGTCGCGCAGAACCGCCGTTCCACCCCCGGATCAAGTCCGGGGGCAAGCCTGGTGCGAACCGTGCGCATCAGACCGGTTGGTCTTCGGAGGCTTCGGCCGCCTCGGACTTCCTGGCGAGGTCGGCCTCCGTGATCCAGCCGGCGATGACGCGCGCCTGCATGATCATGCTCTCGGCGTCGTCGCGCGAGATGTCGTTGGCGTCGAGAATGCCGGGGTGCTTGGTAGGCTCGCCGCCTTCCTTGCGCTCGGTCCAGCCAACCAGATCGTCGGTGGCGCAGCCGGCCAGATCCTCGACCGTCTTGATGTCGTTCTCGCCGAATTTCACCAGCATCTTCGAGGTCACGCCGGGCACCGTCTTCAAAGCGTCTTCCACACCGAGCTCCTTACGTTTGTTTTCGAGCTCGCCTTCGAGCTGTTCTAGATATTCGCGGGCCCGGCTTTGCAGCTCGTTGGCGGTTTCCTCGTCGAAGCCTTCGATGCCGGCCAGTTCCTTGACGTCGACCATCGCCAGTTCCTCCACCGAGGTGAAGCCTTCCGACGCCAGCAATTGGCCGACCACTTCGTCGACGTTGAGTGCTTCCATGAAGACGCGGGTGGAGTTCTCGAAGTCGGCCTGGCGGCGCTCGGATTCCTCCTGTTCGGTCAGGATGTCGATGTCCCAGCCGGTCAGCTGCGAGGCCAGACGCACGTTCTGGCCGCGCCGGCCGATCGCCAGCGACAACTGGTTATTGGTGTCGGGCACCACGACTTCGATCCGCTCGCGGTCTTCGTCGATGACCACCTTGGCGACCTCGGCGGGCGCCAGCGCGTTGACGACGAAGGTCGCAATGTCGGGCGACCACGGAATGATGTCGATCTTCTCGCCCTGCAGCTCGTTGACCACCGCCTGCACGCGCGAGCCGCGCATGCCGACGCAGGCGCCGACCGGATCGACGGAGGAATCCCGGGAAATCACCCCGATTTTCGCGCGTGAGCCGGGGTCGCGGGCCACCGCCTTGATCTCGACGATGCCGT
>DATMNV010000221.1:0-14907 GCA_035568535.1 Bradyrhizobium sp.
GTTTTCAGCCTCAAGCGAGACCCGCGACCGGAACGCTCCGACCAACGCCAACCAAATTAGGCTACAGACCTCTGGCATAAGGCAGGAGCATCGCCCGATTCGATATCAGTTGCCAGCAAGATTGAGTTTCCGACAGGGACAAGGAACAGGGGACTGAGCCTGTAACACGCTGGAGTCGTTGAAGGCTGCGCGCATGGTGCTCGAGTCATCGTCGCACGGGGCCTCCGGGCAACGGCTATGAAAAACGTTTTGACCGCCGTTGTTCTTCGGAAGCTTTCGAAGGATCGCCGGCGTGCGCAATTATACGCGACGGCCCTCAGCCGCTCGCATTGACGTTGCGTGTTGCACAGCCGACTCTGCTCCTGTCGAGTTTTGTGTGAGTGGGAGGCTTTGTGAGGTACAATCGACGAGAGAAGAACGGAGGAGAACAGTCGCAGTTTACTGCATCCTCACCGAATCCCGGAGAACCGAAGACCATTCCATTCGCGCAGCGGCTCACCTGTACGATTGGCGAAGCGTGCGAAGTCACCGGCCTGGGACGTACAACAATTTACGAATTGATAGGGACGGGACGTCTCCGTACGACAACAGTCGGTCGTCGGAGATTGGTGGTAGTGGACTCGCTCCTCGCACTTCTTGAAACGAACATGTCGAGGTGACTGGGATTGCCACCTAAGTGCGAGCATCCGCTCCGACGCTCTTGTTCCACCATGATCTTGTTCCATCATTTTGATAGTGCGAACGAGCTCCCTCCGCCGATCGAACTACCGCGCCATCCACAGCCGCTCGTGCCAGAATTCCACGGCAAGCTCTGTCTAACAGATGCGCAACGCCAGCCATCTTGCAAGCCTACTTTGCAAATCTTGCAAAATGAGGGAACCGCTTTGGCAATGGTGTATGGGCTAGGGTATGGGCGGCAAGCCGCCGAGACGAGATTCTCGAGCAATTTCAATACAAAAAAGCAGGGCGCGGCTGGCATCAGCAACGGGAGCCGACGATCGGTGCTGTCCTAATACGGCCAGTAGCCGGTGAAATCCACGCTCCCGCTTCAAAGTCAGAGCAGCAATCCGAATGCGATATTCACACTCTAAGCGGCAGCACGTTGACCTTGGTCGCTGCCGGTGGACTTTCGCAGTAGATAGCCCAGTCGGCCATTAGCCGACGCCGCTTCTCCCTCATGTCGCCGCGTCGATAGGCGGCCTCGACCTTGTCGGAGACTATGTGCGCCAGGGCTATGTCCGCCATTTCTGTCGGGTAGGCTGTCATATCTGCGCACCAATCCGTAAAAGTAGACCGGAATCCGTGAGGGACGACCTCACGGTCCAGTTGCGGGTCGATCCATTTAGGCAGCCCTGCTGCCTGCTTTTCCGCGTTCATCCGATCAATGACGGCGCCCATGGCATTGTTGCTCAGCCCGCCGTCCGTCGATCCCCCCGCGAAGATGTATTCCCCGTCACGCGGTAGATCCTGCAGAATGCGGATTGCTCGATCCGAAAGTAGGATCACATGGTCTCGCTTGCGCGCTCCCTTCCTGCCTTTCAGCCGAGCGGCCGGCACGGTCCACGTCCTGTCGATCTCATCAATCTCAGTCCATCTGCCGCCCAGCGTGTCCTCGGTTCGCGCCGCGTTCAGGATTGTAAATTCGAGAGCGCGGGCGCCCAGCCCGTTCCGCTCGCGCAGTTCGGCCATGAAAGCCGGGATATCCCGATAGGGAAGCGCCGGATGATGCTCGACCGGTGCCACCGTCGAGCGCGCTGGCAAGAGCTTGTCGAGCAGACCCTTCCACCGCGCCGGGTTCTCACCATCTCGCAGCTTCTTTGCCTTCGCCCAGTCGATCACGTTCTCTATGCGGCCGCGGACTCGGCTGGCCGTCTCCGTCTTGTCCGTCCAGAAATTCGGCCCGTCGGGCGCGTCGGGGTCGATCGGCTGCTGCAGCACTTTCAGCACCAGGTCGGTGGTGATGCCGCCGACCGGCAGCTTGCCCATGATGGGATAGGCCCAGGCCTCGAGGGTCGACGTCCATTGGTCGGCGTGCTTCGCGTTCTTCCACCCGGCGCGATGGCTGCGGATGTAGTCCTTGGCGCACTGCTCGAACAACACCGTCTGCGCCTTGGCAAGCGCGGCGGCCGCTTCCTGCGTCTTGCGGGCCGCGATGGGGTCGAGGCCCTGGTCGAGCAGCTGCCGCTGCTGGCGCGCCCGGTCACGCGCCTCGGCGAGCGTCCAAGTGTCGGAAGAGCCAAGGCCCATCTCGCGCGCAAGCGGCTTACCTGCCTTGCTGGTGTGCCCGTTAAAGCGGTAGCGGAAGATCCAGGACTTCGCGATCTTCTTCTTGCCGTCGCCGGTGATTTGAAGGTATAGCCCGCCGCCGTCGCCGTACATGCCCGGCGCTTTGGCCTTGGTAACTTGAAGCGCCGTCAGCTTTCCGCCTGCCATCGTACCCGCTTCCTTACCCACATTTGAGGCGCGAATTTACGTGAACGGGAACGAATGTACAAGAACGACAGAATTCAAGAAGTGTGCTATCCACAGGCGCTTTTCGAACGACAGCGAATAGGAGCAAACAATGTGTCAGAGGACTCCGTCTCCGCCACACTTCGGCCCGCTGAGCCCTCGGGTGGAGGGCTTGGCCAGCTTTCGCCAGCCATTCGAAGAGGTGCTGATTTCGCTGGTGGACCGGAGTAGTGTCCGGCGGGTGTACAATCCCGGACCGGTGAAAGTCGCTCCACCCGGGGCGACGTCGTTGGTGGGATCGGCTTCAATACTGCCTTGCTGGGAGTTCGGTGCCGGTTGTTCGCTACGATCCATGGTGAGGAACCCGAATGCCAACTCCCAATCCACTAGCGGCAAACCCCGATGCGCTGGTCATTCCCGGAAGGGAATGCGGAACCTGCACCCTTTGCTGCAAGGTCTACAAGATTCCGGAGATCGGCAAAGAGGCCGGCAAGTGGTGCAAGCATTGCTCGCCCGGCAAAGGCTGCGCGATCCACGACAACCTTCCCCATCAGTGTGCGGTGTTCAATTGCCGTTGGCGAACGGAGCAAGCGATGCTTCCGCACTGGAAGCCGGAGCAATGCAAGATGGTGGTCACTGTCAATCCGCGGAATAACTACATCTATGTGCGGGTTGATCCGGGCACGCCGTCGGCCTGGCGCAAGCAGCCCTATTACGACCAGTTGCGTGGCTGGGCCAAAGAGAATCTGGAGAACGGCATTCACGTCATCGTCTACGTCGGTAACGTTGCGACCCTGATCCTGCCTAATCAGGACGTGTTACTGGGCAGCCCGGGACAGATCGATCGAATTTCGGTGCGCAAGAATTTTGGTCCAGGCCATGCGACCTATGATGTGACGCTTGTTCCCGGCGGTGTTGCGGATTTGTAGAGAAGCATCGCGGCGGACAACGCCAGTTGTCGCCGCAATGATCCCTCGGCACATTAATAGAGTGTCACATCCCAGACAGGAGTGTTGATCGAGCGGTGTCGTGTTATTTTTGCAACACTCGTCCAAAAACGCGCTGCAGCGTGAGTTTCCAAGCGCGGTTCCTTGGTTGCATGTGCAGGTGCCTCGGCAATTGTGATGCAGCGACGGAAGGGACATCCCGGGTCGTCCCGTTTCAGGTGGTTGAATGACCAGGTTCGCAGTTGCTTGGCTCGCTTTGCTCGCCGGGACGGCGGTCGCGCATGTGGCCGAAAAGCTGATCGAGCCCGGGCAGTGGAAGGTGACTTCGGCCACGGTGGTCAACGGCGCGGTCCAGCCGCCGCAGCCAAAACTGCGCTGCGTCACTCCCGAACAGGCCGAAGACATCGCCAAGACCTTTGGCCCGGTCTCCGGCACCATCAATTCGACCTGTGCAGATCCGGAAATTCAATTGACCGGCCAAACGCTGAAATGGCGCCTGCAGTGCCGTGGACAGCTCGATGCCGATGTCGCCGCGAGCTTCAACTTCGACAGTCCGCAGCACTATCACGCGACCATCACCTCACAGGGGCGGATGGCGGGCGCGCTGATCAGCGACGTCAAGAGCGAACTGGAAGGCGAGCGCGTCGGCGATTGCCAGCAGTGATCGCTTTACTGGCAGCTTACTCCACCGCGCCGCGGTGCAAGTCGGCCTCGATCTGCAGCCGCGTGCCCCCGCCGAAACGGGCGCGATAGACCTGCAGATTCTCCATCACCCGCTGCACATAATTGCGGGTCTCCGAGAACGGAATGAGCTCGACCCAGTCGACCGCGTCGACCTTGGGATCGCGCGGATCGCCATAGCGGTCGACCCATTTCTTCAGGCTGCCGCGGCCGGCATTATAGGCCGCAAAGGTCATGATGTAGGAGCCGCGGAAATCCTCCATCAGGCCGCCGAGCTCGGCCGCACCGAGCGCTGCGTTATAGGCCGAATCCGTCTTCATCCGCGACAGATCGAAGGAGGCACCGGCGCGCTTGCAGACATAGCGGGCTGCGTCCGGCGTCACCTGCATCAACCCGTAGGCCTGCGCCGGCGAGACGTCGCCCGGATTGAACATGCTTTCCTGGCGCGCGATCGCGAACACAACGCTCTTCTCGACATCGGCGCCGATCGGGCTGTAGGACGGAATGCCGACCACCGGATAGGCGTAGTGGTCGAACGGCAGGCCGCGGTTGAGCGCGGCCTTGCCGGCGAGAATCATGCCGCGGGCATAGCCGTAGCGCGCCGTCAGCTCGCCAAGGCCGATCACCGCATCCGCGTCGCCGTTTTCGCCGGCATCGGCAAAGATCGGGATCGCGATCTCGCGCTCGTCGAGATCGAACAGCAGCTGCACGGCGCGGACGACTTCGAGCCGCTCGACGCCGCGCGCACGCGGCACGTCGTTGAGCTCGAGCTGCGGCAACCCGAGTTTGGCGCGCGCCAGCTGGCCGTAATAGCTCGTCGATTGCTCGGCCGCCTGCGTGTAGAAGGCACGCGCCTCCTGCGAGCGGCCCATGGCTTCCGCCGCGCGGCCCTTCCAGTAGCCGGCACGCGCCAGCGTGGTTGGATTGACGCTGCCGACGCCGATCCGCGCAAAATGCTGCGCGGCGGTCTGCGGATCGTTGAGGAAGCGCAGCGCGATCCAGCCCGCGGTGAACTCCTGCTCGGTCTTGTAGATGTCGCGGGTCGGCAGTGCCGCGTCGCGTGCGATCAGGTAGGCGGTCTTGTATTCGCCGAGATCGATCATTTTGCGCGCAGCCAGACGCCGCTCGATCCACCATTCGTCGAGATTATAGAGGCGGTTCGGATCACGCGGCGCGCTCATGATTAGCTGCGCTGCTTCCGGATATTTCTCTTCGCGCCGAAGCTCCTGGATCTTGGCGAAGACATAGCCGGTATCGCCGTGCAATTCGTGCGGCACGGCGTCCAGCAGCGCCTTGGCGTTGGCCGCCTTCCGCACCGAGGCAAGGCGCGCCTTCACCAGCGCCATATAGCCTGCACCGAGCCGCTTCGCCGCGCGCATCGCGGCGGCCTCGTTCTCGGTGGTGTAGGCGAAGTTATCCATCCGCGCCTTCTGGTCGCCGGGAGTGAGCAGCGCGCCGAACATGTCGAGCGCCGCGCTTTCGGTATCCTCCGACATCGGATCGTTGCGCCAGGCTTCACGCGCCAGCCGTTCGGCATTGGCGCGGTCGCCGCGGGCCAGCATCGCCTTGGCGAGCGCAAGCCGGCCTTTGGCCGAGATCGGCGACTCGTTCTCGAACCACGACCACACCGCGGAATCCTCGCGTTGGTCGTCCCATAGCGCGGCCTCAAGTCGCCGGCGGAAAAAGGTCTGCGAGGGCCAGCTTGGATTGGCCGTCAAGAAAGCGCGGTAGCGCTCGACGGTGGCGTTGTTGTTGTCGCTGCGCAGGATCAGCCATTCCGCAAGCTTCCTCGCGACGGGATCGGAAATGGTTGCTTCCGCCTGGGTCGCGTCGTCAGGCCGGTGCTTGCGGATCAGCTCGATGATATTCTCGAGCGTGTCGAGATCTTGTTTCGAAGTCGAGGAAGTCTGCGCCACCGCGGCCGGCGTGACCGGTTTTCGCGCCGGTGTCGGCGCGGTGACGCGTTGGCGGGCAGGGGGCGCGGGAGCTGCGACCGGAGGCGGCAGGATCGGTGTCGCAACCTCGCGGGCGGCAGCCGTCGCAGCCGGCGGCGGGTTGCCATGGGGCACCACGTTGCGCACGACCGGCCGCGCCTTTGGCATTGGAACCTTGTGTTTCGCCGGAGAGGAGGCCGCCGCCTGTTTCGCCGGAGGAGAGGCCGGCTCCTCCGCTGGCGCCGAATATCCCAAAGCCAGCGTCAGCGCCCCCGACAGGACGGCCGACAACGCGGTCGATCGCAATGCTTTCGTGCGGACAAACGGGGCCACGGCATTCCTTCGCTGCGAATCAATTGCTGAATGTGACTGAAACCGTCGACTAAATACTAAAGGCAATGCGGCATGGCGCGGGTTTTTGCGCCGCCACCGCGGCAAAATCACGGCCAAACCGGAGCGCGTTACCTGCGACTTCCGGGGAAGGACGGGCGCGCAGCCCTTTCGCGGGGTCGCCGGACCCTATATGAATCGCTGTTTCAACGACCAGCCAGGCCGTAAACCAGCGTCGGGAGGAGTTCCATGGCAGCCAAGACGAAATTTCGGGGTTCCTTCACTGCCTTGGTCACCCCCTTCAAGAACGGCTCGCTGGACGAGGCGGCCTTCCGCGCGCTGGTGAACTGGCAGATTTCGGAAGGCACCCACGGTCTCGTTCCCGTCGGTACCACCGGCGAAAGCCCGACCTTGAGCCATGATGAGCACAAGCGCGTGGTCGAGTGGTGCATCGAGGAGGCAAAGGGGCGCGTGCCGGTGATCGCCGGCGCCGGCTCCAACTCGACCAAGGAAGCAATCGAGCTCGCCGAGCACGCGGAGCAGGCGGGCGCGAATGCTGTACTGGTGGTGACGCCCTATTACAACAAGCCGACCCAAGAGGGCATGTACCAGCACTTCAAGGCGATCAACGACGCGATCTCTATTCCGATCATCATCTACAACATCCCGCCGCGCTCGGTGATCGACATGTCGGTCGACACCATGAAGCGGCTGTGGGAGTTGAAGAACATCGCCGGCGTCAAGGACGCGACCGCGAGCATGGTGCGGGTGTCGCAGCAGCGCGCCGCGATGGGCGAGGATTTCAACCAGCTCTCGGGCGAGGATGCGACCGTGCTCGGCTATATGGCCCATGGCGGCCATGGCTGCATCTCCGTGACCTCGAATGTGGCGCCGCGGCTGTGCTCCGATTTCCACCTCGCCTGGCAGAAGGGCGACGCCAAGACCGCGCTCGCGCTGCACGACAAGCTGATGCCGCTGCACAACAACCTGTTCATCGAGTCCAATCCGGCGCCGATCAAATATGCGATGTCGCTGCTCGGCAAGATGGACGAGAGGCTGCGCCTGCCGATGGTGCCGGTATCGGACCCGACCCGCGTCGCCGTGCGCAGCGCGATGGTGCATGCCGGCCTCATCAACTGAGCCCCTGTTCGCGGCTCCATCATCCAGGCATTGCAGGAAGCAGCCCATGCTCAAGGAATTCCGCGACTTCGCGATGAAGGGTAATGTCGTCGACCTCGCCGTCGGCGTCATCATCGGCGCGGCGTTTGGCGCCATCGTGACGTCGCTGGTGGGCGACATCATCATGCCCATCATCGGCGCCGCCACCGGCGGCCTCGACTTCTCCAACTATTTCATTGCGCTGTCGAAGTCGGTGACGGCGAGCAACCTCGCCGATGCCAAGAAACAGAGCGCGGTGCTGGCCTATGGCAGCTTCATCACGCTGACGCTGAATTTCCTGATCATCGCGACCGTGCTGTTTCTCGTGATCCGCGCCATGAACCAGCTCAAGCGTCACGAGGAAGCCAAGCCCGTGGAACCGCCCAAACCGTCCGCCGAAGTCGTGTTGCTGACCGAGATCCGCGATCTCCTGAAGAAGAGTTGACGTGGCCGAGAAGAACGAGCGCGCGATCAAGGTCGTTGCGGAAAACCGCAAGGCGCGGTTCAACTACGCGATCGAGGACACGGTCGAGGCGGGAATTGCGCTGACCGGCACCGAGGTCAAGTCGATCCGCAGCGGCAAGAGCACGATTGCGGAATCCTATGCCGATTCCAAGAACGGCGAGATCTGGCTGATCAACGCCAACATTCCGGAATATCTGCAGGCCAACCGCTTCAACCACGAGCCGAAGCGGCCGCGGAAACTGCTCCTGCATAAAAAGCAGATCAACAAATTGATCGGCGCGGTCGACCGCGAGGGGATGACGCTGATCCCGCTCAAGCTATATTTCAACGAACGCGGCCGCGCGAAGCTTCTGCTCGCGGTGGCCAAGGGCAAGAAGCTGCACGACAAGCGCGAGAGCGAGAAGAAGCGCGACTGGGGCCGGGAGAAGAGCCGCCTGCTGCGCGCGCGGGGATGATGAACTTCATTTCGTAGGATGGGTCGAGCGAAGCGATACCCATCACGTTCTTTCGATGGGTTTCACTTCATTCAACCCATCCTGCCGGCCACCAAGGGACGCGATTGATGAACCAGAGAAACCTCATGGAAGTGGACTGGAGCAAGATCCCGGCACCGACCGACGACGGCGGCGCGGCGCATCTGACCGGCATGACCATTCCGCCGGTCAGCCTGGTTGCGACCGACGACACTTCAGTGACGCTGTCGGCGTTGAATGGGCGCACTGTCGTGTTCGCCTATCCCCGGACCGGCGAGCCCGGCAAGATTGCGCTGGTCGACGATTGGGACATGATCCCCGGCGCGCGCGGCTGCACGCCGCAGACCTGCGCCTTCCGCGATCTCTTTGCAGAGTTGAAAGCCGCCGGCGCCGCGCAGGTGTTCGGCCTGTCGACGCAGAGCAATGCCTACCAGACCGAGATGGCCTCGCGGCTGCATCTGCCGTTCCCGGTGCTGTCTGACGAGAAGCTCGAGCTCACCCGCGCGCTCAACCTGCCGACCATGGAGGTCGCCGGGCTGACGCTGATCAAGCGACTTGCACTGGTGATCGACGACGGGCGCATCCGCCACGTGTTCTATCCGGTGTTTCCGCCGGACAGAAACGCCGGCGACGTGCTGGAATGGCTGAAGGACAATAAGGCCTAAGAGCCATTTATTGACGCGTCTTCTTCACGCGAACCGGTTTCCACTTCGCTCGAAAAGCTATGCCAAATCCGCTTTCACCCGCGCGAACACCGCGCGGAACATCTCCGGCGTCAGTACGCCGGTGTTCGTGTTGTAGCGCGAGCAGTGATAACTGTCGTAGAGCTTCAGGCCACCGGCCTGATGCACCGCGCCATGCGCGAAAGGTGCGGCGGCGCTGCGCAGCTTCAGCGTCTTCAGCAAGGTATCATGCGCGATGCGGCCGAGTGGCACGATGGCGCGCAGGTTCGGCATGGCAGCGATGTTGGCGGCAAGGAATGGCCGGCAATTGTTGATCTCCGCCGGCAGCGGCTTGTTCTGCGGCGGCACGCAGCTCACCGCGTTGCTGATCCGGCAATCGACCAGTTTCAAGCCGTCATCGGGCCGCGCCTGGTAGTGGCCGCTGGCAAAGCCATATTCGAGCAGCGTCGCATAGAGCAGGTCGCCGGCGTAATCGCCGGTGAACGGCCGGCCCGTGCGATTGGCGCCCTGCATTCCCGGCGCAAGGCCGACGATCAGAAGCCGCGCGCCGGGGTCACCAAAGGAGAGGACCGGCGCGTTGTACCAGGTGGGCTCTTTCGCGCGCGACTGCGCACGAAACTCAGCCAGCCGCGGGCAGAGCGGGCAATCGCGACCGGGTTCGGTGGGGGGAAGCGCGGCGTCGGACTTGGCCGACGCCGCATGATTCCTAATCGTCGAAATCTTCTTCAGCGCCCCGTGGTGCCATCGTGGTCGCGCGCTGCAGGAATTGCGGGGCGTGATGGCGTGGCTCGCGATCGCCGCGCTCGCGCGGGGCCGGCCGTTCCGACGGATCGCGGCCGAGCTTCGATTGCAGCTCGACGAGATCGGTGAACACGTCGGCCTGGCGCCGCAACTCGTCGGCAATCATCGGCGGCTGGCTCGAGATCGTCGAGATCACCGTGACGCGGACGCCGCGACGCTGCACCGCTTCCACCAGCGAGCGGAAATCGCCGTCGCCGGAGAACAGCACCATCTGGTCGATATGTTCGGCGAGCTCCATCGCATCCACAGCGAGCTCGATGTCCATATTGCCCTTCACCTTGCGGCGGCCACTCGCATCGATGAACTCTTTCGTCGCCTTGGTGACGACGGTGTAACCGTTGTAGTCGAGCCAGTCGATCAGGGGACGGATCGAGGAATACTCCTGATCTTCAATGATCGCCGTGTAGTAGAACGCGCGCAGGAGCGTTCCCCGGCTGTGAAATTCCTTAAGCAGGCGCTTGTAGTCGATGTCGAAGCCAAGTGTCTTTGCTGTGGCGTACAGGTTGGCGCCATCGATGAAGAGCGCAATCTTGTTAGTCGTGGAAGATGACATTCGTTGCTCGCGTTATGTTAGAATCTGCTTTTCTTGGCGCGGCGGCAGTGGTCCCGCGCATCTCAAATCACTGCCGAAGCCCCAGAGCGGATTGGTCCCGAACAGACGGTACCGCAAATTTGGAGAGTTAGGGGCAAAAAAGGTATTTTCTTACAACGCAATAATGCGTTTTGTTGGCCGGCGCCATTTGCGGCCGCCAGAAGCCCACCCTCTTGAGTCCCGGGCCGGGGGGTTAGCAGAGTGACCTGCTCACGCCAAATCACAAATTTAGTCTTGCACAAAGCCCGGCCCCCCTATAACTAGCGCCCATACTCACCATTTCCAGCCCCCTGACAACGGAGTGACAGCCCATGGCACGCGTCACGGTTGAAGATTGCATTGATAAGGTCGACAACCGGTTTGACCTCGTCCTGTTGGCCGCACACCGGGCCCGGATGATCTCCTCAGGGTCTCAACTTACGATTGATCGAGATAATGACAAAAATCCGGTGGTTTCGCTACGCGAAATCGCAGAATCTACGATTTCGCCTGAAGATTTGCGTGAGGAGTTGGTCCACTCCCTGCAGAAGTTCGTCGAGGTCGACGAACCAGAGCCCGATACCGTGCCTCTGATCGGCTCGGCGGGCGCCAGCGTCGATGCCGACGACACCGAAGTGGCGGTCGAGCGCATGACGGAGGAGGAACTTTTGAAGGGCCTCGAGGGCTTGGCGCCTCCGGAAGAACAGCCGGAAGAGGACGAGTAGACCTCACGAGAATTTCGTTTACCAAAGGCCCGGACCACCGTCCGGGCCTTTGCTTTTGCTGCCGTTTTTATGATTAGCTGGTGCCTCTCGCTCCCGCGAAAGATGACGCCGCCGCCGTTCGATTTTTTCGGACGACGGCCGGATTGGCGTTAGACTGAGTCGGCGAGGAGCGAGGTCGTTAAGGCAAGGCAGTGATTCGATGGCGATTCGACGCCGGAGCCCACCCCAGATGCAGGCCGCCGCCGAACCGGTCGCCGTGGCCAGTTCTGCGCCGGCCAATTCGGCGCCCGTCAAGGCTCCGAAATCGCCGCGCCCGCGGATGATGCGGCAATATGACCTTGTCGAGCGCGTCCGCTCCTACAATCCCAACACCAACGAGGACCTGCTCAACCGCGCCTATGTCTACGCCATGAAGGCGCATGGCTCGCAGACGCGGGCCTCCGGCGATCCCTATTTCTCGCACCCGCTCGAGGTCGCGGCGATCCTGACCGACCTCAAGCTCGACGACGCCACCATCGTCGCGGCCCTCCTGCACGATACCATCGAGGACACGGAAGCGACCCGGGCGGAGATCGACCAGATCTTCGGGCCCGAAATCGGCGCCCTGGTCGAAGGCCTGACCAAGCTGAAGCGGCTCGAGCTGGTGTCGCGCGAGGCCAAGCAGGCGGAAAACCTGCGCAAGCTCTTGCTGGCGATTTCCGACGACGTGCGTGTGCTGCTGGTCAAGCTCGCCGACCGCCTGCACAACATGCGCACGCTGGAGTTCGTGCCGGAAGCCTCGCGCCAGCGCATCGCGGAGGAGACGCTCGACATCTACGCGCCGCTCGCAGGCCGCATGGGTATGCAGGAAATGCGCGAGGAGCTGGAGGATCTGTCCTTCCGTTCGCTCGATCCGGAAGCCTACAACGTGGTGAAGCACCGGCTTGAGGCGCTGGCCGAGCGCAACCGCAACCTGATCGGCGAGATCGAAAGCCAGCTCTCGAAGAACCTGCGCAAGAACGGGCTCTCCGCGCATGTTTATGGCCGGCGCAAGCAACCATTCTCGATCTGGACCAAGATGGAACGCAAGTCGATCGGCTTCGAGCAGCTGTCCGACATCTTCGCCTTCCGCGTCATCATGCCCGAGGTCGAATCCTGCTACCGCGCGCTCGGCGTCGTGCATACGACCTGGCCGGTGGTGCCGGGCCGTTTCAAGGACTACATCTCGACGCCGAAGCAGAACGACTATCGCTCGATCCATACCACCGTGATCGGGCCCGGCAACCAGCGGGTCGAGCTGCAGATCCGCACCGAGGAGATGCACCAGATCGCCGAGTTCGGTATCGCCGCGCACGCCTTCTACAAGGACGGCGTGGGCTCGCCGACCGAACTGCTCAAGCGCGAGTCCAATGCCTTTGCCTGGCTGCGCCGCACCGTCGGCATCCTCTCCGACAGCGCCAATCCGGAAGAGTTTCTGGAGCACACCAAGCTCGAGCTGTTCCACGACCAGGTGTTCTGCTTCACCCCGAAGGGCAAGCTGATCGCGCTGCCGCGCCATGCCAATGTGATCGACTTCGCCTACGCCGTGCATACCGAGCTCGGCAACAGCGCGGTCGGCTGCAAGATCAACGGCAAGTTCGCGCCGCTCTCCTCCGAATTGCAGAACGGCGACGAGGTCGAGGTCCTGACCTCGGAGGCGCAATCGGCGCCGCCATCGGCCTGGGAATCGCTGGCGGTCACCGGCAAGGCGCGAGCGGCGATCCGCCGCGCGACCCGCGCCGCCGTGCGCGACCAATATGCCGGCCTTGGCCGTCGCATCGTCGAGCGCCTGTTCGAGCGCGCCAAGATCGACTATGCCGACGACAAGCTGAAGGGCGCACTGCCGCGGCTGGCGCGCGCCTCGATCGAGGACGTCATGGCTGCCGTCGGCCGTGGTGAGATGAAGGCCTCCGACGTCGCGCGCGCGATGTATCCCGACTACAAGGAAGAGCGGGTGGCGCGCTATGGTGCGGCCAAGAAGAGCAGCCTTGCCGTCAAATTGAAGCTGAAATCGCCGCCGCCCGATCCGCAGCGCAGCCCGTCGGCGATCCCGATTCGCGGCATCAATTCCGACCTGCCGATCAAGTTCGCGCCGAATGGCGGGGCAGTCCCGGGCGACCGCATTGTCGGCATTGTCACGCCGGGCGAGGGCATCACGATCTACCCGATCCAGTCGCCGGCGCTGAAGGATTTCGAGGAAGAGCCGGAACGCTGGCTGGACGTGCGCTGGGATGTCGATGATACGACGCCGCAGCGTTTTCCCGCGCGCATCCTGGTCGACAATGTCAACGAGCCCGGCAGCCTCGCCCAGGTCGCGACCGTGATTGCCGAGCATGACGGCAATATCGACAATATCAGCATGTCGCGCCGCTCGCCCGACTTCACCGAGCTCACCATCGATCTCGAGGTCTATGACCTCAAGCATCTCAGCGCTATTATTGCCCAGTTGCGCGCCAAGGCCGTCGTCGCGCGGGTCGAGCGCGTCAATGGATGATGATTCGTCGTTGCCGGGCAAAGCGCGAAGCGCGTCTTTTGCGACTTGACCCGGCAATCCATTCTTTTCAAGAAGATGGATGCGCGGGTCGAGCCCGCGCATGACAGTCTTTGCAAGATGGCCAATCATGCCTGTTCCTCCGCTGCGCCTTGGTGTCAACGTCGATCACGTCGCGACCCTGCGTAATGCCCGCGCCGGGCAGAGGCCCGATCCCGTGCGCGCAGCGCAGGTGGCGATCGAGGCCGGCGCCGACGGCATCACCGCGCATCTGCGCGAGGACCGTCGCCACATCCGCGACGGGGACATGGCGCGGCTGAAGGCCGAAATCTCCAAGCCTTTGAATTTCGAGATGGCGGCGACTGCAGACATGCTCAGGATTTCGCTGGCGACCAAGCCGCATGCGGTGTGCCTGGTGCCGGAGCGGCGCGAGGAACTGACCACCGAGGGCGGGCTGGATGTGGTCGGCCAGCACAATGCGCTGGCGCCCTTCATCGCCAAGCTGAACGACGCCGGCATCCGGGTGTCGCTGTTCATCGCGGCCGAACCGCGCCAGATCGAGATGGCGGCGCGATTGCAGGCCCCCGTGATCGAAATCCGCACCGGCGCCTGGTGCGACGCCGTGACGGAAGGCCACAAGGACAAGGCCGAGGCCGAATGGCAGCGCATCGTTACGGGTGCGAAACTGGCGCGCTCGGCCGGCCTCGAGGTCCATGCCGGCCACGGCCTCGACTACAAGACCGCCGAGACGATCGCGGCGTTGCCGGAGATCGTCGAGCTCAACATCGGCTATTACATGATCGGGGAAGCGATCTTCGTCGGGCTGGCCGAGACCGTCCGGACCATGCGGACGGCGATGGATCGCGGGCGGGGAAGAGCATGATCATCGGCATCGGCAACGACCTGATCGATATCCGCCGCGTCGCCAAGGTGATCGAGCGCCATGGCGAGCGCTTCCTCGACCGCATCTTCACCGAGGCCGAGCGCGCCAAGGCGGCGCGCCGTGCCAAGAACGAGAAAATGGTGGTCGCGACCTACGCCAAGCGGTTTGCCGCCAAGGAGGCCTGTTCCAAGGCGCTCGGGACCGGGATCAGGCAGGGGGTCTGGTGGCGCGACATGGGCGTGATCAACCTGCCGGGCGGCCGACCAACCATGAAGTTGACGGGCGGGGCGCTGGCG
>DATMNV010000222.1:0-22997 GCA_035568535.1 Bradyrhizobium sp.
GAAGGCTGCGAATTTCACCTCGCCATCGACGCCGTCGGCGATGTGCCGCGCCAGCGTGGTCTTGCCGGTGCCGGCATAGCCGAACAGGCGGAACACAGGCGGCGTGCCGTTCTTGCCGGGCTTGGCCTTGAGCCAGTCGGCGACGGCTTTCAGCGCGGAATCCTGATGCGGCGTGAAAGTGGTCATGATTCTATCGGGAGACGAGTCGCGCAGCGACTCAAGTAGCCCACAAACTAACCATTCGCCTGTTCCGATCAAGCCTGCTTCCGCGGCACGGAATTGCCATGCGCAACCAGCGCTAGACTTAAGTCCAGCGCGGACTAAACTGATCGAAAAATAAGGGTGGTCTTGGGAGAGACGTCATGAAATTCGGCATCTTCTACGAGCTGCAACTGCCGCGCCCGTGGTCTGAGGGCGATGAGCTGAAACTCTATCAGAACGCGCTGACACAGCTCGAGACCGCCGACCGGTGCAATTACGACTATGCCTGGGTGGTCGAGCATCATTTCCTCGAGGAATATTCGCATTCGCCGGCGCCTGAATCCTTCCTCGCCGCCGCGAGCCAGCGCACCAGGCAGATCCGGCTCGGCCACGGCATCTTCCAGCTCACCACCAATCATCCCGCGCGCGTCGCCGAGCGCGTTGCGGTGCTCGATCTCCTGAGCAATGGCCGCTGCGAATTCGGCATGGGCGAGAGCGCATCCATCACCGAGCTCACGCCGTTCGGCCGCGACATGGAAACCAAGCGCGAGGTGTTCGAGGAAGCGGTCCAGGCGATCTTCCCGATGTTCACCAGGGTCGGTACCGAGCATCACGGCAAATATTTCGACATCCCCCTGCGCAACGTGGTGCCGAAGCCGGTGCAGAAGCCGCATCCGCCGCTCTGGATGGCATGCTCGCAGCTGCCCACCATCGAACGCGCCGGCCAGAACGGTTTTGGCGCGCTCGGCTTCCAGTTCGTCAGCGCGGACGCGGCGCATGCGTGGGTCCACGCCTACTACAACGCCATCACCAAGCGGCTGAAGAAGCTCGCCGACTACGAGATCAACCCCAACATGGCGCTGGTGTCGTTCTTCATGTGCGCCAAGACGGACGAAGAGGCGCGCAAGCGCGCCGACGGCGCGACCTTCTTCCAGTTTGCGCTGCGCTATTACGGCCAGGGGCAAAACAGGGCCCGCCCGGCGCCGGGCACGGTCAATATGTGGGACGAGTACAACAGGTGGAAGCGGGAAAATCCGGAGGCGCAGGAGGCAGCACTTCGCGGCGGCCTGATCGGCTCGCCCGAAACCATCGCCAGGAAGCTGCGGCGCTTCCGCACCTCGCATATCGACCAGGTGATCCTGCTCAACCAGGCCGGCAAGAACACCCATGAGCACATCTGCGAGTCGCTCGAGCTGTTCTCGAAGGAAGTCATGCCGGAATTCAAGCACGATCCCGAGCATGACGAATGGAAGAAGGGCGTCATGAGCGGCGCGATCCAACTCGAGGAGATCGACACCCAGGCGTTCACCGACCGCTACGGCAAGCTCGCGGTCAGCGTCGCGCCGAGGAAGGTCGCGGCGGGATAGCCTCTGATCCTTCTCCCCTTGTGGGAGAAGGTGGCGCGAAGCGCCGGATGAGGGGTTGTATCCGCGGGCGCGAAAAGCAGTTTAGCAAGCGGAGACAGACCCCTCACGCGGATCGTATCTTTCGATGCGATCCGACCTCTCCCACAAGGGGAGAGGTGGACTTTCAACGTGGCACAATCGACGTAATTTCATCATGCGCTAGTTCACTATCGCAGCGCTGCCAGCAGTTCGTCCGGCCGCTCCGCCATCATCATGTGGCCGGCGCCGGCGAGCACGACGGTGCGTGAACTTGGCAGCGCCGCGGCGAGCGCCTTGCCGGTCTTGGCCGGCGTCATCATGTCGCGTTCGCCGAGCACCAGCGTTGCCGGCACCTTGATCGTTGCCGCGGCGGCGACGGCATTTTGATAGGCGTTGCAGGCCGAGAGATCGTTGAACAGCACGCCGGGCTTGCATCGCTCGAGAATGCGCTGTGCGCCGCCATGCATCCACAGGCCCGGCGCCAGGCTTCCGCCCAGTTCCGCCTGATGGCCGAGACCCCAGATCGAAACCATGTCGACCGCGTCATGGTTGTTCGCTTCCGCTGCCTTGAGCAGGTCGGGGCCGACGGTCATGGCCGCCGCGGTGCCGATCAGCGCGAGGCCGGATACTTTTGCGGGATGCCGCGCCGCCAGCTCCAGCGCGATCAGTGAGCCCATGGAATGTCCGATGAGTTTTGCGGTCGCGGCGCCTGCGGCATCGAGCAGCGCGGCGGTCCAGTCGGCCATCTCGGCGATGGTCGCAAGCGGCGCGCCCGAGGAGCGGCCATGTCCCGGCAAATCCGGCGCCAGCACGTTATGGCCGTGATGCGCGAACCAGCGGTCGTGCAGGGCCCAGGCGGTATGGTCCATCCCGGCGCCATGCAGGAACAGGACGGTCGGCAAGGACGGATCGAATGCCTTGCCTCCAGTAGCAACAAAGGTGTCGGCGCCATTGACGGTGAGCTGCATGGTTCAAGTCCTCTGCGAAGAACGGAGCGCCTGGCCGAGATCGTCGGTGATGTCCTGCGCCGTTTCGATGCCGACCGACAATCGCACCAGCTCTTCGCCAATGCCGGACGCCTTGAGCTGCTCGGCGTTCATCTGCTGATGCGTCGTAGAGGCGGGATGGATCACCAGCGTCTTGGCGTCGCCGACATTGGCGAGATGGCTGATCATGCGCAGGCTCTCGATGAATTTCTTGCCCGCAGGCCGGCCGCCCTTGATACCGAAGCTGATGATTGATCCAGCGCCGCGCGGCAGCAATATTTTCGCGAGCTCATGATCGGCATGGTCCGGCAGCGAGGGGTGCAGCACCCATTCGACCGCCTTGTTGCCTTTAAGGAAGTCGAGAATGGCAGCCGTGTTCGCCATGTGCCGTTCCATGCGCACACCGAGCGTCTCCACGCCCTGTAGCAATTGAAAGGCATTGGTCGGCGACAGGCAGGCGCCGAAATCGCGCAAGCCTTCGGTCCGTGCGCGCATGATGAAGGCGGCAGGGCCGAACTGCTCGTCGAAGACGATGCCGTGATAGCCGGCATAGGGCTCGGTCAGCACAGGAAATTTGCCGGAGGCGCGCCAGTCGAACTTGCCGCCATCGATGATGACGCCGCCGATGGCGATGCCATGGCCGCCGATCCATTTGGTGGTCGAATGCATCACGATGTCGGCGCCGAGATCGATCGGCTTGCTGAGAAACGGCGTCGCGAAAGTGTTGTCGATCAACAGCGGAATCTTCGCCGCATGCGCGATCTCGGCGACTTTCGGGATGTCCAGCACTTCGAGGCCGGGGTTGCCGATGGTCTCGCCGATCACCAGCCGCGTATTGGGCTTGATCGCCGCGCGGAACTCGTCCAGTGCCCGCGGCTTCACGAACGTCGTTGTGATGCCGAAGCGCGGCAGCGTGTGCGCGAGCAGATTGATGGTGCCGCCGTAGAGCGAGGAGGAGGCGACGATATGGTCGCCGGCATTGAGCAGCGTCGCGATGGCGAGATGCATCGCGGCCATGCCGCTCGCGGTAGCCACCGCGCCGACGCCGTTCTCCAGCGCCGCCAGCCGTTCCTCGAGCACGGCAATCGTCGGGTTCGAGATGCGCGTGTAGATGTGGCCGGCGCGTTCGAGATTGAACAACGCGGCCGCGTGGTCGGAATCCTGGAAGACGTAGGACGTGGTCTGATAGATCGGGACCGCGCGCGCTCCGGTCACGGGATCGGGATGCTGTCCCGCGTGGAGACTGAGCGTTTCAAAGCCGGGCGGTTTCGGTGCGGGCATCCTGGACTCGATCTGTTTGCAAAACGGAGAGTAGGCGGCGCCAGTTCTGCCACAGTTCGCCGGCGCCCGTCAGCCCCTTCCATTCATTCCTTCTCCTGCGTCGCTCTGCCGTAGAAGGCCGTTATCGTTTCGCTGCCAACAAAGAAATTCTGTGAGATTGCCGATACGCGGCTTTCACCCGAAATTCTTTCATCAAGCCCGGCACTGACGAGCCGGGGCGGATGTGCGGGGAAAAGCCATGTCGGACATTGCGGTCAAGGTATCGGAGCCGATTGCGTTAAGGGCGCGATGGAACGAGGACTGGCTCGCGGTGGCGATCGGTCTTCTGGTGTTTGCGCTGGCGCTGTTTTCGATCGGCGGCACCGACCTCCTGGGCTGGGCGGTGACGACCTCGGTCTACACCGATCTTTCCAACGCGCTTGGCCCGGTCGCCAAGGCCTATGCCTGGCTCGGCGGTGGCGGCTCGCTGCTGCTTACCTATGCCGCGCTTGTCGTCGTGTTGAGCATCGGCGTCAGCGCGTTGGGAGCCGACGTCAGGAAATTCGCGCTCGCCTTCACCGCGGTCTTCGCCATCGCCTATGCCGCCTGGATCATCGGCAGCTACGCTCACATTGCCGCGGTGACGCCGGCCGAGCAGCAGAAATTCGGCATCAGCTGGTCGTTGAAATTGACCAATGAGGGCGGCTATGTCGTCGCGCTGTTGTTCGGGCTTGTGATCGCCAACTTCTTCCCGCGCGTAGCTAGCTGGCTGAAGGAAGCGATCCGCCCCGAGCTCTACATCAAGATCGCGATCGTCATCCTCGGCGCCACCGTCGCGGTGACCGCGGCCGGGCGGCTCAACCTCGCGTCCTCGCTGCTGCTGCGCGGCGCGGCCGCGATCGTCGAGGCCTATCTGATCTATTGGGCCGTGGTCTATTATGTCGCGCGCAAATGGTTCGGCTTCAGCCGTGAATGGTCGGTGCCGCTGGCGTCGGGCATCTCGATCTGCGGCGTGGCGGCGGCGATCGCCACGGGCGGCGCGATCCGCGCGCGGCCGGCGGTGCCGGTGCTGGTGTCATCGCTGGTGGTGGTGTTCGCGGTCGTCGAAGTGCTGATCCTGCCGTTCCTGGCCCAGACCTTCCTGTGGCAGGAGCCGCTGGTTGCCGGCGCCTGGATCGGGCTGGCCATCAAGACCGATGGTGCCGCGGTTGCTGGCGGCGGCATTACCGAGTCGCTCATCATGGCGAAGGCCGCCGCCGAAGGCATCAAATATCAGCCGGGCTGGATTCTCGCGACCACGACTACGGTAAAAATCTTCATCGATATCTTTATCGGCGTCTGGGCCTTCATCCTCGGCTATATCTGGACCAACCACATCGACAAGGGCCCGGACAAGGCGAAGGCTTCCGAGATCTGGCAGCGCTTCCCGAAATTCATCCTCGGCTTCGTGCTGGTGTTTGCGATCTCGCTGTGGCTCGCGGTCGGCACCACGCCGGAGATAGCAAAGGCGCTGCCGGCGGCAGCGGGCGAAGCCAATGTGTTCCGGGTGATCTTCTTCATCCTGACCTTCTTCTCGATCGGCGTACTCTCCGATTTCCGAAAACTGTGGCAGCAGGGCTTTGGCAAGCTGGCCGCGGTCTATTTCGTCAGCCTGTTCGGCTTCGTGATCTGGGTGGGCCTGCTGATCTCCTGGCTGTTCTTCAGCGGTTTCAAGCCGCCGCTTGCCACCTGACGGAGGACGCATCATGTCGCAATCTGATCTGAGAGACGAAATCGCCGCGCCGGCCGAGCCCTTGCTGCCGATCGAAAAGAAGCTGATCGGCTACAGCCTTGGCCTGGGCCTCGTGCTCCTCGCCGTCTTGATCGCGGTGAATCACTTCTTCCCGATCAAGCTGTAGCGCTTGCATCCGGACACGCGAAGAGAAGGCCGGCGGTTGAGTCGGCCTTCTCTTTTGTGACGGCGATCAGAAACGCTGCTCAATTCATGATTAACGGACTGCGACGCTTTCTAGAGCAGAAAGATTTGCGCCGCGTCTGATCGCGATCCCACAACAAACGCTTCGCGATTCCATCTGTGACAGCATTAGCATTGTTATTTTTGCCTGGCTCTCGACAGCTCGAACGCACCGCACCATCATTTTCATCGATCAAAATGATCGCTTTGGGAGATCGATGATGAAGCGTCGGGAATTTCTGAAATTGTCGGTCGGAACTGCAGCCGCTGCCGCGTTGGCGTTGCCGGCGCGCGCCGAAGACCAGCCGAAGGTGATCCGCATCGGCACGCAAAAGGGCGGCTTCTTCCCGGCGGTAAAGGCACGCCACACGGTGGAGGATGCGTTCAAGCCGCTCGGCGTCGAGATCCAGTGGGTCGATTTCCAGTTCGGCCCGCCGCTTCTGGAAGCGATCAATGTCGGCAGCGTCGACTTCGGCTATGTCGGCGATGCGCCGCCGATCTTCGCCCAGGCCGCCAACGCGCGCATCCGCTATGCCGCCGCGGTGAAGCAGGACGGCAATACCCAGGCGATCATCGTGCCGAAGGACTCGTCCATCAAGACGCTCGCCGATCTCAAGGGCAAGCGCATCGCCTTCGGCAAGGGATCGAGCGCGCATAATCTGCTCGTAGCTGCGCTGGAGAAGGCGGGCCTGACCTGGAGCGAGATCACGCCGACGCCGCTCGCGCCGGCGGATGCTACGGCGGCCTTCGCGAAAGGCTCGGTCGATGCCTGGTCGATCTGGGATCCTTATCTCGCGCTGGCCGAAATCAAGGAGAATGCGCGCGTCATCGCTTTCGACAAGGACATCCACAAGCCCTATTCGTTCTACATCGTGGGCGCCGATTTCGCCGAGAAATACCCGGCGCTGGTCGCACGCCTCGACACGGTGTTCGCCGCCGAAGGCGTGTGGGCCAATGCGCATCACGAGGAGGTCGCAAAAGCGCAAGCGGAGGCGACCGGCGTCGATCTCGAAGCCATCACACGCTTTGTCGATCGTTCCAATTATCGCGTCATTCCGGTCGATGACGAGGTGATCAGGAGCCAGCAGGCGGTCGCCGACCGTTTTGCGCGTCTCGGGTTGATCCCGAAGCAGGTGAAAGTTTCCGACATCGTCTGGAAATGGACACCGGGCTCGTGACGCATGCATTCCATCTGGCGTGAAAAGCTTTTCGAATCTGATTGAAAGACCCGCGCGCGTGCTCGTGCACATTCTCGAACACGGCAGGGTTTGCAGAACGCGGGGACATGACATGAAACATCTCGTTAGAAGCTGGATCGCGCGCGCGGTGCTCTCAGTCAGCCTTGTCGCCGCCACCGTCGGCGCATCCTATGGCGAGGACAAGGTTGTCCGCATCGGCTACCAGAAATATGGCAAGCTGGTGCTGCTGAAGGGCCGCGGCACGCTCGAGCAGAAGCTCAAGCCGCTTGGATATTCGGTCTCCTGGACGGAGTTTCCCTCCGGTCCGCCGCTGCTGGAAGCGCTAAATGTCGGCTCGATCGACTTCGGCATTGCCGGCGAGACGCCGCCGATCTTCGCGCAGGCGGCCGGCGCGCCGCTGGTCTATCTCGCTTACGATCCGCCGGCGCCGCAGGGCGAGGCGATCCTGGTGTCCAGGGACAGCCCGCTGAAATCGGTCGCCGACCTCAAGGGCAAGAAAGTCGCGCTGAACAAGGGCTCCAATGTGCACTATCTCCTGGTGCGCGCGCTGGAGCAGGCCGGGCTGAAATACAGCGACATCCAGACCGTGTTTCTGGCGCCCGCCGACGCGCTGGCCGCGTTCACGCGCGGCTCGGTCGACGCCTGGGTGATCTGGGACCCCTACGAGGCGGCGGCAGAAGCCTCGACCGGCGCGCGGATCCTCGCCGATGGCACCGGGCTCGTCGCCAACCACCAGTTCTATTTCTCGTCGCGGAAGTTTTTGACCGACAACGTCAAGGCGGTCGATGTCGTGCTCGACGCGCTCAATGAGGTCGATGACTGGACCAAACACAATGTCGAAGCCGTCGCCGAACAGCTCAGTCCATCGATCGGTCTGCCTGCCTCCGTGCTCGCGGTGTCGCTCAGGCGCGAGTCTTACGGGATACTGCCGATCAACAACGAGGTGATCGCGAGCCAGCAGCGCATCGCCGACACGTTTGTGGCGCTCGGCCTGGTGCCGAAGGCCATCAATGTTTCCGACCTGCAACGCAAACCGGGTTCCTGATCATGACGCAACACCCGTCCTCCAACGCGAACATCCTCTGGTTCCTGCCGACCCATGGCGACGGCCGTTATCTCGGCACCTCCACCGGCGGGCGCGAGGTGAATTTCAACTATCTGCGGCAGATCGCGCAGGCCGCCGACCAGCTCGGCTATTTCGGCGTGCTGCTGCCGACCGGGCGGAGCTGCGAGGACTCCTGGATCGTGGCTTCCAGCGTCGCGCCCTTCACCGAGCGGCTGCGCTATCTCGTAGCGGTCCGGCCCGGCCTGCAGTCGCCGAGCGTGGCGGCGCGGATGACGGCCACGCTCGACCGCATCACGGACGGCCGCCTGCTGATCAACGTCGTCACCGGCGGTGACCCGATAGAGAACAAGGGCGACGGCATCTTCCTCGACCACGACGCCCGCTATGCCGTGACCCGGGAGTTCCTGAGCGTCTACAGCGATCTTCTCGCCGGCAAGACCGTGAACTTCAACGGCGAGCATATCCGCATCGAGGATGGCCGGATCCTGTTCCAGCCGGTGCAATCGCCGCGTCCGCCGCTCTATTTCGGCGGATCGTCGGATGCCGGAATCGACGTTGCCGTCGACAGCGTCGACAAATATCTGACCTGGGGCGAGCCGCCGGCGCAGGTTGCCGAGAAAGTCAATCGCGTGAAGGCTGCAGCGGCCAAACGCGGGCGCAAACTTTCCTTTGGCATCCGCCTCCACGTGATCGTGCGCGAGACCAATGCGGAAGCGTGGGCCGCCGCCGACGACCTGATCAAGCATGTCACCGACGAGACCATTGCATCGGCCCAGAAAATCTTCTCGCGCATGGACTCGGTCGGGCAGCAGCGCATGGCGCAACTGCATGGCGGCCGCCGCGACAAGCTCGAGATCAGCCCCAACCTGTGGGCCGGTGTCGGCCTGGTGCGCGGCGGTGCCGGAACCGCGCTGGTCGGCGACTCCGCGACGGTGGCGGCGCGTATCCGGGAGTATCAGGACGTCGGCATCGATACCTTCATCATGTCCGGCTACCCGCATCTGGAAGAAGCCTATCGCTTCGCCGAGTTGGTGTTCCCGCTGCTCGAATTAGAGCGGCCCAGAAATGTCACGCCCATCCGCGTCAACACCGGCCCGTTCGGGGAGACCATCGCCAACGAGCATCGTCCGCTGCAGAAGGTTGCCGAATCATGAGTGTGATCGAAAGTCTGCCGCGCGTACGCTCGTGGCGTTGGCCCGGCGCCGACGGCCTGATCCAGTGGATCGTGCCGCTGGCGATCATCCTGATCTGGCAGGTCGCTTGCATGACCGGGTTGGTGTCGGAGCGTGTGCTGCCGGCGCCGAGCGAGGTCGTGCGTTCGGGCTGGAAGCTGCTGCTCTCCGGTGAGCTCGAGCGCAACATCTGGGTCAGCTTCTGGCGCGCGGGTATCGGCTTTTTGATCGGGGGCGGCATCGGTTTCGCCTTTGGTCTGGCCAATGGTCTTTCGGAGCTTTCCGGTAAGCTGACCGACACCACGCTGCAGATGGTGCGCAATGTGCCGCACCTGGCGCTGATCCCGCTGGTGATCCTGTGGTTCGGTATCGACGAGACCGCAAAGTTGTTTCTGGTGGCGCTCGGCGTATTCTTCCCGATCTACCTCAATACGCTGCACGGCATCCGCACCGTCGATCCGCAGTTGATCGAGATGGGCCGCATCTATGGCATGCGCGACGGCGAATTGTTCCGCCGGGTAATCTTCCCGGGCGCGCTGCCGTCGATCTTCGTTGGCGTTCGCTTTGCGCTCGGCATCATGTGGCTGACCTTGATCGTCGCCGAGACCATCGCGGCGTCTTCCGGCCTCGGCTACATGGCGATGCAGGCGCGCGAGTTCATGCAGATCGACGTCGTCGTGCTCTCCATCATGATCTACGCTTTGCTGGGCAAGTTCGCCGACAGCGCCTCGCGCGTGCTGGAGCGGCTCACGCTCGCCTGGCATCCCGCCTACCGCAAATCCTGAGAGTGAAAATGCAGCAAATCCTCCGATTTGAAGATTCCTCTGCGGAGCCCGTGAGGCGGACCGATTTCGTCGAACAGGCGCGCCTCGCGCGGCGCCATTCGGAAAGCGCCGGCCGCGGCCTGGCACTGACCATTCAGGACTTGCGAAAATCCTATGGCGACAATGCGGTGCTGCGCGGCATCGACCTGCATATTCCCGCAGGCCAGTTTGTCGCGATCGTCGGCCGCAGCGGCTGCGGCAAGAGCACGCTGCTGCGCCTCATCGCAGGCCTCGAGCGCGCCGATGCCGGAACCATCCATTTTGGCGAAGCGACGCGCGCCGAAGATATCCGCGTGATGTTCCAGGAGCCGCGGCTGTTACCTTGGGCGCGGGTGCTCGCCAATGTCGAGGTCGGTCTCGGGCGCGATCGCCACTCAGCCGACGCGCAGCCGCGCGCCGGACAGGCGCTGGTCGAGGTCGGGCTCGACAGCAAGCGCGGCGAATGGCCCGCCTCACTCTCGGGCGGACAGAAGCAGCGCGTGGCGCTGGCCCGCGCGCTGGTCAGCCATCCGCGCGTGCTTGCTTTCGACGAGCCGCTGGGCGCGCTGGATGCGCTGACAAGGATTTCGATGCAGCGCCTGCTGGAGCGGGTCTGGCTCGACCAGGGTTTTACCGCCATCCTGGTCACCCATGACGTCACTGAGGCGGTGGCGCTGGCCGATCGCGTATTGATCATCGAAGGCGGCCGCATCGCCCATGACGTAAACGTGGATATCCATCGTCCCCGCCAGCGCGGCGCGGCCGATCTGGCGGCGCTGGAAGGCACGATCCTGGGCGAGCTGCTTCGCACCGGAGACGAACTGCCTGCTTCGTGAGGACACACCATGAATCCCATCGTCCGCCTGCCTGACCTCGATCGCCAGACGCCTTCCGCTGATTTCCGAGCGGCCATGCGCCAGCTCGCCGGTGGCGTCAGCGTCATCACGGCCGGCGCGGGCACGGATATCTCGGGCATGACGGTCACCTCGGTCTCGTCACTCTCGGTCGATTCCCCCTCGCTGATTGTCAGCATCAACCGCGCGTCATCATCCTGGCCGCTGTTGCAGCGCCATCGCTTCTTCGGCGTGAACATCCTGAGTGCCGACCAGATCGATGTCGCCGAACGGTTTACCGGCAAGGACGGCTTGAAAGGCGCTGAACGTTTTGTCGGGGCGCAGTGGACCGTGCGCGATTCCGGCGTGCGGCTTCTAGCCGGAGCGCTCGCGGCGATCGAATGCGAAGCCGAGGACATCATCGAGCGTCATTCGCACGCGATCGTCATCGGACGTGTGCTGCATGTGCAGCTTTCGCCGGGCCACGGGGCGCTTGCCTACTGGCAGGGCGACTACGTGGCGATCGACCGGGAAGAGGACATGGTAAAGCTCGCCGACGTGAGCGTGCCGGGCGGCCATGCGCATGAAATGCAGGCGGTCTCGTACCTTCGGCGTCAGTTCGTGCCAGAGCGCTTCCCGAAGCCGAACCCATAGCGGACCGTCGCGTCCCATGGCATGTTCTCTGGATGAAGCGGTTCGGAATTTGGGCTTTCTACGCGGTCGGCGTGCTGGCGATGTTCTATCTCGCGCTCTACGCCTATGCGATCTACCGCGGCCGCGATTTCACGCCCGGCGACCCCATTCATATCTTCAGGAATCCGGACGGGCCGAATTATTCCTAATGTCATTCCGGGGCGTCGCGCAGCGACGAACCCGGAATCTCGAGATTCTCAGATGCGCAATTGCGCACCATAGTTCGATGCTTCGCATCGCCCCGGAATGACCAGCGCTGGATTGCTTCGTCGCTGGCGCTCCTCGCAATGACGGCGGCCGGGTCACCCCGCCGTCGCCATTCGCTGCCCGTATTCGCCGGCGCCCGGCGGCGGGATTGGCACGCCGCCATCGGCGTATTCGTTGAGTTTGTTGCGCAGCGTGCGGATGGAGATGCCGAGTATGTTGGCGGCGTGGGTGCGGTTACCGAGGCAGTGCTTCAGCGTCTCCAGGATCAGGTCGCGCTCCACATCCGCCACCGTGCGGCCGACGAGGGCGCGCGTGACCTGCTCGGCGGCAAAGGTCGCGTGGGCCACCGCCGGCTGGGTCTTGGCGACGTCGAGCCGGTCGCCATCCGGTGTCAGGATGGCGTCGGGGCCGATTTCGTCGCCCTGCGCCATCAGCACCGCGCGATGGATGGTGTTCTCGAGTTCGCGGACATTGCCCTGCCAGCGGTTGGCGGTGAGCACGCGCCGCGCATCCGCCGAGATCGGCCGCGGCGGCACGCCATTGGCGTCGGCGTATTTTTTGGCGAAATGCTGTGCCAGTTCGAGGATGTCGGCAGGGCGATCGCGCAGCGGCGGAATCTTCAGGTTCACGACGTTGAGGCGGAACAGCAGGTCCTCGCGGAAGCTGCCTTCGCGCACGGCATCCGCGAGGTTGCGATTCGAGGTCGCGATGATGCGGATATCGACCGGAACCGGCTTGGTGCCGCCGACGCGGTCGATCACGCGCTCCTGGATCGCGCGCAGCAGTTTTGATTGCAACCGCACGTCCATCTCGGAGATTTCGTCGAGCAGCAGCGTGCCGCCGGTCGCTTCCTCGAACTTGCCGATGCGGCGCGCTACCGCGCCGGTGAAGGCGCCTTTCTCATGGCCGAACAGTTCGGACTCCAGCAGATGCTCGGGGATCGCCGCGCAGTTGATGGAGATGAACGGCCGCTTGGCACGGGTCGAACGGGAGTGGACGTAGCGCGCCAGCACTTCCTTGCCGGTGCCGGATTCGCCGGTGACCATCACCGACGCATCCGAGCCTGCGATCTGCTGCGCGAGCTTGATCACCTTGGCCATGGCGTCATCGCGATAGATGAGGTCGCGGGAGTCGTTGGCGACCGCCGCAAGCACGGCCGCGATCAGTTCCGGATCGGGCGGCAGCGGGATGTATTCCTTGGCGCCGGCATGGATCGCTGCAACCGCAGCGCGGGCGTCGGAGGAGATGCCGCAGGCGACGATCGGCACATGGATGTGCTCGGCTTCCAGCCGCATCACGAGGTCGCGGATGTCGAGGCCGACATCGACCAGCAGCAGGTCGGCGCCCTTGCCGCCGCGCAGCACCGCCATCGCCTGCTCGTTGCCCTCGGCGTGGGTGACGGACGCGCCATTGTCCATCGCGATCTTGGTGGCTGCGGTGAGCTGGCCCTTCAACGTGCCAACGATTAGAAGCCGCATGTCTGTCTCCTGTTCTCTTGAGCGCGTGTTTCGCGCGAATCAGTTGCCCTTAGGTTCGTTCGGCCTTGATGATTTCGGTCATGGTCACGCCAAGCTTGTCTTCCACCAGCACCACCTCGCCACGGGCGACCAGGCGGTTGTTGACATAGATGTCGATGGCTTCGCCGACGCGGCGGTCGAGCTCGAGCACGGTGCCGGGCCCGAGCTTCAACAGCTCGCCGACGTCCATCTTGGAGCGGCCGAGCACGGCGGAGACCTGGACCGGCACGTCGAACACCGCCTCGAGATCGGCGGCAATGCGGGCGGCCTGTTCGTCTTCGTTGTAGCCGATGTCGCTGACCGCGGGCGTTTCCGCCGCGTTGTTGAGGTCGGGAAGCGGAACCTGGGTGTCGGTGTCGCTCATGTCTTAAGCCCCCATGGCCGCAGGTGCGGCCTCGTTCCTGGACGCGATGTAGCGTCCGACCAGCTCGTTGATCTTGGCGTCGATTGCCGCACGATCCAGCACCACGCCGCCATCGGCCCACTCGATCCGGCAATCGCCGGTGGCGATCTCGGGTTCGGCCAGGATCACCAGGCGGCCCTCGAAGCCGGACTGCTTGGCCAGCCGCTCGATCTGGTCGCGCGCTATTTCATAGAGCGAAGCGTTGATGCGGACCACGAGATGCGGCGTCGAGACCAGATGCGAGAAGCATTCCTTGACGAGGCCCACGATCTCGCCGAGCGGTTCGGCCGCAATCAATTCGCTGCAGAGTTTCCGCGCGACGGAGACCGCAACGTCGACGGCCTCGGTCTCCATTCGCGTCTCGATGCCGGCAAAGCGCGCCGCAATGCCCTGGATGCCGATCTTGATCTCTTCCAGCGCCAGCGCGGCGCGACGATCGCTCTCGGCCTTCGCCTCGCGCTGGCCGGCGTCGAAGCCGTCGCGATAGGCGCGCTGCTCGGCGGCCGCGATCTTTTGCGCCATCTCGGCCTGCGTCGGCCGCTCGCGCGACTTGTCGGGAGCGGCGAAGTCGGTGTCGAACAGGAATTTGGCGGGAGAAGCCATCAGTACACCAGCTCGTCGTCAGCGCGGTTCTTGGTAAGCGTGATCTCGCCCTTGGCCGCGAGGTCCTTGGCGAGGTTGACCAGCAACGCCTGCGCCTCGTCGACGTCGCGCAAGCGGACCGGGCCCATCGCCGCCATGTCGTCCAGCAGCATCTTGCCGGCGCGCGAGGACATGTTGCCGAGAAAGAAGCCCTTGACCTCTTCGTTGGCGCTTTTGAGCGCCACGCCGAGCTTGTCCTTGTCGACATTGCGCATCAGCGTTTGCGCCGAAGCGGAATCGAGCTTGATCAGGTCGTCGAAGGTGAACATCAGCGCCTTGATGCGCTCGGCCGACTCGCGGTTTTCCTCTTCCAGCGAGGTGATGAAGCGCGTCTCGGTCTGGCGGTCGAAATTGTTGAAGATTTCGGCCATCACCTCATGGGCGTCGCGGCGGCGGGTCTGCGACAGGTTCGACATGAACTCGACCCGCAACGTCTTCTCGACGCTCTCGATCACTTCCTTCTGCACGGCTTCCATCTTGAGCATGCGGCCGACCACATCGAGCGCCATGTCCTCGGGCAGGATCGCCAGCACGCGCGCGGCATGCTCGGGCTTCAGCTTCGACAGCACCACCGCAATGGTCTGCGGATATTCGTTCTTCAGATAGTTGGCGAGCACTTCTTCCTGCACGTTGGAAAGCTTCTCCCACATATTGCGTCCGGCGGGACCGCGGATCTCGTCCATGATGCCGTTGACGCGTTCCGGCGGCAGGTATTGCTGCAACAGCCGTTCGGTGGCGTCGAAATTGCCCATCAGCGCGCCCGAAGCCGACATGCGCGAGACGAATTCGAGCAGCATCTCCTCGACCACGTCGGCCTCGATGTTGCCGAGCGTGGACATCGCGATCGACAGCTCGCGCACCTCGTCGTCGTCGAGCAGCTGCCAGATCTTGCCGCCATACTGGTCGCCGAGCGCGAGCATCAGCATCGCGGCGCGCTTGGGGCCGGGCAGATCCGACCTTTCCTTGCCCGCCTGGCGCGGCGCGAGGCTGGCGATGACGCTGGTGATGTCGTTGGAATTCTGGGTTTGCTGCGGTACGGCCATGTCAGATCACGATGCGGCGGGGGTTTCACTGAGCCACTGACGGACAATGGCGACGGCTTCGTTGGGGTTGCGCTCGGCGAGCTCGCCGACGCGATGCACCGATTGGGCGTGGACCTGGCCTTGCACCTGCGCCACGTCGATCAGATGGGCGGTGTTGTTGCCGGGAAGCAGCCCGCCGGGCGCGCCGGGGCCGGCCAGCGCGGCGGTTTCCGGCGGCGCCGTCACGGCGTTGGCGAGGGCGGCCATTTCCTCGGAGGCCAGGATCTTCTTGACCAGCGGGCGCACCACCATGAACAGCACGACGAGGCCGAGCAGCATCATGACGCCGAGCTCGATGACATACATGATGTCATCCTTGGTGAACTGCAGCATGCCGAGGAAGCCGGTCGGCTCGGTGATCGGGGTGACCTGCGGGCCTTCGGCGAATTTCAGGTTGACCACCTCGACCTGGTCGCCACGCTTCTGGTCGAAGCCGATCGCCGAGCGCACCAGCGCCGCGATGCGGTCGAGCTCTTCCTTCGAGCGCTCCTTGTAGACCAGTTCGCCCTTCTCGTTCTTGGAATAGGCGCCGTCGACCAGCACTGCGACCGAGATGCGGTTGACGCGGCCGGCTTCCGTCACCTCGGTCTTGGTGGTGCGGGAAATCTCGTAATTGTTGGTTTCCTCCGTCTTCTTGCTCTGGTCGCGCGGGACCGCGGCGCCGTTGGGCTGCTGGTTGCCGGGCAGCTCGTTGTTGACGGTGACCTGGCCGTTGTCGACGGCGGAGGCCGAGGATTCCTCGCGCGTCTGGCTCGAGCGCAGCACGCGGCCCTCGGGATCGAACTTGTCCGAGGTCTGGGTGACCCTGTTGAAGTCGAAATCGGCCGACAGCTGCACGCGGGCGCGGCCGGCACCGACCACCGAGGAGACGATGTCCTCGACCTGCTTGCGCATCCGCTTCTCGAAGGCGCCGCGCCGCTCGTCGCCGACGGCCTGGTCGACGTCGGTGCCCGCGCCGTCGGCGAGCAACTGGCCGGATTCATCGACGATCGACACCCGCTGCGGCTTCAAGCCGTTGACGGAGGAGGCGACCAGATGCTGGATGGCGCGGATCTGCTGCGGCTCGAGCGCGCCGCGGACCCGCACCACGATCGAGGCCGACGGCTCCGGCGTCTCGCGCGAGAACAGCGGCCGCTCCGGCAGCACCAGATGCACCCGCGCCGCCTGGATGCGGTCGATGGCGCGGATGGTGCGGGCAAGCTCGCCTTCCAGCGCGCGCAGATGGTTGATGTTCTGCACGAAGCTCGTGGTGCCGAGCGCGTCCGACTTGTCGAAGATTTCGTAGCCGACGCCGCCGCCCTTGGGCAGCCCGCCCTCGGCGAGCTTCATGCGCAACCGCGTGACCTTGTCCTTCGGGACCATGATCACGCTGCCTTCGTTGCGGATCTCGTAGGGGATGGCCTGGCGTTCCAGGTCCTTGATGATGCTGGAGGAGTCCTCGATGGAGAGATCGGTGAACAGCGTGGTCATCTGCGGTGTGGTCACCCGCATGATGACGAACGCGAAAAAGCCGACCAGCGCGGTCGTGACCGCGATCATCGCCATCAAACGCGCAGCCCCCAGGCCCTTCAGGAAGTCAACGAGACCTTGCAAAACCAACTGCCCCAGATTCGGCACCCAAAGGCCGAGTAGGCAATTATTGCCTATGGGATGGTTTCGATATGGTTAACGAAGGTTAAGAGGTGCGCCAAATTGGCGAACATGAAAAAAATCGACCTCGCAGGGCGAGGTCGATTTTCGTCAAATACCTTGGTTCGAAAGCAGGAGGCGCTTACTGGCGATATTGCTGGATGCGGGTGGTGCGCAGCCCCGCGAGGCCGTGCTGATCGATCGAGAACTGCCAGGAGAGGAATTCGTCGACGGTCAGCGTGTAGCGGCTGCAAGCCTCCTCGAGGGAGAGCAGGCCGCCGCGAACCGCAGCGACAACTTCGGCCTTACGGCGAATGACCCACCGTTTGGTCCCGGGCGCGGGCAGGTCCGCAATCGTAAGCGGGCTGCCGTCGGGCCCGATGACGTATTTCACCCTCGGGCGATGGGGTTCTGTCATGGCGTACTCACAAACTCTTAACCACTGAACTCACGGTACCAACCTACGCCGAGCGGCTTAAAATTTGCCTAAGCTCACGGCTTCAATGCGATTCTCCTTCGAAATGAGGGCAGCACGAGGAGCCCGGGGCCGTGGGCACCGGGTTTGCGCGGAAAAAAAGCGGTTTTTTTAACGCATTCTTAATTATTGGGCGCGCGCGAGACGCGTGCCGCTGGTTTTTTGCGCACGATCTCCGCGCAAACGCTACTTCGACGACGACGAGGCGGGCGGCGCGCCGATCGCCTTGATCTGACTGATGGTGTAGCTCTGGCCGTTGATCGAAAGCAGCGGCGGCGACTGGGTGAGGTCGACCGCGCTCACGGTGCCGCCGACCTGCGTCGGAATGGCGACTGTGTTGCCCGATCCGTCGGCCGCGGTTGCCGTCAGCGTATAATACCCGTCCGGATATTGCGTGCCGTCATTGCCCTGGCCGTTCCAGGTGAAGGGCTGGTTGTTGCCGGCATTCGCCGAGAAGTTGCCGCTATAGACGGTCTGGCCCGCGCTGTTGGCGATGGAGATGTTGATGGTGGATGTCGACGGGACGTTGAGCTCCCACGTCGCCGAGGAATTGGAAAGCGCGGTGGTGCCGCCGGACACGATCGCGGTCTTGCCGACGAATTCCAGCGCTTGCGTTGCCTGCGCAGTCTGCTGCATCGAGACCAGCGTCGAGAGCGAGTCGTTGGTCTTGAGCTGCTGCTCGACGCCGGCAAACTCCACGAGCTGTTGGGTGAACTGATTTGTATCGAGGGGATCGAGAGGATTCTGGTTCTGCAGCTGCGTGGTCAGCAGCGTGAGAAACGTCTGGAAATTGCCGGCGATGGTCTGGTCGGTGCTCGAGCCCAGCGTCGATCCACCGGACGAGCTGGAAGAAGACGACGACGGCAGCGGCGTCGTGCCGGAAACGATGGGAGCTGCGGTGGTCGCACCTGTACTTGCCATGTCAGTCTCCTCTCAAACCCTGATGTCCACGCCGCCATTGCCGCCCAGCATGCGGCCGTAGGACCGTCCGGCAACCGCCGCGGGAATGGTGTCGTCCTCGCTGATCATCAGCCGCTGCGGCTGGGCGCCGCTCTGGTTGTTGCTGTTGTTTTGCCCGGACGAAGATTGATCGCGCAGGCTGAACTGCAAACCGCCGCTGCCGGTCTTCAGGCCCGCATCGTTGAGCGCCTGCTGCAGCTGCGGCGCGTCCTGCTGCAGCATCGACAGCGTTTCCGGCTTCTCGACGGTGAGATGCGACGTCACCTGGCCGTTGCGGTCGACCGCGATGCGGACATCGATGCGGCCGAGATCGGCGGGATCGAGCCGCACGTCGAACTGGGTCTTGCCGCTATGCACGGAGGCGGCGATCTCGACTGCCAATCCGCTGACCGGCACGGCCGCGCCGCCGGCCTGCGTCACCGTGAACTTGTCGCTCGCGGCTACTTGCGTCGTGTTGGAAAGCTGCTGCGGCACGGTGGCCAGTTGCGCGTTCGGATCGATCGGCGCGGCCGGAGCCTGGCCGTTGCCGGCGGCCTGCGAATGGTCGTGCGTCGCAGACGCTGCAGTGTTGCCGTCGGGTTTGACGGCATCGCTGAGAACGTTTGCCGAGTCCGGCTTGGCTTCGACGGTCGGCTGCGGCGCGGCGCCGGTCGCGTTCGCATTGTTGGCATTCGCCGTCGCCGCCGAACCGGATGTGCCTGGCGTGCCGCCGGTAGAAGGCGTCGTCGCGGCCTTGCCCTGGGTGAGCGTGGTCTTGAAGCCGGTGGTGGTCTTGGCCGTGGTCGCGCCGGCTGCGGAAACGACCGCGGCCTCGGTGGTTGCGCTCGGATCGGTGCCCTGTTGCGTGGTGGTTGCGCCGAGCGCTGCGCTCTGGGCCGCCGTCTTCGCATTCGTGACCCCAGCTGCCGCCCCTTTCGGCGCGAGACCGGTATTCGGTAGTGGAGGCGGAGCCGTCGCGGCCGTGGTCGATGATGTCGCTGCGATGGCGGCGGCTGCGATCGCGAGCGGCGCGTTCGCATTCGCCGCTGTGGTCTGTGGATTCGCAAGTCCGGTCGCAACCGGAATCAGCGCGGCGATCGGATTCTGCGTGACCGTTTGCGCCTCGGCCGCCTTTGCCTGATCGGTCGCGTCGCCGCTCGCCTGGCTGTTGTCGGCCGAGGTCTTGTCGGACGATTTGCTGTCGGAGCTCTTCGACGTGTCGGACTTCGCGCTGCTGCTCTTCTTCGGCGCGTCGTTGTTGGTTCCCGCGCCGGTCGCATTGTTGACCGCGGGCGGGCTCGAATTCGAGGAATCATCCGAGCGGCTCGGCGGCGGCTGGTCCGAGCCTTGCGTCTTGCGCGGCGAGTTGTTGTCCGAAGCTGAACTGTTGTTGGCCGAACGCGGCGGCGCGGCCGGTTCCGGCGCCGGCGGCAGCGCGCTCGAGGGGTCGGCGGGCAGGTTGCTGTCGACCATTGCGGCAAAGTTCGCAGTGAGCTGCGACGGGTCGGGCAGGGCAGGCTTCGGCGGCGCGTTCTGATAAGTCGCGCTTGCACTGACATCTGACGTGACGCTCACCACGGGGCCTGCCTCTCATATGGAAACCTGGCAAGAAAGTTAGCAAGGAGCGGGCCAGCCTCGGCCGTGGCTGAATATTGATATTTTTCAATGCCTTATCGCGGTGACCGGCTGGTCCGGGGGCGCCGCAGGCAGCCCCCTTTTCTGCCGCTCGGCAAGATTTGCCGTTTGCGTTGCAAAAGCCTCCCGCGCGATTGCGCCACGTCAATGCGGCCTATATTAAGAGTGCAATTCTTTGGGCCTTCCGGTCGGGCCGCGACCGGAACCGCGCCAAAAACCGGCTTAACCGCAAAACGGGCGCGCAAATCGGCTTCCCGACTAAAGGAGGCGGTCGACGTCGCCCGCGCTGTTCTTCGATTGACCAAAACCATGCGCAACAGTCTCGATCTCGAAGGCCGTCCGGAGGATACCAGGGTCGTCGTCGCCATGTCCGGCGGCGTCGATTCCTCGACCACGGCTGCGCTGTTGAAGTCGCAGGGGTACGACGTCGTCGGCATCACACTGCAGCTTTACGACCATGGCGCGGCCACCCATCGCAAGGGCGCCTGCTGCGCCGGCCAGGACATCCACGACGCGCGCAACGTTGCCGAGCGCATCGGCATTCCGCATTACGTGCTGGACTACGAGGATCGCTTCCGCGAATCCGTGATCGACACCTTTGCCGAGAGCTACGCGCTCGGCGAGACGCCGGTGCCCTGCATCGAGTGCAACCGCGCAATCAAGTTTCGCGATCTTCTGAAGACCGCGCGCGAGCTCGGCGCGCAGGCGCTCGCTACCGGCCATTATGTCGCCTCGCGCCGCGTGGCCTCCGGATCGCGCGCGCTGGTCTGCGCCGCCGATGCCGATCGCGACCAGAGCTATTTTCTGTTTGCGACCACGCGCGACCAGCTCGATTATTTGCGCTTTCCGCTCGGCGACATGACCAAGCCCGAGGTGCGCGAGCTGGCGCGGCGCTTTGGCCTCGAGGTCGCCGACAAGCACGACAGCCAGGACATCTGCTTCGTGCCGACCGGCCGTTACACCGATATCATCAGCCGGTTGAAGCCGAATGCGATGGAGCCCGGCGATATCGTCGATCTCGAGGGCCGCGTGCTCGGCACCCATCAGGGCATCGCGCATTTCACCGTCGGCCAGCGCAAGGGCCTCGGCATTGCCTCGGGTCATCCCCTGTATGTGGTGAAGCTCGATGCCGCGACACGCCGCGTCGTGGTCGGCCCGCGCGAGGCGCTGCGGATGGATCGCATTCTCCTGCGTGACGTCAACTGGATCGGCGACGGCGCTCTCGACCGCGCCATTGGCGAGGGCCTCGAGATCTTCGTGCGCGTGCGCTCGACCCGTGCGCCGCAGCCGGCTTGGCTGCGCGGTGCCAACGGCCAGTATGAAGTCGAGCTCGTCGCGGGCGAGGAGGGCGTCTCGCCGGGCCAGGCCTGCGTGTTCTACGACGCAGCCTCAGGACAGGCGCGCGTGCTGGGCGGCGGCTTCATCCAGAGCGCGACCGCGAAGCGAGCCGGTGTGACGCGGCCGCTGGTGGAAGCGGTGCGCGGCTAGAAAATCTCAGGGGCGCGGGGCATGGGGGACATCGACCGCGAAGGGGTCGAAAAGGCGTATGGGCGCTGGGCGCCGGTCTACGACCTCGTGTTCGGCAAGGTGTTCGATTCCGGCCGGCAGTCGACGATCGCGGAAGCCGACCGCATCGGCGGGCGCATCCTCGATGTCGGCGTCGGCACCGGGCTATCGCTGTCGGATTATTCTCGCTTCACAAAAATCTGCGGCGTCGACATTTCCGAGCCGATGCTGCGCAGGGCGCAGCAGCGCGTGCGTGCGGAAAAACTCGTCAATGTCGAGACGCTCGCGGTGATGGACGCGAAGAATCTCGCCTTCAAGGATGCTTCGTTCGATGCGGTGGTGGCGCAATATGTCATCACGGCGGTGCCGGATCCGGAAGCCACGCTGGACGATTTCGTGCGCGTGCTCAAACCCGGCGGCGAATTGATCCTGGTCAATCACATCGGCGCCGAGAATGGTCTGCGCCGCGTCTTCGAGCTCGCGTTTGCGCCGCTGGCGCGCCGGCTCGGCTGGCGCCCGGAATTTCCCTGGGAGCGGCTGGTGAAATGGGCCGCAAAGCACGGCGGCGTGACGCTGGCCGAGCGCCGGCCGATGCCGCCGATGGGGCATTTCTCGCTGATCCGTTACCGCAAAGCGTAAAGCTTTTCTGCGGAACCGCTACGCGGTCCGACGCGTTCTCTTTGCATGACCATGAAACCGCTCATGATGGCCACCTGCGCGCTGATGCTGGCGAGTGCGGCGAACGCGCAAGCCCCGGCCTCACCCGCCACGCCGCGGGCACAAATCGCGCCGCCGACGGCCTTGCCGCCCACCAATTGCGCGCCGATGCCGCCGAACGGCACCGGCACGAAAACAGATGGCTCGACCGTCGGCGAGTCCCGCGAGCCGCTCGGCGACAGGCTCGCCAGATCCGACGGCACCTTGTGCCCGCCGTCCAATGTGGACCCCGAAATCCGCGCGCCGACACCGGAAGGCGGCAAAATGCCGGTGATTCCGCCGCCCGGCAGCCCCGGCGGCGACCCCAGCCTGCGGCCGAAATAAGGCTGCCGGAGCATGATCCGGAAAAATGGGAACCGGTTTTCCGAAAAGATCATGCTCAAACAAGAAGATAGAGCGGAATGACGATTCGAAGAATAGTCATCCCGCCAGCAGCGCGTTTGCTTGACAGGGGCGAGCGGCATTCCCTATATCCCGCCCATTCGCGCCGCGGTCCTCTGATGCCCGCGGCGCAATGCCTTGGCGGGGTAGCTCAGCTGGTTAGAGCACGGGAATCATAATCCTGGGGTCGGGGGTTCGAGTCCCTCTCCCGCTACCAAGCACCCACTATTGTAATGGGCCTCCGGAAAGACCTTCCCTCCTACCAGCGCGGCCAGTTTTCCCTTCACCTCAACCTCGAAGCCTTCCCGTGGT
>DATMNV010000223.1:0-16166 GCA_035568535.1 Bradyrhizobium sp.
AGCATCGTCAACGTCTGGGCGTCCTGGTGCGTCCCCTGCCACGACGAAGCGCCGCTGCTCACCCAGCTCGGCCACGACAAGCGGCTGCAGGTGATCGGCATCAACTACAAGGACTCCTCCGAGAACGCGCGCCGTTTCCTCGGCCAGTACGGCAATCCGTTCAGCATGGTCGGCGTCGACGGCAACGGCCGCGCCGCGATCGAATGGGGCGTCTACGGCGTGCCGGAAACCTTTATCGTCGGCCGCGAGGGCAAGATCGTCTACAAGCTGGTCGGCCCGATCACGCCGGACAATATCGACAGCGTGGTCCGGGCGGAGATCGACAAGGCGCTCAAAGCAGGTTCTTAGCCTCTCCCGCGCGCGGGGGAGGCCGACGCGCGTAGCGCGGCGGGTGGGGGTCTATCCACTCGGCCAGCGCCATTTGGGGAGACACCCCCACCCCAGCCCTCCCCCGCAAGCGGGAGAGGGAGCCCGCTACCCGAGGAATAAAAAGCTTACCCCTTCCTCACGTCGCCCGCTTCCGCCTCGCTCGCTTCCAGCGAGACCGGCTCGATATGGTAGCGCTTGACCAGCGGCATCTGCGCGATGGCGAAGATCATGGTCAGCGGCGTGACGCCGAAGACCTTGAAGTTCACCCAGAAATCCGTCGTCTGCGTGCGCCAGATCACCTCGTTCAAAATCGCCATGCCGGCAAAGAACAGCGCCCAGCGCAGGGTGAGGATACGCCAGCCCTGCGGCGTCAGATTGAACATCTGGTCGAACATGACGGCAATGAAGGAGCGGCCGAACAAAAGCCCGCCACCAAGCACCAGCGCAAACAGGCCGTAGATGATGGTCGGCTTGACCTTGATGAAGGTCTCGTCATGCAGCGCGAGCGTCAGCGTGCCGAACACCAGCACGATGACGCCGGTGACCAGCGCCATCAGCGGCACGTGCTTCGTCACCACATAGGATGCGATCATCGCCGCCACGATCGCGGCCATGAAGGCGCCGGTGGCGACGAACAGATGGAATTTCGCGTTGACGACAAAGAATACGATCAAGGGACCGAGCTCGGTCGCCAGCTTGAACAGCGGATGCGGCTGCGTCTTGTCCATTAATCGTCCAGTCCTGCGATAGCTTTTGCAAAGTCTCTCGCCGCGAACGGCGCGAGATCGTCGACGCTCTCGCCGACGCCGATGAAATGCACCGGTAGTTTGTGCTTTTCCGCCAGCGCCACCAGGATGCCGCCGCGTGCCGTGCCGTCGAGCTTGGTCATTACCAGGCCCGTGACGCCTGCCGTACGATGAAATGCCTCGACCTGCGACAGCGCATTTTGTCCCACCGTGGCATCGAGCACCAATAGCACCGCATGCGGCGCCGATGCGTCCACCTTGCGGATGACGCGGACGACCTTTTCCAGCTCTTTCATGAGCTCGGCCTTGTTCTGCAGGCGGCCGGCGGTGTCGATCAGCAGCACGCCGACCTGTTGCTCCTTCGCCGATGTCAACGCATTGAAGGCGAGGCCAGCCGAATCCGAGCCCTGCGCGCCCGAGATGACGGGCGATCCGGTGCGTTCGCCCCAGATCTTGAGTTGTTCAATGGCCGCGGCACGGAAGGTGTCGCCGGCCGCCAGCACCACCTTGCGGCCTTCGGCAGAAAATTTCGCCGACAGCTTGCCGATGGTGGTGGTCTTGCCAGAGCCGTTGACGCCGACCACGAGAATGACGAACGGCACGTGCGCGGTATCGATCACCAATGGCTTGGCGACGGGCGACAGCACTTTCTCGACCTCGGTCGCGACCACGTTCTTCACTTCATCGGCCGAGATCGCCTTGTCATAGCGCCCGGCGCCGACGGCCTCGACAATGCGCGCGGCGACGTCGGTGCCCAGATCAGCGCGCAACAGCACGTCCTCGATATCCTCGAGCATGGCGCGGTCGAGCTTGCGCTTGGTGACGAGATCGGCAACCGCGGTGCCGAGCGAACTCGAGGTGCGCTTCAGCCCGCTGGACAGCCGCCGCCACCAGCTCAGTTTGGGTGTTTCCGACGTGGTATCGTTCATGGCGCGGACGTGTTAGCCGTTTCGTGCCATGAGCGAAAGCCTTGACCGATCGATCGATGTTCCCCAGCTGACCGCGGAAGAAATTCTCTCCCGCGTGCTCCACCGCGACGGGCTGATGCTGGTGATCGACAAGCCGGCCGGGCTTCCCGTGCATCGGGGACCCAAGGGCGGGGCGAATCTCGAAGCCTCCTTCGACGCCTTGCGTTTCGGCTTGCCGCGGCCACCGGTGCTGGCTCATCGGCTCGACAAGGACACTTCAGGCTGCCTGGTGCTGGGGCGGCATCGCAAGGCGACCGCCTCGCTTGGCCTATTGTTCAAGCACGGCAAGATCTCCAAGACCTATTGGGCGGTGGTCGAGGGCGGGCCTGCCGAGCATGAAGGCACGATCGATCTGCCGCTCGGGCGGCTGAACGCCGAGCGCGGCTGGTGGCAGAAGCCGGATCCGGAGGGACAGGAGGCCATCACCAACTGGAAGGTGCTCGGCCGCGGCGAAGGCCTCGCCTGGCTCGCCATGGAACCCGTGACCGGCCGCACCCATCAATTGCGCGTACATGCGGCCTCGCAAGGTTGGCCGATCGTCGGCGACAACATCTATGGCAACGGCCCGCGCTTCGGCGAGCCGCGCCTGCACCTGCATTCGCGCGAGATCGGGATTCCGATTTCGAAGAACAAGGAGCCGGTGCGCGTGACGGCACCGGCGCCGGAGCATATGCACGAGCGGCTGCGCGCGTGCGGGTGGAACGGGGAGTAGGCGCGGCGTCGCCACAATCTCCGCTGTCATCACCCGCGAAGCGGGTGATCCAGTATTCCAGAGACAGTCGTTTTATATCGAGAGGCCGCGGCCTACTGGGTCGCCCGGTCAAGCCGGGCGACGACAGCGGAATTAGGCATTCAACCGCGCGCCGTCGTGGCCGGTGATCGCAAGCCGTCGCACCGCACCCGGCGTTTCACCACCAATCGCCACCGGCACAAAGTGCTCCGTGCGGCCCTGCGTCTGACTCTCGATCAGCACTTCGCGGGCCGCGCCGACCTCTGACGCCAATCGCTTCCGCAGCGCCGTCTCGCCCGCTGCGCGCAGCCGTCTTGCCCGCTCCTTGATCACGCCGCCGGCGACCTGCGGCATGCGCGCGGCCGGCGTGCCCGGCCGCGGCGAATAGGGGAACACGTGGAGGAAGGTCAGGCCGCATTCTTCGACGAGATCGAGCGAACGCGCAAACATCTCTTCGGTTTCGGTTGGAAAGCCCGCGATGATATCGGCGCCAAGGGCGATATCCGGCCGCAACCGGCGAACTTGCGCGCAAAATTCGATCGCATCGTTGCGCAGATGTCTCCGCTTCATCCGCTTCAGGATCATGTCGTCGCCGGACTGCAGCGAAAGATGCAGATGCGGCATCAGCCGCGCATCGTCGGCGATCGCGTCGAGCAGGTCGCGATCCGCCTCGATCGAATCGATCGATGAGATCCGCAAACGTTTCAACTCCGGCACGTGCCGCAGGATCTGCTTCACCAGCTGTCCGAGCTTTGGCCCGCCCGGCAGATCGGCGCCATAGCTGGTCAGATCGACGCCGGTCAGCACGATCTCGGCGTGGCCTCGCTTGCTGAGCGCGCGGACCTGCTCGACCACCGCGCCCATCGGCACCGAGCGCGAATTGCCGCGGCCGAAGGGAATGATGCAGAAGGTACAGCGGTGGTCGCAGCCATTTTGCACCTGCACGAAGACGCGCGGCAGGCCGCTTTGGAAGCCATCAAGCAGATGCGGCGCCATCGCTTTGACGGCCATGATGTCGCTGACCGCGACCTTCTCGCTCGCATCGATATCGAAGGCGTTCCGCGCCGCGCGCCAGGCCGCGCTGTGAATCTTGTCGTCATTGCCGATGACGCGATCGACCTCGGCCATGTCGGCGAACATCCTGCTTTGCGTCTGCGCCGCGCAGCCGGTGACGACGATCCGCGCGTCCGGCCGCTCACGCTTCAGCCTGCGGATCTGTTGCCGCGCCTGCGCCACCGCCTCGTTGGTGACGGCGCAGCTGTTGATGACGATGGTCTGATCGAGCCCCGCGCCCTCTGCCTCACGCGCGATCACCTCGGATTCGAACGCATTGAGGCGGCAGCCGAAAGTGATGACCTCGACGCCCATGGCCTAGGCGACCGACGCAAACAGCGCCGGATCGAATTGGCCCTCATATTCGAACGACGCGGTGCCGGTCATCAGCACATGGTCGTCGCGCTCCCGCCATTCGATCGCGAGCTTGCCGCCGGGCAACGTGATCTCGACATTGCGATTGGTGCGCTTCAGCCGCGCCGCGGCCACCGCGGTGGCGCAGGCCGCCGAGCCGCAGGCCTTGGTCAGCCCCGCACCCCGCTCCCAGGTGCGGATAGTGATGTGATCGCGGTCGACGATATGGGCGAGCGTGATATTGGCGCGCTCGGGAAAGATCGGATGATTTTCCAAGAGCGGCCCGAAGCGCTCGAGGTCATGGGCGTTGACGTCCTCGACCCAGAAGATCGCGTGCGGGTTGCCCATGCTGACCACGGACGGCGAATGCAGGAGCGGCTTGTCGATCGGTCCGATCTGCAATTCGATATAGCGGGTGTCGCGAAACTCTTCCGCGAGCGGAATGTCCTGCCAGCCGAACTTCGGTGCGCCCATGTCGACCGTATAGAGATCGGGCGCCGGCCCCTGCCAGCAGTTCAAGAGCCCCGCCGCGGTCTCGAAGGTGACCGCGGTCTGGCCGGTCTTCTCGAACAGGCGGCGCACCACGCAGCGCATGCCGTTGCCGCAGGCGCCGGCTTCCGAGCCGTCATTGTTGTAGATGCGGATGAAGGCCTCGGTGCCGGCGAGCCGCGCCGGCTGCAGCACCATGAGCTGGTCATAGGGCACGCTGGCCGCTACTGCGCGGGCGTCCGCTGCGGTCACCTTGGCCGCGCCGTCGCGCAGATCGACCACGACGATCTCGTTGCCAATGCCGTTCATCTTGGCAAAGCTGTGATTGGCGAGCGCGCTCATGAAATGCCCTAAATTCCGCCTGCCTTATATGGCGAATCTGGAGCGAATGACCAGCCTGCAGGGCAGATGACCGATCTGTTAGGGGACGACCACCCGCGCAGCGTGTTAGGGTCGGTCGTACCGGGACACCTGCTTACGGCCATGGAGAAATCTGGATGAATCTCCCCTTCCTTCCCCGCTCTGTGATGGTCGCGTTGATCCCGGCCGCAGCGATCTGGCTGGGGATCGGGAGCGCATTGGCCCAGGCGCCCTCCGCCTCGCCCGCGCCGGCCGCCACCGCGAGCCCTGCTCCCGCGCCATCGGCGAGCCCGGCCCCGGCCGCAAGCCCGTCCGCCGAGCAGAGCCCGCCCCCCGCACCGTCGGTCCAGACCGCGGACGCCTTCGGCGAGCAGATCACGCTCGCGGCCAAAAAGGTCGTGATCGCCAAGGGCAATGCCAACTGGGATTCGGCTTTCGATGCCTTGATCGATTCGTTCAAGGCGCTGACCGGACTGCTCGAGAAGCAGGGCATCAAGCCCGCGGGCAACGGAATGATCGTCTACACCTCGACCGACGACACCGGCTTCACCTATCTGGCCGAGATCCCGGTCGAGCAGGAGCCGAAAAACCTCGCCAAGAACATGAGCGTGGGCCAGTCGCCGGAGGGCAAGGCCCTGAAATTCGTCCATCGCGGCTCCTACGACAACATGGACAACACCTATGAGGCGATCACCAATCACCTCGACGACAAGAAGCTGGAAGCCAAGGACACCTTCATCGAGGAATACATGACCGATCCGCTGAAGACTGCGGAGGACAAGCTCGTGATCAACGTCTATGTGCCGCTGAAATGATGCGGGCATCGCTGGTCGCTGCCGCCGTCGCGCTTCTCCTGGGCGCGCCCGTACTGGCGCAGTCCGACGTTCCGCCGGCGATTTCGGTCACCGGCGAGGCCAGCATCTCGGTGCCGCCCGATCTCGCCGCGGTCGACGCCGGGGTCGCCTCGGACGCCAAGACCGCGCGTGAGGCGTCGGAAGCGAACAACATTGCGATGGCCAAGGTGCTGGCAGCGCTGAAAGCCGCCAGTATCGACGCCAAGGACATCCAGACCTCGCGGCTGTCGCTACAGCCGCAATACGCGCCGAACCGCGCCGGTCCTTCGTCGGTCGTCGGCTATCGTGCCAGCAACCGCGTCACCGTGCGCATCCGCGATGTGACAATGGTCGCCGGCGTCATCGACACGCTGGTCGGCGCCGGTGCCAACGACATCGGCAATATCTCGTTCGAGGTGTCGCAGGCGTCGAAGCTGCTGGATGATGCCCGCGAGAAGGCGGTAGCGGATGCGCGCCGCAAGGCCGAGATCTACGCCAAAGCCGCCGGCGTGACGCTGGGCGCACCTTTGAGCATTTCCGAAGAAGGCGCACCCCAACCCGTATTCCGCGCCAAGGTATCGGCGCCGATGGCCGCCGCGCCCACGCCGATCGCGCAGGGCGAGGAAACGCTGTCGATCTCGGTCAGCGTGACCTGGGCGATCAAGCAGGGGCCGTAAACTCAGCTGTCGTCCCCGCGAAAGCGGGGACCCATAACCACAGGTGTTTGTGGCAATGGCGAGCTGTGGCCTCATCTTTTTCTAACAACAAGCGCTGGTGGTTATGGGTCCCGGATCGCGTTCGCTGCGCTCACTTGTCCGGGACGACAGCGGTTAGATCTCAAAAACCTGCCCCGGCTTCAGTATCGCGAACTTTTCCCGCGGCACCTTCGCTTGATCCAGCGCCTCGCCCAGCGCCATCGCAGGCGCATCGATCGCTTCGTCGGTCAATTGAAACGTCCCGTGATGATGCGCCAGCGCCTGCTCGGCGCCGCAATCGGCCAGCGCCTTCACCGCATCCGAGGGGTTCATGTGCTGGTCGCGCATGAACCAGCGCGGCTCATAGGCGCCGATCGGCAGGATCGCCAGCCGCAGCGGCCCGTGCGCCTCGGCCACACGGCGGAAATGCTTGCCTTCGCCATAGCCGGAGTCGCAGACGATGTAGAGTTTTCCCGCTGGCGTCTCCAGCACAAAGCTCGCCCACAGCGCCTTGTTGCGGTCGAACAGCCCGCGCGCGGTCCAGTGCCGTGTCGGCACCAGCGTCACCGCAAGGGCGTTGCCGAGCTCGACGCGGTCCTTCCAGTCATGAGCCTCGGCCTTGATTGCAGCGTCCCCCTCTTTCATGGTCACGTCATTGCCGAGCGGCGTGATCACGCGCGGCGAGCATTTCGCGGCAAGTTTCGAGAGCGTCGCGGTGTCGAGATGGTCGTAGTGGCCATGCGAGACCAGCACGACGTCGATCTTCGGCAGCGCCTCGAAGGCGATGCCCGGATCGTTGTGGCGCTTCGGTCCAGCGAACGAGAATGGCGAGACCCGCTCCGACCACACCGGGTCGACCAGGATGTTGAGCCCGGCCGTCTGGATCAGCCAGCTCGCATGGCCCACGAAGGAGAGCCGCACCTTGCTGTCCTCGACGCGGACGGGCGGCGTGTCCGCGTAGGGGCTTGGCGCCCAGTCCGGCCAGACCGCGCGCTCTCGCCTGCGGCCGAACTGCCAGCGCAGCACCTCCATCAGCGTCCTCGGCCGCGAGCCGTCGGGGTCAAAGAAATGCAATCCGTCAAAATGATCGGAGACGGGACCGGAATAAGTTTTCATGCGGGAATACCAGGCGGACGGAACCCCGATCGCGGCGGCGCTCCCGGCGAGCACTCCCAGAACACGACGGCGGGTGAGTTTCACGGTGGAATTGGCCTCAAAATGGTCGACTTGGGCAAGATGGGGTGACCGCCGAGGGCCCGAAAGACCGCGCATTTCAGCAAGTTTCCTTGACTTTGGGACCTGTCGGGTATTTAAAGCGCCCGTTCATCGGAAAGATTTTCTTTTCGACCCGCCGACCGGTCCAGGAGGCCGGAGGCCAACGCCCGACAGCGCGATGCGCCCTCGGGCGCGAACGTGTTTGGAATGACCCTTATCCTGAGGAGGCGCGCAAGCGCCATCTCGAAGGATGAGGCCACGGTGCTCGCACCCTTCGAGACGCGGGCTTCGCCTGCTCCTCAGGGTGAGGACCAGCAACAGGACAACGGCATTGTTCGACAATCTGTCGGAAAAGCTTGGTGGCATCCTTGATCGGCTGACGGGCCGCGGCTCGCTCAGCGAGGCCGATGTCGACGCCGCGATGCGCGAGGTGCGCCGCGCGCTGCTGGAGGCCGACGTCGCGCTCGTGGTCGTGCGCAGTTTCACCGAGCGCGTGCGCGAGCAGGCGATCGGCGCCACCGTGGTCAAATCGGTCACGCCCGGCCAGATGGTGGTCAAGATCGTCCATGACGAATTGGTCGCTACGCTCGGCGACGATGGCCAGACCATCGATCTCAATGCCGTGCCGCCGGTCGCCATCATGATGGTCGGTCTCCAGGGCTCCGGCAAAACTACCACCACTGCAAAACTCGCCCGCCGCCTGGTCCAGCGCGACAAGAAGAAAGTGCTGATGGCCTCGCTCGACGTCTATCGTCCGGCGGCGATGGAACAGCTCGCGGTGCTCGGGCGCGACCTCGACATCCCGACCTTGCCGATCGTCGCCGGCCAGCAGCCGCCGCAGATCGCCAAGCGCGCGCTGGAGGCCGGCAAGCTCGGCGGCTATGACGTCGTGCTGCTCGATACTGCCGGCCCCACCACGCTCGACGAAGAGATGATGGCGGAAGCGGCTTCGATCAAAACCACCGCCAATCCGCATGAAGTGCTCTTGGTCGCCGATGCGCTCACGGGTCAGGACGCCGTCAACCTCGCACGCTCGTTCGACCAGCGCGTGGGCCTGACCGGCATCGTGCTGACGAGGGTCGACGGCGACGGCCGCGGCGGCGCGGCGCTGTCGATGCGCGCGGTTACGGGCAAGCCGATCAAGCTGATCGGCACCGGCGAAAAGACCGATGCGCTGGAAGATTTCTATCCGAGCCGTATCGCCGGCCGCATCCTCGGCATGGGCGACATCGTTTCGCTTGTCGAAAAGGCCGCCACCAATATCGACGCCGAAAAGGCCGCGCGCACCGCGGAGAGGATGCGCAAGGGCCAGTTCGACCTGGCCGACATGCGCGAGCAGCTTTTGCAGATGGCCAATATGGGCGGCATCAGCGGCCTGATGGGCATGATGCCCGGCATCGCCAAGATGAAGAACCAGATTGCGGCTGCCGGCCTCGACGACAGGATCATCAAGCGCCAGGTCGCGATCATCGATTCGATGACGCGGCAGGAGCGCAAGAACCCCGATATTCTCAAGGCCAGCCGCAAGAAGCGCATTGCCGCCGGCGCCGGCCAGAACGTCGAGCAGGTCAACAAGCTCTTGAAGATGCACCGGAACATGGCCGACATGATGAAGGCCATGGGTTCGGGCAAGCGCGGCCCGCTCGCCGGCATCGCGCAAGCGATGGGCTTTGGCGGCGGCGGGCCTGCGCCTTCGCCGGAGCAGCTGAAGGCGATGCAGGAGAAACTGCAAAGCGGCGGGCTGCCGGGCGGCATGCCTAATTTGCCGAAGGATCTTCCCCCTGGCCTGCGCCAGGGCCTGCCGAACCTGCCGGGGCTGACCGGGCTAACCAACAAGCCGACGCTGCCCGGCCTCGGTTTCCCGGGGAAGAAGAAATGAGGAAGCTCGCTCCCTCTCTCCATTCGTTCCCGGACGCGCCAATTGGCGCGGGCCCGGAATCCATAACCACCAACGTGAGCATGGATTCTCTGATGTGCAATTGCACATCAAAGCTCGCCGCTTCGCGGCGCCCCGGAATGACGAGTTCATCTTAATCGTACACATCGAACCACACTCAGGAGAACTAAATGCCAGTCGTCATCCGCCTCGCTCGCGCGGGCACCAAGAAGCGTCCGGTCTATCACGTCGTTGCCGCCGACTCGCGCTTTCCGCGCGACGGCCGTTTCATCGAGCGTCTCGGCCATTTCAACCCGCTGCTGCCGAAGGACAACGAGGCGCGGCTGAAGCTCGACATGGACAAGGTCAAGACCTGGATCGCCAAGGGCGCGCAGCCGTCCGATCGCGTGATGCGTTTCCTCGACGCCGCCGGCGTCAAGAAGCGCGAGAAGCGCAGCAACCCCGAAAAGGCCGTGCCGCGCAAGGAGCGCAAGGCCAACGCCGAAGCCGCCGCGACGGCTGCCGCTGCCGCCGCCAAGAAGTAAGCGCGACGGCGCGTGGCGATGGCGGCACAAATCTGCGTCGCCCGGATCGGCGCCGCGCATGGCGTGCGCGGGGCCGTGAAGCTGTGGACCTTCACCGAAGATCCCTTTGCGGTGACGCGCTACGGGCCGCTTTTGACCAAGGACGGCGCGCGCAGCTTTGAAGTGGCGCACGCCCGCGAGGCCAACGGTTTTCTGGTCGCGACGCTGAAGGGCGTCACGACCCGCAACGAGGCCGAGCGCCTCAACGGCCTCGAGCTCTATGTCGCGCGCGACAAACTGCCCGCGACCGACGATGACGAATATTACCACGCCGATCTGATCGGGCTTGCCGCGGAAACCACGGCTGGAGAACCGCTCGGCAAGGTCATCGCGATCCACAATTTCGGTGCCGGCGACATCATCGAGATTGCGCCGGCGAGCGGCGCGACGATGCTGCTGCCGTTCACCAACGTCGTAGTGCCCACCGTCGATCTCGCCGGCGGGCGCGTACTGATCGAATTGCCGGAAGAACTCGAAGGCGACGATCCCGACAGCGACAACGACACCTCCTCTCGTCGTCCCCGCGAAAGCGGGGACCCATAACCACGGGCCTTCGTTGTTAAGCTGGATGTTGCTCCAGCTTCGCACCACATTAGCGCCTGTGATCATGGGTCCCGGCTCGCGCTTCGCTTGGCCGGGATGACAGCGGAATGGCGGCGATGACAAAAACCCACCAGGCCTGGCGGCTGCACGCGCATAACGACCTGCGCTTTGACGATGTCGAAACACCGAAGCCCGCGCCCGATGGCGTTCTCGTCCGCATCGAAGCCGGCATGGTGTTGTCCTACATGGGACGCGTGCTGTCGGGTCAGGTGCCCTACAGCCTGCCGCCGATGCCGTTCGTGCCGGGCACCAATGCGATCGGCCGGGTGATCGCGACCGGCGAGAACGTCGGCCACGTCCAAGGCGGCGATCGCGTTTTCCTGAGCCCGCATCTGCGCGGCGATATGCCTGACACCTACCCGCCGCAAATCCTGATCGGCCTCACCGCGACTGTGACCACGCCGGCCGCACTGGCGATGCAGATGCGCTGGCGCGATGGCGTGTTCGCCGAGATCGCACATTGGCCGGCGGCCTGCGTGACGCCGCTGTTCAACATGGACGACAAGCCGGCGACCGAATTGATCGGTCTGGCGAAACTGATCGTGCCGTACGGCGGAATCCAGCGCACAGGCTTGCGCGGTGGCGAAACCATCCTGATCAACGGCGCCACCGGCTATTTCGGCTCCGGCGCGGTGATGCTCGCCGCCAGCATGGGCGCCGGCCGCGTGGTGGCTGTGGGGCGCAAGCGCGAGGCGCTGGAGATGCTGCGCGACACTTTTGGGCCGCGCGTGATTCCCGCTGTCGTCACGGGCGATGCCGAAAAGGACCTCGCGATCATCCGCCAGGCCGCCGGCGGCCGCGCCGATGTCGCGCTCGACCTGCTCGGCACGGCGAAGAGCACCTCGACCACGCTGTCCTGCCTGCGCGCGCTCAAGCGCGGCGGGCGTCTCGTATTGATGGGCAGCGCCGAGGTGCCGCTGGAATTATCGTTCCGCGAAATGCTGGCGAACGACTGGGAAGTGGTCGGCCAGTTCATGTATGCGCGGCAGGCGCCGGGCCAGCTCGCGCAGCTTGCCGCCGAGGGCCTGCTGGACCTGAAGAAGATCGCGGTGACGACCTTCGAACTCGCTGATTTCAAGTGCGCGGTGGAGGCTGCAGCCTTGATGCAGGGGCTCGATCTTACCGCCGTGGTGCCGTAACCAAGGCATCATGACCGCACCCTGGCGCGCCACCGTCCTCACGCTTTTCCCGGAGATGTTTCCAGGTCCGCTCGGCATCAGCCTGGCAGGCAAGGCGCTCGCGTCCGGCCTCTGGGCGCTGGAGGCGCGGGACATAAGGGCGTCCGCGACCGACAAGCATCGGAGCGTCGACGACACTCCGGCCGGCGGCGGGCCCGGCATGGTGCTGCGCGCCGACGTGCTGGCCGCCGCGATCGACGCCGCCGACGCGCCGCCCGGCTACTCCCGTCTGCTGATGAGCCCGCGAGGTCGGCCATTGGCCCAGTCTCGCGTGCGGGAACTCGCCGCCGGCCCCGGCGCGGTGATCGTCTGTGGCCGGTTCGAGGGGGTCGATCAGCGCCTGATCGAGGCGCGCCAGCTCGAGGAGGTCTCGATCGGCGACTATGTGCTCTCGGGCGGCGAAATCGCCGCGATGGCGCTGATCGATGCCTGCGTGCGGTTGTTGCCGGGGGTGATGGGCAAGGCGGAATCCGGGGCGGAGGAAAGTTTTTCGGATGCCCTACTGGAATACCCTCAATATACCCGGCCCCAGGTCTTCGAAGGCCGCCCTATCCCGGAAATCCTGCTTTCCGGCGACCATGCCAGGGTTGCGGCCTGGCGCAGGGCCGAGGCCGAGGCACTGACCCGGGCGCGACGGCCGGATTTATGGGCTATGCGGCAAAGCGCGCGAAAAAACACGACAGACGGGTGACAAAGCCCGTCCCATGCCTTATACGAGCCCGCAAATCCGCAAGGTAATGGCAGGATCGAGCGCAGCCCCCTGTCGGCTGGGCGCGCCGCCGATGGAGATTTCCAATGAACCTGATTCAACAGCTCGAGAAAGAGCAGTTCGACAAATTGTCGGCCAAACGAGCGATTCCCGAGTTCGCGCCCGGCGACACCGTGATCGTCAACGTCAAGGTGGTCGAAGGCGACCGCACCCGCGTGCAGGCCTATGAAGGCGTCTGCATCGGCCGCTCCGGCTCCGGCCTCAACGAGAGCTTTACGGTGCGCAAGATCTCCTACGGCGAAGGCGTGGAGCGCGTGTTCCCGGTGATGTCGCCGATGATCGACTCGATCAAGGTCGTGCGCCGCGGCAAGGTCCGCCGCGCCAAGCTCTATTACCTTCGCAACCTGCGCGGCAAGTCGGCCCGCATCGTCGAGAAGACCGAGCACGCCAAGGCCGTCGGCGAGTAATTCATCTCTCACGGGATGTGACGAAAAGCGCGGGGCTGCCCCCCCGCGCTTTTTTGTTGCGCAGCACTATGTAAATAGCCCCGCGCAATCGATCGATTGTCGCGGCGACAAGCCCTGTGATAGAAATTTGGAATGGTTCTGGATTCAACCAGCATGGTCTGCCGGCGCGTCGTGATCGACGATCGCTCGCGGCTGCCCGGCCGCTTCTTCGGGCGGTTCGCGACCTCGGCAACCTCAGAGCTTACGCGCGCAGCCTGACGCTGCGCTGACGTTTTTTGCCTGGCGCCCCTCGCGCCGAACCGCTCACCAACTTTCCCTTGGAGCTTGCGCTCATGTCCAACCCGACCACGCTGTACGACAAAATCTGGAACGACCATCTGGTACACGAAGCCAGTGACGGCACCTGCCTGCTCTATATCGACCGCCATCTCGTGCACGAGGTGACTTCGCCGCAGGCGTTCGAGGGACTGCGCGCCACCGGCCGCAAGGTGCACGCGCCGGAAAAGACGCTCGCCGTCGTCGACCACAACATCCCGACGACCGATCGCTCGAAACCCAATCCCGATCCGGAAAGCATCGAGCAGATGCGGGTGATGGCGGAGAACGCAAAAGAATTCGGCATCGAATATTACAACGAGTTCGACCGCCGCCAGGGCATCGTCCACGTCATCGGTCCCGAGCAGGGCTTTACGCTGCCGGGCACCACCATCGTCTGCGGCGACAGCCACACCTCCACGCATGGCGCGTTCGGCGCGCTGGCGCACGGCATCGGCACCTCCGAAGTCGAGCATGTGCTGGCGACGCAGACGCTGATCCAGAAGAAAGCCAAGAACATGCGCGCGGTCGTCGACGGCAAATTGCCGGAAGGTGTGACCGGCAAGGACATCATCCTCGCCATCATCGGCGAGATCGGCACCGCCGGCGGCACCGGCTATGTGCTGGAATATGCCGGCGAGGCGATCCGCTCGCTGTCGATGGAAGGCCGCATGACCGTCTGCAACATGTCGATCGAGGGCGGCGCGCGTGCGGGTCTGGTCGCGCCGGATCAGAAGGCGTTCGACTTCCTGCGGGGGCGTCCGAAATCGCCGAAAGGCGCGGCCTGGGACGCGGCGATGCGCTACTGGGAGACGCTTGGCTCCGACGAGGGCGCGCATTTCGACCATGAGATCCGGCTCGACGCCGCAAAGCTGCCGCCGATCGTGACCTGGGGTACTTCGCCCGAGGACGTCATCTCGGTCACCGGCTTCGTGCCCGATCCCGACAAGATCGAGGACGAGGCCAAGCGGCTGTCGAAGCATCGCGCGCTGAAATATATGGGCCTGGCGGCAGGCACAAAGATCACCGACATCAGGCTTGACCGCGTCTTCATCGGCTCCTGCACCAACGGCCGCATCGAGGATTTGCGCGCCGCAGCGAAGATCGCCGAGGGCAAGACCGTCAACGCCAATGTCAACGCGATGATCGTGCCGGGCTCCGGCATCGTGAAGGAGCAGGCGGAAGCCGAAGGTCTCGACAAGATCTTCATCAAGGCGGGTTTTGAGTGGCGCGAGCCGGGCTGCTCGATGTGCCTCGCCATGAACCCGGACAAGCTGAAGCCGGAAGAGCGCTGCGCCTCGACCTCGAACCGCAATTTCGAGGGCCGCCAAGGTTTCAAGGGCCGCACCCACCTGGTCTCGCCGGCCATGGCCGCCGCTGCCGCGATCGCCGGCCATTTCGTCGATGTGAGGGAGTGGCGGTAGGAGCATTCAGGCACTGTTCCGGCAATGGCCTAGGGGCGGTTGCACGTCTCTTCAAAAATCTTCAACCTTTGGTTACGACGGGCTTGCCGTAACGCTTCTTCGGGAATAGCCTCCAGGGTTGCATTTTGAATGGAGGCTTATTCATACGGAGGCGTTTATGAATTTCCGTTACTCGATGATTGCGCCTGGTCGTCTCGCCGCCACTGGCGCGCTGGTTTTGATTGCAAATCTATCCACACCCGTCGCAACCAATGTTTACGCTTCAGACCAGACGATACGACTTCAACAAGAGGCCCTCTTGTGGACGACAGAATACGAGGGCCTGATCGATGGCCGGGCCGGCGATGAAACGACCAGCGCCGTCAAGAAATTTCAATCACGCATTGGTCATGCCCCGACGGGGCGACTTACGAACGATGAGCAGACACAGCTGGTTGACGAAGGCTTTGCCAACCAGCGCGCTATGGGATTTCGACAATACGTCGATCAAAACGCGGGTGTTTCAGTTGGCATTCCAACCGCGCTGCTACCAGCCCAACCGACAAGAAAAAGTTGGGGTAGCAGTTGGTACAGCGAAAAAAATGGGATCGCAATCGACACACTCCGGCTAAAGGATACGTCGCTTCGCGACCTCTACGACAAACTTCTTAGCATCAACCATCGAAAAATTGCCTATCAGAGATTTGTCGACGACAACTGGTTCGTTATCGCGGCGTTCGAGGGCGATGCAACAGTTTATGTGCGCGCCAATTTGGTGCACTTTGCCGATCAGCCCGACGAGATTCGTGGCTTCTCGATCTGGATGAGCGAAAATCGTCCCGACAGCTACCAATCCATCGCACCGGCGATGCTGTCCAGCTTCAGGTTCAACTCGGACACGAGACGCGACGTAGGCACTCCTCGGATAGTTGCCAAGGACGACTCCGCAGAGGCGCGCGGCGGAAATTCCCGGCCGCCGGAACTGCTCGTGACATCGAACGCCAAGCCAGCGGCGATCGGCACGTGCTTTAACGGACTAGGCGATTGCCCAATGAGCATTTTTGCTTTCCGTGGCGGACACTAGTACCCGGAATCAGAGCTGAGTGATACGGCGGCCTTTGAAACGTCGTTGACGGACCTTTTTCTTGGTCCAGACGAAGGGCTCGGCTTTGTCGTTGTACGCGTTGACGTAGGCATCGATGTGTTCCTGAAGCTGCTT
>DATMNV010000224.1:0-14259 GCA_035568535.1 Bradyrhizobium sp.
GCCAGGCCGATGTCGACCAGCGCTTTTTCAGAAGCGTTTTGGTCGCGGGGTCATGGATGATGCCGCGGTTGCCGACGAACTGCCCGCGCTGCGAGGTGGCAATGATTTCGCCGGTTGGCATGACGCGGTTCTGCAGGGGCATGGCGCGACCACTATTCCACCGTCGTCATTCCGGGATGCGTGCGAAGCACGCAGGCCCGGAGTGACAGCTAAGCCGCGCCGTCGCGGAGCGGCGGGGCGAAGGACAGTGCGGTGTCCCAGGGAAAGAATATCCAGGTATCCTGCGACACCTCGGTGATGTAGGTGTCGACCAGCGGCCTTCCCTTCGGCTTGGCGTAGACGGTGGCGAAATGCGCGTCCGGCATCATCGCGCGCACCAGCGTGCCGGTCTTGCCGGTATCGACGAGGTCGTCGACGATGAGGAGCCCCTTGCCCGTGCCGCCACCGAGCGCCGCCGTATCAGCGGAAATGCCCTTCAGCACCTTCAGGTCGCCCTGCTTGTCGTGGTCGTAGCTTGCGATACAGACGGTGTCGATGATGCGCACCCCCAACTCGCGCGCCACGATCGCCGCCGGCACGAGGCCACCGCGGGTGATGGCGATCACCGCATGGAATGGCCCGACCTCGTTGAGCCGCCAGGTCAGCGCCCGGCAATCCCGGTGAAACTGGTCCCAGGAGACCGGAAACGCCTTTCCGGCCCGCTCCTGCGCAATCAGGTCCGCACTCTTTTCCATATCGCTCCCGCTCGTTCGCCGATCAAACCGTTAGCGCGTCACGTTCAATCCCGCCAGCATCTCCTTCACGGCGCTCATTGCCGCATTGAGCTTGTCCGGATCGCGCGAGCGCACCACGAGATTGGTGTTCGGCCTGCCGTTCTCGTCGAGGAAGGGATAGCTGCCGATGATGGTGTCGGGATGGGCGTTGGCGATCTCGCGCAAGGGTCCGCCGATATCGCCTTCGCGCGAGTTGGCGCGCACGGTGTCGGAGAGCATCTTCACGCCCGACTTCAGCTTCGGCGAGACGATGTCCATCATCGCCTGCATGATCGAGGGCACGCCGGCCATCACGATGACATTGCCGATCTTGAAGCCCGGCGCCATGATGGTGGCGCTCTGGATCAGCTCGGCGCCATCAGGGATGCGCGCCATCCGCAGCCGCGCCTCATTGAGTTCGCCGGGATTCTTGAAGCGTTCCTTGAAGCGCGCCACCACCTCCGGATGGTGGTCGATGCCGACGCCGAACGCCTTCGCCACGCTGTCGGCGGTGATGTCGTCATGGGTCGGCCCGATGCCGCCAGTGGTAAATACGTAGGTGTAGCGGGAACGCAGCGCATCCAGCGCCGCGATGATGTCAGGCTCGTCGTCGGCCACGACCCGCACCTCCTTCAGGTCGATCCCGATATTGGTGAGGTATTCCGCGATAAAGCCGATGTTCTTGTCCTTGGTCCGCCCGGACAGGATCTCGTCGCCGATCACCAATATCCCCGCGGTGACGATCTCGCTCATGCGCACTCCCTAAAATCCTTCCCCGTTTTTCCCCTGCGGCTCGTTTCGAACTTGCCGGGGCAACATCTTGAAGTCACGGGGTTTTGCTGCCGAAATAAGCACCTCGAAGCTATTTTTTCAGGCAGAGGCGCCCCCGTCCATACCAAATGGCGTTTCCCCCTGCATATCGCGCTGGCCCGGGCCTTGCTACCACCCCGTCAAGTCATGCACTGTTGCGCATGGCCCCAACAAACGTCGGGTTCTATGGCAGTTGCGTTTGATGAGATGAACGGTCCCGGAGGCAACCTCCGCGCGGCCTATTCTGAGCTCTCCCGCTGGCTCAAGGAGACGCCACCGGACGCCCTCGAATATCGCCGTCAGGAAGCCGAACTGCTGTTCCGCCGGATCGGCATCACCTTCGCCGTCTATGGCGATAGCGAGGCCCAGGAGCGGCTGATCCCCTTCGACGTCATCCCCCGCATCCTCTCGGGCAAGGAATGGACGCTCCTGGAAAAGGGACTGCGCCAGCGCGTCAAGGCGCTGAACCTGTTCCTGAAGGACATCTACCACGGCCGCGATATTCTCCGCGCCGGGATTGTCCCCGAGGACCTGATCTTCCAGAACCCGGTGTTCCGCCCCGAGATGAACGGCCAGGACGTGCCGCACGACGTCTATGTCCACATCGCCGGCATCGACGTCATCCGGGTCGACGACAGGGATTTCATCGTGCTGGAGGACAACGCCCGCACGCCGTCGGGCGTCTCCTACATGCTGGAAAACCGCGAGATCATGATGCGGCTGTTTCCGGACCTGTTCGCCCGACATCGCGTGGCGCCGGTGGAGCGCTATCCGGACGAGCTGCTGGCGGCGCTCCGCTCGGTGGCGCCGCTTTCCGCTTCCGCCGAACCCACGGTCGCGCTGATGACGCCCGGCGTCTACAACTCCGCCTATTACGAGCACTCCTTCCTCGCCGACAAGCTCGGCATCGAGCTGGTCGAAGGCCGTGACCTCGTCGTGAAAAACGACGAGGTGTTCATGCGCACCACCGAGGGGCTGAAGCGGGTCGACGTGATCTACCGCCGGGTCGACGACGACTTCCTCGACCCCCTCACCTTCCGCCCGGATTCCGCGCTCGGCGTGCCCGGGCTGATGTCGGCCTATGCCGCCGGCAACATCACGCTGGCGAATGCGGTCGGCACCGGCATCGCCGACGACAAGGCGATCTACTCCTACATGCCGGACATCGTGAAATTCTATCTGTCCGAGGAGCCGATCCTGAAGAACGTGCAGACCTGGCGCTGCCGCGAACCGAAGGACCTCGCCTACGTGCTCGACAATCTCGCCGATCTCGTCGTGAAGGAAGTGCACGGCTCCGGCGGCTACGGCATGCTGATCGGCCCTGCCGCGACCAAGGCCACCATCGAGGCGTTCCGCGACAAGTTGAAACGCGAGCCGGAAGGTTTTATCGCCCAGCCGACGCTGGCGCTCTCGACCTGCCCGACCTGCACCGCTTCCGGCCTCGCCCCGCGCCATGTCGATTTGCGGCCCTTCGTGCTCACCGGCAGCAAACGCACCACCATCGTGCCGGGCGGGCTCACCCGCGTGGCGCTGAAGGAAGGCTCGCTCGTGGTCAATTCGAGCCAGGGCGGCGGCACCAAGGACACCTGGATTTTGGACGAGTAGATCTTCGCATGCTGTCGCGCACCGCCGAAAACCTCTATTGGCTGGCCCGCTATGTCGAGCGCGCCGAATATATCGCGCGCACCATCGATGCGACCCTGCGCGTCACCGCGCTGCCGGCGGCCTATATCGGCAAGACCAATGAGTGGGAATCGGCGCTGCTGACCGCCGGCGTCAGCGAAAGCTTCTTCCAGGCCTACGAAGAGGCCAACGAGCAGAACGTCGTCGAATATCTCTCGTTCGCGCCGCAGAACTCCTCCTCGATCCGGAACTGCATCGAGGCTGCGCGGCTCAACTCGCGCTCGGTGCGCACGGCGCTGACGAGCGAGATGTGGGACACCATCAACTCGGCCTGGATCGAGCTGCAGGAAGTCTGGAACAAGGGCACGTCCAGCCGCGAGGAGCTGGCCAAATTCCTGCGCTTCGTGCAGGAGGCCTCGCTCCGTTTCGACGGCTCGGCCTACCGCACCATGTTGCGCAACGACGCCTACTGGTTCTCGCGGCTGGGCCTGCATCTGGAGCGCGCCGACAACACCGCGCGCATCCTCGACGTCAAATATCACGTGCTGCTGCCGGAAGAAGAGCATGTCGGCGGCCCGCTCGACTTCTACCAGTGGACCTCGATCCTGCGCTCGGTGTCTGCTACGACCGCCTATCACTGGGTCTATCGCGAGACACTAAAACCCTGGCTGATCGCGGATTTGCTCATCCTCAACGACTCGCTGCCGCGCTCGCTTGCGAGCTGCTACGGTAACCTCGTGCGCAACCTAGACCAGATCGGCGTCGCCTATGGCCGCCAGGGTCCGTCGCAGCGCCATGCCCGCGGCATCCGCAACCGGCTGGAGCACTCGAACATGAACGACATCTTCCAGCACGGCGTGCACGAATTCATCCAGGAATTCATTTCGGATAACTCACGGCTCGGCGAAATCATCACCAAGCAGTATTTGATTTGATGAAGGCTGCCGTACCAAGTAATGCCGTCATGCTCGGCCTTTGTACGTTAGATATCTCGCTGAACCCTAGCTCCGCGTCGGTCTGCCATGCGCCTGCGAATTTCCCACACCACGACCTATCGCTACGAGCCGCCGGCGACCGGCGTCATCCAGATCCTGCGGCTGACACCCGGCAGCCATGACGGCCAGTATGTCGCCGAATGGCAGATCGATGTCTCCACGGACTCGCGCCTCGACATGCATGAGGATGCCTTCGGCAATGTCACCCATGTGATGACGCACGGCGCGATCGAGGACCTCACCATCACCGTCGGGGGACTGATCGAGACCCACGACACCGGCGGCGTGCTGCGCGGCACCGACGAGCGTTTTCCGCCGAGCCTGTTCCTGCGCCAGACGTCGCTGACCTCGGTCAATCCGGCGATGGAGAATTTTGCCCGCGAGCTGCGCGCGGAATCGGAAACCGACGCGCTCGGCTTCCTGCATACGCTGATGACGCAGGTCAACGAGCACATGACCTTCGACGAGGACCCGACCAACAGCGGCACCTCGGCGATCGAAGCCTTCGGCGGCAAGCGCGGCGTGTGCCAGGATTACGCCCATATCTTCATCGCCTGCGCCCGCTCCGGCGGCGTGCCGGCGCGCTTCGTCTCCGGACACTTCCTGCGCTCCGACGGCACCGTCAACCAGCAGGCCGGCCACGCCTGGGCGGAAGCCTATATCCCCGATCTCGGCTGGGTCGGCTTCGACCCCGCGAACTGCATCTGCACCACCGAGGCGCACGCCCGCGTCGCCATCGGCCTCGATTATCTCGGCGCCGCGCCGATCCGCGGCACCCGCTATGGCGGCGGCGCGGAGACGCTGACCGTGTCGGTCAAAGTCGACCAGGCCGGCCGGCCCGGGCAATCGCAGTGGCAGTCGCAGTCGTAACTTCGGTGTCGTCCCGGCGAAAGCCGGGACCCATACGCCGAAACCTTTCTTTTGGGCAGAGTGGCAGACGCCGTTCGCAATAATTGACGACGGTGGCTATGGGTCCCGGCTTTCGCCGGGACGACTCAAGGAAAGTCACTTATCCAGCAGGCGGGTGGGCCAAGCGAAGCGTGCCCATCATTTCAAGCCATCGGTCATTGTTAGATGGTGGGCACGGCGCGAAGGCGCGCCTGCCCACCCTACGATGCCTGACTATTTATCCAGCCACACATCCTCCCAGCGCAGATTGTTGTACTGGCTGTTGTCGTGCGGCCGAAATCCCTTCACATAGGGCTGCCAGCAATTGGCGGCGGTCGACCACACGATGCTCGGGCGCGCGGCGTCCTCGGCGAGCAGGCGCTCGATCTGCCAGACGATGTCCTTGCGCTTCTCCTTGTCGAGCTCGCGCGATTGCGCGGCGAGCAGCTTGTCGACGTCGGCATTGCAATATTGCGTGTAGTTGCGCTCGGACTTGCAGGAATAATTCTCGACAATGTTGCCGTCGGGATCGTCGACCGACACGCCGGTGACGTTCAGCCCGATGGTGTAGTCCTTTTTCGCGAGCCGCGTGTACCAGCGCGGCGTGTCGAGGATATCGAGCTCGGCGTTGATGTAGATCTTCTTGAGCTGGTCTGTGACGATCACGGCGGGGTCGCGATAGGTCGGAAGATTCCGCGTCTGGATCTTGATGGCGAGCTGCCTCGCATCGCTGTAGCCGAGCTTCTGCATGATCGCCTGCGCTTCCGCGATATTCCTGTCGGTCTCCGGATTATACCCGGTCAGCTTCGACACCGCCTCCGGCGCCATGCCCCATTCGCCGACGGGCTGCGGCAGCATGGCGCCGCCGATCAGCCCCTGCCCTTCCATCAGGATGGTGTTGAACGGCTTGCGGTCGAGCGCGAGCGACATGGCGCGGCGGATGTCTGGATTGTCGAACGGCGGGTTGACGCGGTTCACCATCAGGTTGACCTGCGTCCCCGAGGGTACCATCTCGCAGATCGCGTTCGGCGCGCGCGCCTTGATATCTTTCATCAGGGCAACCGTCACGTCGGAGGGGAAGGTGATGTCGAACTCGCCGGTCGAAAAGGCGAGCAACCGCGTAGCGCGGTTGTCGACGACGCGGAACACGATTTCATCAAGATAGGGCCGATCCTTCTTGAAGTAGTCGGGGTTGCGCACCAGGCGGAAGGTGTCGCCGCGCTTGAATTCGACCAGCTTGAACGGCCCCGTACCGACGGGTTTTGTGCGCATCACCTGCTGCGGCACATGACAGGGATAAACAGGAGAAAAAGCGCTCGCGAGCAGCACCGGCAGGCTCGGCTGCGGCTCGCTTAGCTCGAAGGTCGCCTCATAGTCGCCGTTGATCGAGACATCCTGCAGCTTCGTGTACCAGACTTTTCGCGGGTTGCGGTGGAAGTCGGCATTGTCGCCTTTGCCGATCAGCATCCGCCAGGTGCATTGCACGTCCTTCGCCGTGAACGGCTGGCCGTCGTGCCATTTCACGCCCTGATGCAGCTTGAAGGTCAGCCTGGTGTTGGTCGCATCCCACGACCAGCTCTCGGCGAGGTCGCCGATCACGGTTTCCAGGCTTTCATGCGGCTTGGCCGGATCGAACACCACGAGGTTGTTGAAGATCGCCGCAAACGGCGTCACCGAGGCGATGGTCGATTCCTCGAGCAGCGAGGTCGAGGGCGGCGTGTCATTGTGATAGAGGCGAAGCGTGCCGCCGCGCTTTTGTGCCAGCGCGGGAGTTGCGGCCGACAGGATCGCGGCCAACAGGACGGAGGATGCGGCAAGTTTCCCTGGCATTTCGACTCCCGGAATTTTGTTCTTGTGGCCGGCAGTCGAGCATAAGACCGTTCCTCCCGCAATCGTCGACGCACATGCGTTCGCGCGCGACCATCGGTTACCGGCGTAACCGGGAACAGCACCGCTGAAATCATCCCGTAGCCCGGCTCCTCCATGTTCTCTTGCGGTACTTTTTTTCGCACAGCGAGGACGAGTGAGATGCAGCTTCAGAACCAGTTTCGCGATTCGCCTTCCTTGAGAGCGCTCGATACCAGCGAAACCATCCTCGCCGGCATCCGGGAATTGTCGCCCGAGATCACGGCGCGGTCGGCCGAGATCGAAGCGGCACGCCGCATCCCGCCCGATCTGGTCGACCGGCTGAAATCGCTCGGCCTGTTCCGGATGTTCGTGCCGCGGAGTCATGGCGGACTCGAGCTGGCTTTGCCGGCGGGACTTGCGGTCATCTCGGCGCTTGCCCGCATCGACGGCTCGGTCGGCTGGACGGCAATGGTCGCCGGCGCGGCCGCCATTTTCTCGGCTTTGGCGCAACGCGAAACCTACGATCGCATCTATCGGAACGGGCCGGACGTGGCGATCTGCGGATCCTCGCAGCCGGCCGGAACGGCAGAGCCTGTCGCGGATGGCTGGCGGATCAACGGCCGCTGGCCGTTGGCCAGCGGCTGCACGCATGCCGAGTGGATAGCCGGATTTTGCGTCGTAACCGCGGATGGCAATCCGGTCGTCGACGCGCAGGGGCGGCCGCGCGTTCGTGGCGTTGTGCTGCCGGCGCAAGACTGGAAGATCGAGGACAGCTGGCATGCGGCCGGGCTCAAGGGCACCGGCAGCCATCACATCGTGCTGAAGGATGCGCTGGTTCCGGAAGTCAGTCTGTTCGATTTCGAGGGTGGCGTACCCTGCGCGCCCGGCCAGCTTTATCCGGCCGTTCGGCACTTGCTGCCGCTGTTTCACGCCGCGTTCTCGGTCGGCATGGCGGAGGGCGCGCTGGACGAATTGGTGGCGCTTGCGCGAACTGGACGGCAGCAATATCAGGCCGCCAGCCCGATGCAGAAGTCCGAGGTCTTCCAGTTCGAGCTTGGCCGGATTTATGCCGACGTCCGCGCGGCGCAGGCCTTCCTGCAAGTCCAGGTCGCGAGCCACTGGAATCATGTGTTGACGGGAACGCTGAAAGATGAAGCGCTTCTGATCGAGGGAATGCAGGCCGCGGTGTGGATCGCCTCCGCCTGCATTCGCGTCGCAGATGCGTGCTTTGCACTGGCCGGAAGCAGTGCGGTTTACGAGACTTCCCCGCTGCAGCGGCGCTTGCGCGATCTTCACGTCGCAGGCCAGCACGCCATCGCACAGCAGAGACAATATGTCGGCGCCGGCAAGCTGCTGTTGATGTGCTCGGCGTAACCTGATCATGGCGGCCGTCCGTCCGTGCTATAACCCCGGGGCGTAGCAACAACCCGGGGTAAGGCCATGGCGACGGTAAATCTGCTCTCCGACGAAGAACTCTCGCCCGAAGCCCGCACCGTATTCGCCGACATTCGCAAGACGCGGCAATCGGACTTCGTCAACAATTTCTGGCGGGCGCTGGCGCATGATCCAAAAACCCTGCGCCGGACCTGGGAGAGCATCAAGGAAGTGATGGCACCGGGGGCGCTCGATCCGAAGATCAAGGAAATGCTCTACGTCGCGGTGTCGGTCGCGCACGGATGCAGCTACTGCATCCATTCGCACACCGCGAGCGCCCGCGCGAAGGGCATGACGGAGGCTGAATACCGCGAGATGATTGCCATCGTCGGCATGGCCGCCGAGACCAACCGGCTGGTCACCGCCCTTGGCGTGCCGGTTGACGACGCATTCCTCGTCGGTGGGTCTCCGACCCGGGAATCATAGGGTCGCGCCAGGCCGCGCCATACGGGAATTGGGGTTGGACCCCGCACCGAAATTGGCTAGTAATTTTCCGCGCGGTTTAGGAAGCGTCGGGGTAAGCGGAAATGACCTATTGTTGCGGGATTCTGGTGCGGGACGGTCTGGTGATGATCGCCGATACCCGCACCAATGCCGGCCTCGACAACGTCTCGACCTTCCGCAAACTCCATATCTTTTCGAAGCCCGGCGAGCGCATCATGGCGATCGCGAGCGCCGGCAATCTCGCCATCAGCCAGTCGGTGCTCTCCACTTTGACCGAGGGCCTGGAGGACCCCGACACCGGCGACATCGAGACGCTGATGAATGCGCCGACCATGTTCCAGGCGGCGCAGCGCATCGGCCGCGCCATCCGCGCGGTGCATGCGACCGAGGGCCCGGCGTTGAAATCGGAAGACGTCAGCTTCGATGTCTCCTTCCTGTTCGGCGGCCAGATCAAGGGCTCGCGGATGCGGCTGTTCATGGTCTACACCGCCGGCAATTTCATCGAATGCACCACGGACACGCCCTATCTGCAGATCGGCGAGCACAAATACGGCAAGCCGGTGCTCGACCGCGCCATGCATTACGACGTCGAGCTCTACGAGGCGCTGAAGACCGGCCTGATCTCGATGGATTCGACCATGCGCTCCAACCTCGGCGTCGGGCTGCCGATCGACGTGCTGGTGGTGCGCTCCAACACCTGCGATGCCGATCTCAATCACCGCATCGAAGCGGGTGAGCCCTACTTCCACGATCTGCGCTCGCGCTGGTCGGCGGCGCTGCGCGCGGCGCACCAGAACATTCCACGTCCACCCTACAAATCCGAAGCAGAAGCAAAAAAGTAAGCAAAGAAAGCAAGAAGGTGAGGAAGCATGACTGAAGCAGCAGACAAGATCGCCGTGGTGACCGGCGCGGGCACCGGTGTCGGACGCGCGGCGTCGCTCGCCCTGATGCGGGCCGGCTTCACCGTCGTGCTCGCCGGCCGCCGCAAGGAGATGCTGGAGGAGACGCAGAAGCTCGGCGACAATATCGGCAAGAGCCTGCCTGTTGTCGCCGACATGACCAGCCCGGATTCGATCGCCTCGCTGTTCAAGAAGGTGCAGGACACCTATGGAAGGCTCGACGTGCTCTTCAACAATGCCGGCATGGGCGCCCCTCCCGTGAATTTCGAGGACCTCACCTTGCCGCAATGGCAGGCAGTGGTGAACACCAACCTCACCGGCCCGTTTTTGTGCACCCAGCACGCCTTCCGCATCATGAAGGACCAGAAGCCGCGCGGCGGCCGCATCATCAACAACGGCTCGATCTCCGCGCATGCGCCGCGGCCGTTTTCGGCGGCCTATACCTCGACCAAGCACGCCATCACGGGTCTCACCAAGGCGTCTAATCTCGACGGCCGCATGTACGACATCGCGGTCGGCCAGGTCGATATCGGCAATGCGGCCACGCCCATGACCGACCGCATGGTCGCTGGCCCCGGGGTGATGCAGCCGGATGGCACGATGAAACACGAGCCGCGCATGGACGCCAAGGCCGTCGGCGATGCCGTGGCCTACATGGCGACGCTGCCGCTCGACGCCAATGTGCTGTTCATGACGGTGATGGCATCGAAGATGCCGTTCGTGGGACGGGGCTAAGCCGCTTACGCCTGGCGCCGGAGCGGCTCGGCATTCTCGCCGGCCTGTTCGGGCGCGCTTGCTTTCGCCTGGAATCCCTTGCCGAGGAACGGATGCAGCGGCTCGCGCGGGCTGGCGCTGATGTCGTAATTGAGGAACGACAGCACGAGCTGGAAGCCGATCAGGAACGTCAGCGCCGCGATCATGATGGTGCCGGTCGGCACCAGCTGGTCCGGCGGTGCGGCCCACCAGTGATAGAGGCCGAACACCAGGCCGAACAGGAACAGCGCGCCGCCGGCCACAAGCTGCAGCGAGGCCAGCGACAGATCGCGGAAGAAGTAGCGGTAGAGAATCCGCCGCGTCGTGTTGCGCAGGTGGCCCGCCAGGAACGGCCCGAGCTGGTGCGACACCCGCAGGTTCGAGACCTCGTTGCCGTAGGACGCGCGCATCGGGAATTCCACGACCTTGGCGCGGATCAGGCCGAGATGAAACAAGAGGTCCGTTTCGAAGAAGAAGCGCTTGGCGATACGTTCGTCATCGAGCAGTTCGGCGACACGCGCATGGATCGCGAAGAAACCGTTGGTCGGATCCATGATGGTCCAGTAGCCGCTGGAGAGTTTTGCCAGGAACGACAGCGCGAGATTGCCGAAGCGGCGCACCGCCGGCATCGAGGCCGCATTGGTCAGGAAGAAAAAGCGGTCGCCCTTGACGTAGTCGGCCTGCCCGCTCGAGATCGGATGGATCAGCGCGGGCACCTGCTCCGGGTCCATCTGGCCGTCGGCATCGACCTTGATGATGATGTCGGCGCCGCGCCCGATGGCGTAGCGCATGCCCGTCAGGAAAGCGCCGCCGACGCCCTGATTGACGCCATGCATCAACACCACAACGCGCTTGTCGGCGCATTTGTTGGCGACCGTCACGCCGGTGCCTTCCGGGCAGCCGTCATCGACCACGACAATCAGCTCGATCTCGGGGCCGACGGTCTCGATCACGGGAAGGATCGTGGCGGCCGCGCGATACGCTGGGATGACGACGCAATTCATGGGAAAGCCCGCTGCCGTGCCGGCACTCGATGCGCGTTCCGGGCACAGTCTCCGTCAGCTTTGCGGGCTTCCCCCTAAGAATATCTTAATGGGCGGTTCCTAGAGTGCGTTTGGTTGACCAGCCGCCCGGGATCGCCATGCAAGACCTCAGCCTGACCGGCCGTAACGCGGCCGCAACCGGCCTTCGCCGCTTACTGCAAAACCTTGCGCCGGCGACGCGCGAGGCGGCGAATGCGGAATTTTTGCGCGCGCTGCTGGTGCTCGGCGGCGCGCTGTTCGTGCTGACGCTTCTGACCTATTTCCTGACGACGGACTGGAGCAGCGCGTTTCCGCGCGACAAGGCAACGCTGGTGCTCGGCCGCGACTTTTTGAATCTGTGGATGTATGGCCGCGCGGCATTCGAACCCGATCCCGCGCGCTATTACGACCTCGTCATTTACAACAACGAACTCGCCAAGATGCTCGGGCCCGGCTATCCCGGCCAGAACTGGCCGAACCCGCCGACCGCGCTGGTGGTGATGGCGCCGTTCGGCGTCTTCAGCTATTTCCCGGCGCTGTTCGCCTGGGCCGCGGTGAGCGGGCTTGCCTTCTATCTCGCCGGCCGCCGCGAGGTTTCGGACCTGCGTACGCTCGCAATCGTGCTGGTCTCGCCGGCCGCCCTGCTTTGCGTGCTCTCGGGCCAGAGCTCGCTGCTCACGACGGCCGCGCTGCTGGCGATCTTCGCGCTGCTCGATGAGCGGCCGATCGGCGCCGGCGTGCTGATCGGGCTGCTCACCGTCAAACCGCAGCTCGGCATCCTCTTTCCCTTCGCGCTGATCGCATCGGGGCGCTGGAAAGTGGTCTGCTGGGCCGCGCTCACGGCAGTATCGCTGCTGCTGGCAAGCGTCGCGATCGGCGGCGTCGAGAGCTGGCAGGATTACATCACCAAGGCGCTGCCGCTGCAGCGCGTGGTACTGCAGGATGCGGCCGGCACCGCGATGCCGTTCCATCCCACCATCTTCATGAACGTCCGCGGCGTCGCCGGCAATCACGTTGGCGAAATCATTCAGCTGGCGTTCACGCTCGCGGCCGTGGCCGCCGTCACCGCCGCCTTCCGCTGGCGGCGTGACGCCAATCCGCGGCTCTTGCAGGCGCTGTTCTTCGCCTGCACCGTCTCCGCCTCGCCTTACATGGGCGCCTATGACCTGCTGCCGCTGACCTTTGCCGCGGTCGCGCTGATCGCGGAAGAAAGGCTCGACAATACCGGGCGGCGGCTGGCGCAGCTCGTATTCTGGACACCGGCGCTGCAACTGCTGTTCGGCAATCTGCAGCTTCCGGGCCCGGGCTTCATCGCGCCGCTGTTTGCGGCTTACCTGCTGCAGCGGCTGTTTAGGCCTGTTCCCGTCGCCGTGCCCGCCGAATAGTTACTCCAGCCGCTCGACGTCGCGCAGCGTCGGGAACAGCTTCATCCAGATCAACGCAATCGCGATCGTGGCAACGCCGCCGAGCACGGCGGCCGGCATGGTGCCGAACAGCGCCGCGGTCACCCCGCTTTCGAACTGGCCGAGCTGGTTCGAGGCATTGATGAAAAGAAAGTTCACCGCGCCGACGCGGCCACGCATCTCGTCGGGCGTGCGCAGCTGCACCAGCGAGAAGCGGATCACCACGCTCACGGTGTCGGCCGCACCCAACACCGCAAGCGCGATCACCGACAGCCACATCCAGTACGACAGCGCGAACACCACCGTCGCAGCTCCGAACACGATCACGGCCTGGAACATGCGCAGGCCGACGCGGCGGCTGATGGTGTGGCGCGCCAGCAGCATGGTCATCAACAGCGCGCCGATCGCAGGCGCGGCGCGCAGCACGCCGAGGCCGAGCGGCCCGGTCGCAAGGATATCGCGCGCATAGATCGGCAGCAGCGCGACCACGCCGCCGAACAACACCGCGAACAGATCGAGCGAGATGGTGCCTGATATCGCGGGATTGCTGCGGATGAAGCGGACACCGGCATAGACGTCATCGGCCGACGCCGCGCCTTTTGGCGGCACCGCCTGCGCGACTTCGATCGCGCCGGTGAGCAGCATGCCCAGCATCCAGAACGCGAGCATGATCGCGTAAGCCCAGCCCGGCGCGATCGCATAGGCGAGCCCGCCGAGCGCGGGACCGGTGATGGTCGCGACCTGCGCCGCGCCGCTCGACAGCGCGGTGGCGCGCTGCAACGAGCCCTGCGGGGCGATCAGTGGCAGCAGTGCCGCGGTCGCCGGGCTTTCGAAGGCGCCCGCCGTGCCCAGCACGAAGGTCGCCATAAAGATGTGGGTCTGGTTGAGCCAGCCGCCAAACGAGCCCCACGCCAGGAACAGCGCGGTTGCGGCTTCCGCGATCTGGCAGACCTGCATCACGCGCTTGCGCTCGAAGCGGTCGGCGGTCTGCCCCGCGACGAATACCAGAAGCGCGGTCGGGAGAAACTGCACCAGCCCCACCATGCCGAGGTCGAAGGCACTGCCGGTCAGGTCGTAGATCTGCCAGCCGATCGCCACCGCCCCGATCTGGCTGGAGAAACGCGACAGGCTGCGCGACAGCAGAAACAGCACAAAGGATCGATGCATGAGCAGAGCGCCGGCGCCCAGGGGCATGATGGAAGACATGGCTCGACCGGTCCTGCGTCCGAAGCGTGAGCCAAAGGCGCGGTCCCGCTTCCTTCTTGCATATGACGCCGTGACCGACCCTCGCCCCGTTGTCAATGGCCGCGCCGGCAGGCGTGCCCGGCATTGCGCTTTGAACGCCGCCGCTGCCATAATCGCTGAAAGCGGGGCTTGGGGATCATGCA
>DATMNV010000225.1:0-40950 GCA_035568535.1 Bradyrhizobium sp.
AGGGCGTCGATTTCGTGTTCAAGCGGCCGGCGGTGCTGCCGCTGGTGGTCTATGCCGACGAGAAGCGGCTGCGCCAGATCCTGATCAACCTGCTGTCGAACGCGATCAAATTCACGCAAGTGGGCAGCGTGCAGTTCGTGGCGCATTACCGCAGCCCGGTTGCCGAGTTCGAAGTCATCGATACCGGTCCGGGAATCCGGGCCGATGATCTCGAGCGCATCTTTGCGCCGTTCGAGCGCGGCGCGCTCGGCATCTCGCAACCGCAGACCGGCACGGGCCTAGGCCTCACCATCAGCCGGTTGCTCGCGGGCGTGATGGGCGGCGACATCAAGGTCACGAGCCGGGTCGGCGCCGGCAGCACCTTCAAGGTGAAGATCCTGCTGTCGGAGGTGACCAATCCGACGCGGCATGCGCCGGTCGCGGCTCCCGTCTCCGGCTATCTCGGCGCCCGCAAGACCATTCTGGTCACCGACGACGATCCGGTGCAGCGCGATCTCCTGCGCGAGGTGCTGACGCCGCTGGGCTTTATTCTCCTCAGCGCGCCGGATGGTCCGGCATGCCTCGCGCTGGCGCAGCATTGCCGGCCCGACCTGTTCCTGCTCGACATCTCGATGTCAGGCATGGACGGCTGGAAGGTGGCCGAGACGCTGCGCGCGGCCGGCCATCACCAGGCGCGTATCCTGATGGTCTCGGCCAGCGCGCTGGAAGCGCACGGCACGCCGCTGGCGCAGCCCTATCATGACGGCTATCTGATGAAGCCGATCGACATTCCGCGGCTGCTGGAAACGATCCGGCAACTCCTGAAGCTCGAATGGAAATACGACACCGACGAGATCGTTGCGCCGCGCTGGCAGCCGGAGACCGGATCGCGGCCGCCGGTGAAGCATGTGGAGGAATTGATCGGCCTCGGGCAGATCGGCTACATCAAGGCGATCCACGTCAAGCTCGACGAGATCGGCAGCGAATACCCCGAGCATGCCGACTTCGTTTCCCAGATGCGCAGTCTGGTCGACCGCTTCGACCTCGATCGATACATGGCAACCCTCAAGACGCTGCACTCGTATGATCACTGAGCCCAAAAAGCGCGACGTCGCCCTCGTCGTCGACGACTCGCCGGAGACGCTGCGGCTGCTCACCGACGCGCTCGACGGCGCCGGCATGACCGTGATGGTCGCGCTCGACGGCGCGTCCGCGATGCGCATCGTCGACCGGATCACGCCCGATATCGTTCTGCTCGACGCCGTCATGCCCGGCATCGACGGGTTCGAGACCTGCCGCCGGCTGAAGCGCGAGGCGGGATTGAGCAACGTGCCGGTCATCTTCATGACGGGGCTCGCCGAGACCGAGCACATCGTGCGCGGGCTGGAGGCCGGCGGCGTCGATTACGTCACCAAGCCGATCGTGATCGAGGAGATGCTGGCGCGGATCCGTGTGCATCTCGCCAATGCGCGGTTGACGCAAAGTGCGCGCGCCGCGCTCGATGTCTCCGGCCGCTATCTGCTCGCGGTCAACCGCCAGGGCAAGATCATGTGGTCGACCCCGCAGGCGCAAAAGCTGCTGGCGGACAGTCTTTCGCCCGGCGGCAGCGACGAGATGGTGTTGCCGGAGCCGCTGCAGCAATGGCTGGAGCAGGTCCAGAAGGGCGGTCGCGGATCGAAGACACAGGCAGCGGCGTCATTTCCCGATCATTCGGAACTCCGGCTCTACTACATGGGCAATGCCGGCCCGAACGAATTCCTGCTGCGGCTCGCCAAGGACAGCAGCAGTAATCTTCCGGCGGAATTTTCCAGCGAGCTCGGCCTGACCACGCGCGAGGGCGAGGTGCTGTCGTGGCTCTCCAAGGGCAAGACCAATCGCGACATCGCGCAGATCCTGGGGCTGAGCCCGCGCACGGTCGACAAACATCTCGAGCAGATCTACGCCAAGCTCGGAGTGGAGAACCGCACGGCGGCGGCGGCGATCGCAGCGAATGCGGCGAGGAAGGATTCGTAGCCGAAAATCAAAGCTGTCGTCCCGGACAAGCGAGCGAAGCGAGCGCGATCCGGGACCCATAACGACAGGCTTACGCTATTGCACTCGCTGCGGCTCCAGCAATTTCAAGCAACGAACGACTGTGGTTATGGGTCCCCGCTTTCGCGGGGACGACATCGAATGTGTGTGGCCACGTCGCGGGCTAACTATACACAAACGCCTTGTCGTCGAGATCGATCTCCGGAAACTGACGCTGCTCGGTCCAGTATTCCTGGCTATGCTGCCATTCCGGCTTGTCGCCGCGCCTGGGCAGGCGATGCATGTCGCGCATCAGGTAGTTCGGATTGAAATTTTCGGGATCGATCCAGGACAACAGCGGCATGTTGTGATCCTCCGGCCGTAGCGCCGGCACGACCTTGCGCACGCCCTTGTTTTTCATATGCGTCAGAAGCCGGCAAACGAACTCCGCCACCAGATCGGTGCGCAGCGTCCAGCTGGCGCGGAAATAGCCGAACACCCAGGCCATGTTCGGAATGCCCGTGAACATCATGCCGCGATAGGTGACGGTCTCGGCGAAATCGAGCCTCTCGCCGTCGATCGCAAAAGCGATGTCGCCGAGGATATTGAGATTGAAGCCGGTGGCGGTCACGATGATGTCGGCGGGAAGCGTCTTGCCTGACTTCAAGAGGATGCCGTTCTCGACAAACCGCTCGATCTCGTCGGTGACGACCGAGGCCTTGCCGTCCTTGACGGTGTGGAAGAAGTCGGCGTCGGGCACGAAGGCGATGCGCTGCCGCCACGGCCGGTAGCGCGGCGTGAAGTGCGTCGCGACATCATAGTCGGGGCCGAGCACGGCGCTAATCTGGCCGATCAGCTCCTTCTTCACCTGCTCGGGCTCGGCGATGCAACGGCGCGTGAAGGCGTCCTGTTCGTAGACGATCTTGCGCCGCACGATCTCATGAATCCATTCCTCCTCGACCTGCAGCTTCCGCAGCTCCTCGGCGATCTCGATCGCGTTGCGGCCGAGCCGAAAAAAGGTCGGCGAGCGCTGCAGCATGGTGACATGTGCGCACTGGTCGGCGATGTTGGGGATCAGCGTCGCGGCGGTCGCGCCCGAGCCGATCACCACGACCCGCTTCCCTTCCAGGACGAGATCGTCCGGCCAGACCTGCGGGTGCACGATGCGGCCCTTGAAATCGTTCATGCCCTCCCATTCCGGCGTGTAGCCTTCGGAGTGGCGGTAATAGCCCTGGCACATCCAGAGGAAATTCGCCGATAGCACGACCTTCTCGCCGCTGTCGGTTTTCTCAGCCTCAATGGTCCAGAGATTCTCCTCGCTCGACCAGCTCGCGTTCAGGATCCGGTGCTTGTAGCGGATGTGCTTTTCGAGATCGTTATCGGCAATCACCTCGCCCATGTAGGCGCGGATTTCCGCGGCGCTCGCGATTGGCGGCCCGACCCACGGCTTGAAGCTGTAGCCGAAGGTATGGAGATCGCTGTCGGAGCGGATGCCCGGATATTTGTGTGTCCACCAGGTGCCGCCAAAGGTCTCCTGGGTTTCGAGGATCACAAAGCTCGTGCCGGGCATCTTTGTCCGCAGATGATAGGCGCTGCCGATGCCGGAAATGCCGGCGCCGACAATCAGCACGTCGAAATGTTCTGACGCTTGCGGGGCGGACGCGAATGTCCTGCGAGCTGCTTCCACGTTCATGTTGTGTCGTTCCTTGGGGATTGGCTGAGGGTGACCTCAACCGGCCACAACGGTCAAGCGCCTGTTCGCGCAAGGCAGCAAATCAAACAGCGTTTGAACTTACAGCGCAAAACCCCATTGCCGCGCGGTCTGCAAAATCCAGTCGCGGTAAAGCGTTAGCGGCGTGACGCCGGTCAGCCCGCCGCAGCCAGCGCTGCCGTTCGGCCCGGTCGACCATGAGACCACGCCGATGATCGCGGGACCGCTCTGCTGGTCCTCGAACACCGGCGCGCCGGAATCGCCGGTGCAGGCGCCAAGCCCTGCTTGTATGCCCTGACCCGCTGGATCGATCAGACGAATCTGCAAGCTGCCGGGCCTGCCGGTCGCCACGAGACCCGCCGCACGAATGACGCCTGCGCTCTTGCCGTCGCCGCGGACGGTGACGCCGACGCCGGCGACAGTGAATGCATTGCCCGGCGCAAGAGGCGACTGTGGCATACCAAGTCGCGCCGGGATTTTTCCCTTTGCCGGAATTTCCAGCCGCAGCAGCGCGACATCGGCGGTGGCGCGATGCGCCAGCATCTCCTGCATTTTAAAACCGGGATGAATCGCGACGCTCTTGACGTCCTGCAACTGCGGCTTCCGGTCCGCGTCATACTGCACGATCTTGTAGTCCGAGCCGGGCTGCACGCAATGCGCGACCGTCAGCACCAGCGAGGGCGCAATCAGGCTGCCGGTGCAGAAATTGCCGCGGGATCCTATGATGGTGACGACGGAACGGTCGATACCATCGGCCGCCGGCGCCGCGCCGCCGACGATGGCGCCGGCAGGCGCGGAGACGAATAGCGCCGCGGTCGCGGCTATCGCAGTCAGGAATTTCATGGGCGCATCCCATAGCCCGTGCGGTCCTCAACGCCAAGTCACGACGGGCTGGCATCGGTCAGCCCAGCATGTTAGCCGGTTCCCTGTTAAGGTAGCGGCGGCTTGAGGGTTAGATGATCGAGGCGGTGATCTGGGATTTCGGCGGAGTATTGACCACCTCGCCGTTCGAGGCCTTTGCGCGGTTCGAAAAGGAGCGCGGATTTCCCGTCGACATCATCCGCCGCACCAACGCCGCCAATCACCTGGAAAACGCCTGGGCGAAATTCGAGCGCGCCGAAGTCGATGTCGAAACTTTCGACAAATTATTCGCGGAAGAATCGCGCGCGCTCGGCGCTGAAGTCCGCGGCAGGGACGTGCTGCCGCTGCTGCAGGGCGATCTGCGCCCCGAAATGGTGGAAGCGCTCAAGCGCGTGAAGGCGAGTTGCAGGACCGGCTGCATCACCAACAATTTGCCGGCCAACGCCATGGGCAGCACTTCCGGCCGCACGCTGTACGTCGCCGAAGTCATGGTGTTGTTCGACCATGTGATCGAATCCGCCAAGACCGGGCTGCGCAAGCCCGACCCGCGCATCTATCAGATGATGGTCGAGGCGCTGAAGGTGGACCCGAAAAAGTGCGTCTATCTCGACGATCTCGGCGTCAACCTGAAGCCCGCGCGCGAGATGGGCATGACCACGATCAAGGTGGTGAACGCGCCGCAGGCGCTGACCGAGCTGGAAGCGGCGACGGGGTTGAAGCTGCAGTAAGCGCGTGTCGAACCGCAAGCGCGGTTCCCTTCTCCCCTTGTGGGAGAAGGTGGCGCGAAGCGCCGGATGAGGGGTCCTTATCCGCGTGCTCGATGTCGGCAGTTTTCCTCGTGGAGAGAAACCCCTCACCCGGATCGCATCTTTCGATGCGATCCGACCTCTCCCACAGGGGGAGAGGTGTACCGCCGATGAGGTCATTCCGCCGCGGTCGCGATCCGTTCGGGAAACGCCGCCGACAGCGACGCGCGATCCGCATTCAGTACACCGCGCTCGGTGATCAGTCCCGTCACCAGCCGCGCGGGCGTGACGTCGAAGGCATAATTCGCGACCGGCGAACCATCGGGCACGATCCGCACCGTCTCGATGCGGCCGTCCCTGGTACGGCCGGTCATGTGGGTGACTTCCTCCCCGCCGCGCTGCTCGATCGGAATCTGCGTGATGCCATCGGCCACGGTGAAATCGATGGTCGGCGACGGCAGTGCGACATAGAACGGCACGCCGTTGTCGTGCGCGGCGAGCGCCTTGAGATACGTACCGATCTTGTTGCAGACATCGCCATTGGCGGCGACGCGGTCGGTGCCGACGATCGCAAGGTCGACCTTGCCATGCTGCATCAGATGCCCGCCGGTATTGTCGGGGATCACGGTATGCGGCACGCCGTGATGGCCGAGTTCCCAGGCCGTAAGCGAAGCGCCCTGATTGCGCGGGCGGGTCTCATCGACCCAGACATGAACCTTGATGCCGCGGTCATGCGCGAGATAGATCGGCGCGGTCGCCGTGCCCCAATCGACGGTGGCGAGCCAGCCGGCATTGCAATGGGTCAGCACATTGACCACCTCGCCCGGCGTCTTCGCCGCGATCGCTTCGATCAGCGCGAGACCGTTTTTGGCAATACCCTGGTTGATGCCGACATCTTCGTCGGCGATATCGTCGGCACGGGCATAGGCGGCGTCGCTGCGCGCCGAGGGCGGAAGCGGCCGCAGCATGCGGCGCATTTCATCGAGCGCCCATTTCAGATTGATTGCGGTCGGCCGTGTCGCGATCAGCATCTGATAGGCGCGATCGATCGCCGCATCCGACTTGTCGTCCTTCATCGCCAGCGCCATGCCATAGGCCGCGGTGGCGCCGATCAGCGGCGCGCCGCGCACCAGCATGGAGCGGATGGCGTCCGCAGCTTCCGCGCAGTTGGTCAACCGCGCGATCGCGAATTCGTGCGGCAGCCGGCGCTGGTCGATCGCGCCCACCGACCAGCCGTCGGCCTCGCGCCAGATGCTGCGGTAATGCTTGCCGTCGACCTTCATGGCACGCCCATCTCCGTTGCCGCCTTGATCCCGAGCACGCGCCCAGCCACCGCGTCGAGCTTCTTCAAGAGCTCCGGATCGCGCGCTTCGGGCGCGGTGATCAGCGCAGTATCGAGCGCGCGGTCAGAGCCGATCGGGCACGCCTCATGCTCGCGCGGAAAATCCTTGGCGAGCCTGGCGACCAGCGCTTTCGCCTTGTCGGCATTCGAGCTCAGCACGCGGATGATGTCCTGCACCGTCACCGCGTCATGGTCCGGATGCCAGCAATCGAAATCGGTGACCATCGCCACCGTGGCGTAGCAGATTTCGGCCTCGCGCGCGAGCTTCGCCTCGGGCATGTTGGTCATGCCGATGACGGAATAGCCGAGATTCTTGTAGGTCATGCTCTCGGCATAGGTGGAGAATTGCGGCCCCTCCATGCAGACGTAAGTTCCGCCGCGCGCGATCGCGATGCGCTCGGCTTCGGCGGCGGCGGCCAGATGAATGCGCAACCGCGGCGAGACCGGATGCGCCATCGAAACATGGGCGACGCAGCCTTTTCCGAAAAACGAGGACTCACGCTTGTGGGTGCGGTCGACGAATTGATCCACCAGCACGAAGGTGCCGGGCGGCAAATCCTCCTTGAAGGAACCACACGCCGACAGCGAGATCAGGTCGGTGACGCCCGCACGCTTCAGCACGTCGATATTGGCGCGGTAATTGATGTCGGAGGGCGAGAGCCGGTGGCCCTTGTCGTGGCGCGGCAGGAACACGATCGGCAGACCCGCAATCGTGCCATGCCGCACCGGCGCCGAGGGCTCACCCCAGGGGCTCGTGATCGCTTCTTCGCGTGCGTTTTCCAGGCCCGGCAGATCGTAAATGCCGGAGCCGCCGATAATGCCGAGAACCGCTTTTGCCATGCTCACCCCACTGACGTGAGTGAGCTATGCCAGTTTTAAGGCGAATTTGGAACAGCGAGACTGCCCCCTCACGTCATTGCGACGGGCGCAAGATCGCAGGGTGGGCAAAGCGAAAGCGTGCCCACCAATTCAGGACAAAGAACAACGGTGGGCACGCTGCTTTGCGCCTTTGCGCACCCTACGCAGTTTTCTGGCACGTCACGCGGCGGCGCGGAGCTGACTTGCGACCAGGCGCTCCAGCGTTTGCACCGACTGGAAATTTTCCGGCGTGATCTGCTCCTGCGGGATCATGAAATCGAACTCGGCCTCGACGCCGAGCATCAAATTGACCATGTCCATCGAGGTCAGGCCGACATCGACCAGCCGCGTGTCGGGCGCGACATCGACCGTGTTGGCGTTCTGCTCGAGGATCGATTTGACCAGACCGGTAATCCGGCTCTGAATGTCGTTTGCGGCGTGCATGCCAAAACCTTCCAGTCACTTGCGTTGGTGCGCGATGCGCTTAAGCCAGCCGCTTGTCATATAGCGCGGGCAATGTTGAATAACTGCAGGACAGACTTAGCGTAAATCCTGCTTCTGATTTTAACGCTAACGCGATCGATGAAAAACGCACCCTTCGCCACACGAAGGGTTAACCGTCGCTTTTGAATTGGGGCCGTTTACCCTGAAATTTCATCGACGCATTTGAATTAAATCCATAGCCTTGAGTTTCAAAGGTTGGGTTTCAAAGAGAACCGTCGGACGATCGATGCGGCATCGCGCAAAAGCTCATGCGCGAGCGAACGTATCGGCAAAACCCGGAGCGCGTCGGCCATGAATATTCAGGAAGCGAATTTTCGTATCAGGAATGAACGCAGCGAGACCGCGTTGCTCGACCGAGGCCTTTCTTTCACCGAGCGCACGGCGACCGTTGCGGCCGCAGCTGCCGCCGACGCCGAAGAGGTCGATCAGAAGGCGCGTTTCCCGAAAGCCGCGATCGATGCGGCGCGCGAGCGCAAGCTTCTCGGCGCCCAGATCCCGGTGGAGTTCGGCGGCTTCGGCGCCTCGATCTACGACATCACCGAGATGTGCTACACGCTCGGCCGCGCCTGCTCGTCGGCCGCGATGATTTTTGCCATGCACCAGACCAAGGTGGCCTGCCTGGTCCGGCACGGCAGCGGCAGCAAATTTCACGAGGCGTTGATGCGCCGCGTCGCCACCGAACAATTGCTGCTCGCCTCCTCGACGACGGAAGGAAACAACGGCGGCAACATCCGCTCCTCCGCCGCCGCCGTGGAACGCAACGACGCCGAGATAACGCTCAACCGCAACGCCACTGTGATTTCCTACGGCGCCGAAGCCGACGGCATCGTTACGATCGCCCGCCGCAACAGCGACGCGGCCTCCTCCGATCAGGTGCTGCTTGCGCTGACCAAGGAAAACTACACGCTCGAGCGCAGCCTCGCCTGGGAGACGCTCGGCATGCGCGGCACCTGCAGCGCCGGCTTCGAGCTGAAGGCGAAAACCTCGGCAGAGCAGATTTTCCCCGAAGCCTATGAGAAGATCCATGCGCAGACCATGACGCCGGTCGCCCATCTCTGCTGGTCCTCGGTCTGGGCCGGCATCGCGGCGGCGGCGGTTGATCGCGCGCAGCGCTTCGTTCGCAAGGCTGCGCGTGGCGCGGGCGGCCAGATGCCGCCGGGCGCGGCGCATTTCACCGCGGCGAAGATGTCGCTCGCCAAACTACGCGCCATCATTACCGCCAATCTCGACAATTACGCCGGGCGAGAGCATGACGACCGCGCGCTGTCAGCCATCGACTTCCAGGCCTCGATTAACCTGCTCAAGGTCGAAGCCTCCGAGCTCGCCGTGCAGACGGTGATGAGCGCGATGCGCGCCTGCGGCCTCTCCGGCTATCGCAACGACGGCGAGTTCACGGTCGGCCGGCTGCTGCGCGACGTGCTGTCGTCGCCGCTGATGATCAACAACGAACGCATCCTCTCCAATATCGCCACCTCGAGCCTGATGGCCGGCGTGCCCACCTCCCTGCGCGATTAAGAACAACGGCAAACACCGGAAAGACCAGCGAGGAACGCTCCGATCAGAACTGAATCGCCCGAACTTGCACCGCAATCGGCTGACCCGCTCGATCATCTCGCCGACCGGCTGTTCCACAAGATGGGCACCGACGGCGTTTATGCGCGCACCGCGCTCTACGAGGATATGGTCGAGCGGCTCGCCGCGCTGATCACGCGCAACCGCGAGCCGAACACCGAAATGATGCGTTTTCCGCCGGTGATGAACCGCGCGCAGCTGGAGAAATCCGGCTACCTGAAGAGCTTCCCGAACCTGCTCGGCTGCGTCTGCGGCCTGCACGGCACCGAGCGCGAGATCAACGCGGCGGTGAGCCGCTTCGATGCCGGCGGCGACTGGACCACGTCGCTTTCGCCGGCCGACCTCGTGCTGTCGCCGGCCGCCTGCTATCCCGTCTATCCGATTGCGGCCGCGCGCGGCGCCCTGCCCAAGGGCGGCCTTCGTTTCGACGTCGCCGCCGATTGCTTCCGCCGCGAGCCCTCGCGTCATCTCGACCGGTTGCAGTCGTTCCGGATGCGTGAATATGTCTGCATCGGCACGCCCGATGACGTCTCCGATTTCCGCGAGCGCTGGATGGTGAAGGCGCAGGCAATCGCGCGTGATCTCGGCCTCGCCTTCCGCGTCGACTATGCCAGCGACCCCTTCTTCGGCCGCGTCGGCCAGATGAAGGCGGTGAGCCAGAAGCAGCAGTCGCTGAAATTCGAGCTGCTGGTGCCGCTGCGCTCGGAAGAGCAGCCGACCGCCTGCATGAGCTTCAACTATCACCGCGAGCATTTCGGCACGACCTGGGGCATCCAGGACGCCAATGGCGAACCGGCCCACACCGGCTGCGTCGCCTTCGGCATGGATCGTCTCGCGGTCGCGATGTTCCACACCCATGGCACCGAGCTTGATGCGTGGCCGGCGAAAGTCCGCGAATTGCTCGGCATGTCCGTGCATGCGGCCGCGCATGGCGAAGGCTGGCGGTAGCCCGGCCCAAGCGATCAGAACCGTGAACGCGTCAAGACCACAAATCCGGTGCCGGGAAATCAGCGAGGCCGATCTTGGGCGCGTCGCTGACCTTCTGACGCGCGGCTTTGCCGGCCGTTCGCGCGACTACTGGATGCAGGGGTTGCGACGCCAGGCCGCGCGCAAGGTGCCGCAAGGCTATCCGCGTTTCGGCTACATGCTCGATCACGAAGGCCTCCCGGTCGGCGCGTTGCTGCTGCTCTACACGCTCCGTCCCTGCGACGGCGAACTTGCGATTCACTGCAATCTGTCGAGCTGGTATGTCGAGCCGGCGTTCCGCAACTACGCGCCGATGCTGACCAAGATCGCGCAGCGCCACAACGAAGTCACCTATTTCAACATCAGCCCTGCCACCTGGACCTGGCCGATCATCGAAGCCCAGGGTTTTCGCGCCTACTGCAAGGGCCTGTTTTTCTCGTTCCCGCTGCTGACGCGACCCGCGCCTGGAATGACGGTCGAGACCGTCTCGTCGGAAGCGACCGAGATCGACGGCCTGGAAGCGAGCGATGTCGAGCTGCTGACGCGGCATGCGGCCTATGGCTGCCTCAGCCTTGTCTGCCGCACGGCAGGTAAGGTCATGCCGTTCGTGCTGCTGCCGATGCGCATCCGCCGCGGCTGGATCTCGCCGCCCGCGATGCAGCTGATTTATTGCCGCGATGTCGCCGATTACGTCACCTGCGCCGGCGCGATCGGACGATACCTGCTGTGGCACGGCATGGTTTCGGTGTTCCTCGATGCCAACGGCCCGGTCGAAGGTGTCAGCGGCTTCTATACCGAAAAGCGTGGCCGCAAATATTTCAAGGGCCCGCACCGGCCACGCCTCGCTGACCTCAGCGATAGCGAGCTCGTGCTTTACGGGCCGTAACTCTCACCGCATCGTCATTGCGAGGAGCGAAAGCGACGAATGCTGGCTTAAGCCGCCAGCCTCACCGCGTGCGCGAAATCCCAATAAAGCTTCCGTGCGCGTGTGTAGAAACGTCCCTGCGCGAGCTGCCGGTCGTCAATCCGGATCACCGGCGCGACCTTGGCGAAATTGCCGGTCGAGAAGATTTCGTCGGCCGTCTCGAAATCTTCGTAGCGCAGCGTCTTCTCGATCACGGTGGCACCATCGCCGCGCAAGAGATCGATCACCCGCTGCCGCGTGATGCCGTTGAGGAAGGTGCCGTTCGGCGCCGGTGTATAGACCACGCCGTCCTTCGCCATGAACACGTTGGCATTGCCGAATTCGGCGACATTGCCGAGCATGTCCAACATCAGGCAATTGCTGAAACCGCGCGACGCCGCTTCGATCAGCGCGCGCGAATTGTTGGGATAGAGACAGGCTGCCTTGGCATCGACCGGTGCGCATTCCATCGTCGGCCGGCGGAACGGCGAGAGTGTGATGGCATTACCGGCCGGCTGCGGCATCGGCGCCTCATAGATGCACAGGCACCAGTTGGTCGTATCGGGATCGAACAGCACGCCGCCGCCGCTACCATGCTGCGCCCAATACATCGGACGGATGTAAAGTTCGGCATTCGGCGCGAAGCGCGCGATGCCTTCGCGCGCCAAGCCGATCCAGGTCTCGGTGTCGACTACCGGCTTCAGCCGGAAATTGGTGGCGGACCAATTGACCCGCGCGCAGTGCCGATCGAGATCGGGTGCCAGGCCCTCGAAGGCGCGCGCGCCGTCAAACACGGTCGAGCCGAGCCAGGCCGCATGCGTGCGCGGCCCCATGATCGGTGCATTACCTTCGTGCCACTGGCCCTCGAAGAAAGTCCAGGTCTGCGAATAGCTGATGGGCTTTGCGATATGGGCCATGTCTGGGATCCCTGCGGCGGCTTGTATCCAGCCGCGCATGATTGCCCCAATTCCTTAATCGATTTCATTCTAAGCCAGGGCAGTCGCCGGTTCACTGGGGATCGGCGGCCATGATAAGCTTGCTTGGTTAACCGGAACCGTCATGCCGCTCGACCCCATCGCCAAACGATTTCTGACCATGATGGCCGTCGCCGTCCCCGGCGAGCGGACACGGCCGAGCACGGCCGAGCGCCGCCAGTCGCTGGCCAAGCTGATGCAGTTCGCCCGCGCCGAGGCGGCCGATGTGACGGCGACCGATGGCGCATTGCCGGGACCCGCCGGCGACATTCCCTATCGCCTCTACGCGCCGGCAAGCAGCGATGATGCGCGCCTGCCCGGCTTCGTCTTCTTTCACGGCGGCGGCATGGTGGCCGGCAGCATTCAGACTCACGACCGCGTCGCGGCAACACTCGCCGATATGACCGGCTGCCGGTTGATTTCGATCGACTATCGCCTCGCGCCGGAGCACAAGTTTCCGGCCGCGGTGGAAGACGCGATCGCCGCCACCGAATTCGTCGCGCGCAACGCCGATACACTCGGCATCGATGCGGAAAGGCTTGTGGTTGGCGGCGATTCCGCAGGCGCCACGCTGGCCGCCGTGGTCTGCCAGCACGCGCTGCGCCATGCGGGGCCGGCTATTTCTGCGCAATGCCTGATCTGCCCGGTGCTGGATTTCGAGGAGACTTCGCCGTCGCGCGAGGCGTTTGCGGAAGACCATTTGATCGGCCGCGCGACGCTGGAAGCAGACCTCGCCGATTATCTGCCTGAAGGCGCTGATACCGCCGATGTCAGGATCTCGCCGCTGCGCGCGTTGAATGTGAAAGGCCTGCCCGCCGCGATCATCCACACCGCCGAGTACGATCCGATGCGTGATGAAGGCAACGCCTATGCACGCAAGCTGCTCGCGGCGGGCGTAGCCGTCGAGCATGTCTGCCACGACGGCATGATTCACAATTTTCACGCCATGGGCGTCGTATTGCCGCAGGCGCGGCTGGTGCTTTCACAGATCGGTGAGCAGGTTCGGCGCGCCGTCGGCGCGTGATTATCGTTTGATTCAAATTTTAATTAATGAGCCGGATTTCATTAGGGTTATTTCGTCAATCTTGCCGCGAATTATTGCTCGTTTTACGCCCCGCCACTAATCAACGGGAGGGACTGAACGCATCGCAAAACAGATGCGGTGGACCTTCCGCGGAGGTGGACGATGCGCAACGAAACGATCGCGATTCACGCCGGCTACGAGCCCGATCCGACCACCAAATCCGTCGCCGTTCCGATCTACCAGACCGTCGCCTATGCGTTCGACAGCGCCGATCATGGCGCCGCGCTGTTCAATCTCGAAGCCGACGGTTTCCGCTACAGCCGCATCGCCAATCCCACGACCTCGGTGCTCGAAAAGCGCGTCGCCGAGCTCGAAGGCGGCGTCGGTGCACTCGCGGTCGCGACCGGCCAGGCCGCGCTGCATTTCGCATTCGTCAATCTCGCCGATGGCGGCGGCAACATCGTCTCCGTGCCGCAACTCTACGGGACGACCCACACGCTGCTCGGCCATGTGCTGCCGCGCCAGGGCATCGCCGGACGCTTCGCCGACAGCGACCAGCCCGACGCGATCGAAAAGCTGATCGATGAGAACACCAAGGCGGTGTTCGCCGAGACCATCGGCAATCCCGCCGGCAACATCTGCGACATCGAGGCGCTGGCCAAGGTCGCGCATCGCCATGGCGTGCCGCTGATCGTCGACAACACGGTCGCAACGCCGATCCTGCTGAAACCCTTCGACTACGGCGCCGACATTTCCGTGCATTCGCTGACAAAATTCCTCGGCGGCCACGGCACCACGATGGGCGGCGCCGTCGTCGACTCCGGCCGCTTCCCCTGGAAGGATCACGCCGACCGCTTCCCGGCCTTCAACAATCCGGACGCGTCCTATCACGGCCTGGTCTATGCCGAGCGTTTCGGGCCGAAAGCCTATATCGAGCGCGCGCGCAGCGTCTATCAGCGCACCATGGGCTCGGTGCTGTCGCCGTTCAACGCCTTCATGCTGCTGCAGGGCATCGAGACCGTGGCGCTGCGCGTCGAGCGCCATGTAGAGAACGCGCGCAAAGTCGCGGAATTCCTGCGCAACGATCCCCGGGTCGCCTGGGTCAATTATGCCGGCTTCCCGGATAGCCCCTATTACGCGCTGGCGCAGAAGTATCTGGGCGGCAATTCGTCCTCGCTGTTCACCTTCGGCATCAAGGGTGGCATGGAAGCCGGGAAAATCTTCTACGATTCCCTGAAGCTGATCACGCGGCTGGTCAATATTGGCGACGCCAAGTCGCTCGCCTGCCATCCGGCCTCGACCACACATCGCCAGATGTCGGCGGAGCAGCAGCGCATGGCCGGCGTGCTGCCGGAAACCATCCGGCTGTCGATCGGCATCGAGCACATCGCCGACATCATCGAGGACATCGACCAGGCGCTGGCGCGGGCCAGCGCGCGTTCCTCGCTCCAGGCGGCGGAATAGACCCGCGAGATTGAACATGGCGCTCCCGTTCGACAAGCAGCGGCCGATACCAAGTCCCGCGCTGGCGCCGGCCGAGAACGAGTTCGAGCGCGCCGGCGATGCCGAGCTGACGATCGCGCTGATCAACAACATGCCCGACAGTGCGCTGAAGGCGACCGAGCGGCAGTTCATGCGGCTGGTGCAGGGCGCCGCCGGCAAGCGCCGCATCCGCTTCCATTGCTTCGCGCTGCCATCGGTCATGCGCTCGAAGCAGGCCAGAGACCATATCGACAAGGGCTACACCGATATCAGCGAGCTCGACGGCCTGCAGGTCGACGGCCTGATCGTCACCGGCGCCGAGCCGATCGCGCCCACGCTGCCGGAAGAGCGCTACTGGCGCGAATTCACCGGCCTCATCGACTGGGCCAGGACCAACACGCGCTCGACCATCTGGTCCTGCCTTGCCGCGCATGCCGCCGTGCTGCATCTCGACGGCATCGAGCGGCAGCAGCTGGCGCAAAAATGTTCCGGCATTTATGACTGCGCCAAGGTCGCAGATGACTCGCTGATCAGCGATCTGCCCCGCTCGATCAAGGTCTCGCATTCGCGTCTCAACGAGGTGCGCGAGAGCGACCTTGCAACATCCGGCTATCGGATCCTGACCCGCTCGGTGGAAGCCGGCGTCGACATCTTCGCCCGCGATCTCGAAAGCCGCTTCATCTTCTTCCAGGGCCACCCCGAATATGACGATCACTCGCTGCAGCGGGAATATATGCGCGACATCGCGCGCTTCCTCGCCGGTGAGCGCAGGGAATATCCGGAAATCCCTGCCGATTATTTCGATGACATGACTGAAGAAGTGCTTGCGAATTTCGAGCAGCGCGCGCGAACCTCGCGCAAGCCGGAGCTCGCCGCCGAGCTCCCCGGCCTGACGCTCCGTCCCGACGTCCCTGCCGGCGGCGCGGCGACCATGATTTTCCAGAACTGGCTCGACTTCCTCGGCGCGGATGCGCGCACGCTTCCGTCCGAAACAATTCGAAAGTGATGACACCCATGGGCAGTCGGTGGTCAGCGTTGCAGTCGCGTGTCTCCAATCGTCTCTGCCGGCATCTCCTGGCAACGCCCCTTGCCCTGTCTGGCAGGGAGCCGATGGTGAGTTTCACCTTCGACGATATTCCGGACAGTGCGGCAAATGTCGGCGCGCCCATGCTGGAGGAATATGGCGGACGCGGCACGTTCTATGTTGCCGGCAGCCTCCTCAGCCAATGGTCCGGTCACTGGAACGGCGCGGATGCAGACGACATCATCAGCCTCCACAGCAAGGGCCATGAAATCGCCTGCCATACATTTTCGCACCGGCGCGCCACCGATCTCGATGAGGCCACCATGGCGGAGGAGATCGAGCTGAACCGTCGCTTCCTCGAGGGGCTCGACTCCTCGATCAAGCCGAAAAATTTCGCTTACCCCTACGGACAGGCTTCGATCTCGCGCAAGGGACAGCTCGCCAGCAATTTTCGTTCGTCGCGGGGTATCCTGCCCGGCGTCAACAGCGGCAGTGTCGACCTGCACTTCCTGCGGGCGACACCGCTGGTCAATGACCACATCGACGAGGACGGCATCGAGCGCGTATTCGACGAAGCGGTGGAGACCGGGGGCTGGCTGATCTTCTATGGCCATGACATCACGGCAACGCCGAGCCCCTACGGCTGCACCCCAAAGCTCATGCGTCATGCGCTGAAGGCCGCGGAAAGGCGGAAGCTGCCGGTCGTCAGCGTCGCGGAAGCGCTGCGTCGCGCGGAGGCGTAGCCGCGAGCACTCCCGTCCTTCCCCCCTTGTGGGAGAAGGTGGCGCGAAGCGCCGGATGAGGGGTTCTGTCCACAGATTGGTTCGCGGAGAGAGACCCCTCACCCGGATCGCATCTTGCGATGCGATCCGACCTCTCCCACAAGGGGAGAGGTGTACTGGTGATGCGGCTGCAGCAGATTACTTCGGCGGCGCGCCGACATAGCCCATGAACAGGATCAGGCCGGTCTTCTCGTCGCGCAGGGCGAAGACGAACGGCTTGTCGACCATCATCTGGATGTGATCGGGCGTCCCAAGCCCGCGCGTGGTGAGCACGGCGGTGGCCGCGGCGCCTTCCGTGCCTTCCTCGTTGACGCGCAATTCCACCTTCTGGACGATGCGCGCGATCTGCAGCGGCTCGTCGGAAAATCCCTCCAGCGCGTCGGCCGTACCGCGCGCGGCCTTCAGCCCGAACGCATCGAGCGGCGGCAACAATTCTCCAGCTGACGACAGCGACAGTTTCGGCAAGCCGAGCTCGCCGTTCCGCGCTTCAAAACCGTTGCCGTCGAGCCAGCCTGCAACGGCCGCAAAATCCTGGGCCGGGGCGGACGCGGATTTAGTCGTGGCCACAACCAGCCTGAAATTCTCGTTGGCGTAAGGAAGCTCGGCGGCGATGAAGCGCTCGTCCTGGCGGAAGCGGAATTTCGCGACCTTCGAGTGCATCATCTGCACGTCCACCGGCTTGCCGGAGGTGGTCTGGAACTGTTCCGGCCTGGTGCGCGACGGCTCGAAGGGCGTCTGCCACTTGTCTTTGAAGTAGAGCGCGTTCACGGCGACGAGGCCGAGCGTCTCCGGCGCCTCGCCGATGATCTCCGGGATCAGCCCATGCGTCTTCTGCTTCACCCAGCCGTTGATGCGGTCGATCACCTTGGCATCGGCGAGATTGTCGACCAGCACGTCGGCGCCGGCGCCGGAGAGGCCGTATAGCGCGAGCTGTTTCGGCCTGACCATGCGGTCAAAGGCGATCAGGTTCGCGAGCACGAGCGGGCCGTCCTTGCTGCTTTGCCCGATCAGCCCGGACACGCTGGTCCGCAAGGCGGCGAGATCCCTGTTGGCCTGGCGTCGCGCCGCGCGCCTGAAGCCGAGCGCCTGATGAACGGCCGCATGCATCCGGTTGCTGCCGCCGAGATCGACAAACGACAGGATGGCGGCGAGACTGGCGGGCGAGACGACGACATTGTCGGCGTTTGCCCTGGTGCCGGCGTCTTTCCGGCCGGCGAGGTAGCGAATCAGCAACTCGCCCAGCCGCAGTTGCGATGCGAGCAGGCCACTGCCTTCGACGACGGTCTTGTCGTCGCCCATCAAGACATCCGCCAGCGACGCGCTGCTGATCAGGCCGAGCAACACGCCCAGGCCGCCCTGCAGCAGCTGCCTTCGTTCAATCACCATCGGATTCATGGGGTCGCGCCCTTCGGCTCGGCGCTTTTGCGCATGGATGCTGACGCATTTCACCACGGTACCGCATGGTGCGGGTGTGATTCAAATCACGGTGCCATGGCCGAACGCGATCATCCGTCCTATATTGGCAGCGCCCGCCGATCCCGATTCTCAGACTTTACAGACCCCGCCCATCAATGTCCGTTCCCGCCAGCGCGACCACTCCAAAGGCCGGAGCCGACACGCCCGACGCGCTCTCCCTGCTCAACTCTGTGTTCGGCCTGCCCGCCTTCCGCGGCGCGCAGGAGGAAATCATCGATCATGTCGCCAGGGGCGGCAATTGCCTGGTGCTGATGCCGACCGGCGGCGGCAAGTCGCTGTGCTATCAATTGCCGGCGCTGCTGCGCGAGGGCTGCGGCATCGTCGTCTCGCCGCTGATCGCGTTGATGCGCGACCAGGTCGCGGGCCTGCTCGAGGCTGGCGTCAACGCCGCGGCGCTGAACTCGACGCTGACGCCGCAGGAGGCGTCCGAAGTCGAGCGGCGCCTGATCGCGGGCGATCTCGACCTGCTCTATGTCGCGCCCGAGCGGCTGGTCACGCCGCGCTGCCTGTCGCTGTTGGCGCAAGCCAAGATCTCGTTGTTTGCCATCGACGAGGCGCATTGTGTCTCGCAATGGGGCCACGACTTCCGTCCCGAATATGTCGCGCTGTCGGTGATCGCCGAGCGGTTTCCCGGTATTCCCCGAATTGCGCTGACCGCGACCGCGGACGCACTGACGCGGAAGGAGATCGTCGAGCGCCTGCAACTTGCCGACGCGCCGCAATTCGTCTCGAGTTTTGATCGGCCGAACATCCGCTATGAGATCGTCGACAAGCGTAATTCGGTGGCGCAGCTCAAGGAGTTCATCGCCGAGCGCTATGCCGGCGAGGCCGGGATCGTTTATTGCCTGTCGCGCGCCAAGGTCGAAGATACCGCCGTCGCCCTCAGCGAAGCCGGGATTGCTGCCCTGCCCTATCACGCGGGGCTCGAAGCAAGCGTCCGCGCCCGTCATCAGGATCGCTTCATCAACGAGGACGGCATCGTCATCGTGGCGACGATCGCGTTTGGCATGGGCATCGACAAGCCCGACGTGCGATTCGTCGCGCATCTCGATCTGCCGAAGAGCATCGAGGCCTATTACCAGGAGACGGGACGCGCGGGGCGCGACGGCAATCCGTCCACTGCCTGGATGGCCTACGGCCTCTCCGACATCGTGCAGCAGCGCCGCATGATCGAGGAATCGGAAGCTTCCGACACCTTCAAGCGCGTGTCGACCGGCAAGCTGGACGCTCTGGTCGGGCTCGCCGAAACCGCGCACTGCCGGCGCGACCGCCTGCTCGGCTATTTCGGCGAGACATTTGGCGCCGTCACCTGCGCCAATTGCGACAACTGCCTGTCGCCCCCGCGCATGCGCGACGGCAAGATCATCGCGCAGAAACTGTTGTCCTGCAGCTATCGCACCGGGCAGCGCTTCGGCGCGATGCATTTGATCGACGTGCTTATCGGCCGCCTGACCGAGCGCGTGACGCAATTCGGACACGACAAGCTCTCGGTTTTCGGCATCGGCCGCGAACTCAACGAAAAGCAATGGCGCACGGTGATCCGGCAGCTGATTGCCATGGGCCACCTCCGCTCCGACAGCGAGGCTTTCGGCGCGTTGAAACTGACCGAGAGCGCGCGCGGCGTGCTGAAGGGCGAGACCGAGGTGATGCTGCGCGAGGAGGCCCCTGGCACGCGCACCCGCGCCAGCCGCGCCAAATCGCGCCGCGGCAATCTTGCCCCGGCTTCTGCGGGCCAGGCGGGCGATGTCGATCCCGAATTACGCACGCGCCTGCGGGCCTGGCGCTCCGACGTCGCGCGCGAGCGCGGCGTGCCGGCCTATGTCGTGCTGCACGATGCGACCATCGACGGCATCGTGCGCGCCTGGCCGACGACGCTCGACGAGCTCCGAGGCGTGCCGGGGATCGGCGACAAGAAGCTCGAGCATTATGGCGAGGAGTTGCTACGGCTGGTCAAGGCGCGGGGCGAGGCCTAACGGTCAGCCGTTGTTTGCCAGGCAACACTTCTTTGCCTTCTTGCCGCTGCCGCACGGACATGGATCATTGCGGCCGACATGACGCCAGGGATTCCTGACCGGTTCTGTGGAGGTCCAGAGGGTATCCAGGCCGCCGCTATCAAAAGGATCCTCATCGAAGGCGTCGCTCTCCTCGCCAGGCTCCGGGCGGTCGCTCCATTCGAGCGCTGCGACCACATCCTCGATATAGCCGATTCGAAACTCCTCGAAGCGAGTGGCATCGTCCGGCCGTTGCTCGGCCTCGGCAAGCATCTCATCGAAGTTGCGGCGGTTGATCACCCAGTCCGGCGCCCGGCCTTCTTCCAGGGAGCGATACACCAACGGAGCCATGTCGCGCAGACCAAGCAGGGCGATCGCCTTCAGCCAGCCGACCCACGCCTCGTCCTCATCATCGGCCAGTCTCTCCTCGTAGAATCTCTGAAGAAGGCCTCGCATCCGATCGCGAGCGATGACTTCCTTCCAGGTCAAGAAGGCTGCCGCGTCCAGCAACTGCTCGCGGACGAACTGATCGACGGAGCGGTCGACGATCAGGCCGAACAGGGCGTCGACGTCACCATCAAAAACGCCCGCGACGATGCGCGCCATGCCCTCCGTGACGGCGTTGCCAAGCAGATGGCCGTGTTCGTCTCCGGGCCTGCGCAACAGGCGCAGCAGGGCCTGGCAGGCCTCCGTATCGCGAGCGCCGCCCAGAATATAGATACCGCGAAAGAGCAGCGTGGTCTCATCCTCAGACAGCGCTTCGCCGTCTGCGGCCCTTGCAAGCACTGCGCGCAGGGCTGGTGCGGCCTCTTCCATTCTGAGGAGGCACATCCCGATGGCGTATCCGGGCAAACGCCATTCGGTCGCGACGGCTTCCAGATGGTCCTCGATCGGCCCCAGGTCGCCGCATTCGAGTTTGGCTTCCGCTTCTTCCTTCCTCATGCCGCCCTCCCGCGCCCGCCGAGGCCAAGGCTCGACTTCGGACAGGATAGAACAAGTGGCAGGTTCCGAAAATCGGCGCCTCAAGGTCGACGGAAGAAATCCACTTTCCGTTGCGGCATTACCCATTCCGGAACGCATAGGCATAGCCGTTGATCGCCGGCGCACCGCCGAGATGGGCGTAGAGCACCTTCGACCCCGCGGGAAAATACCCCCTGTGCACGAGGTCGATCAGACCCTGCATCGATTTCCCCTCGTAGACGGGATCGGTGATCATGCCCTCCAGCCGCGCGCACAGCCGGATGGCGTCCTTGGTTTCGTCCGACGGCACGCCATAGGCCGGATACGCGTAATCCTCGATCAGCACGACATCGTCCTCGACGATCTCGCGGCCCAACTCGACCAGCTTCGCCGTGTTCTGCGCGATCGAGAGCACCTGCGCCTTGGTCGGATCAGGCGTAAAGGACGCGTCGATACCGATCACCCTGCGCTCGCGGCCATCCTTGGCGAAGCCGACCAGCATGCCGGCGTGGGTCGAGCCGGTGACGGTGCAGACGATGATGTAGTCGAACGCGAAGCCGAGCGCCTTCTCCTGCGCGCGCACCTCTTCGGCAAAGCCGACATAGCCGAGCCCGCCATATTTGTGCACGGAGGCACCGGCAGGGATCGCATAGGGCTTGCCGCCGGCGGCCTTCACCTCCTCGATCGCCTGCTCCCAGCTTTGGCGGATGCCGATGTCAAAACCTTCGTCGACCAGGCGGACATCGGCGCCCATGATGCGGCTGAGCAGGATGTTGCCGACACGGTCATAGACGGCGTCTTCGTGCGGCACCCAGCTTTCCTGCACCAGGCGGCACTTCATGCCGATCTTGGCCGCGACGGCGGCGACCATGCGGGTGTGGTTGGACTGCACGCCGCCGATCGACACCAGCGTATCGGCATTGGAGGCGAGCGCATCGGGAATGATGTATTCGAGTTTGCGCAGCTTGTTGCCGCCGAAGGCAAGCCCCGAATTGCAGTCCTCGCGCTTGGCATAGATCTCGACCTTGCCGCCGAGATGCGCGGAGAGGCGCGGCAGCTTCTCGATGGACGTGGGCCCGAAGGTGAGCGGATAGCGCTCGAATTTTTCCAGCATGATCTGATCTCGCACATTGGTCCGACAGCGCGATATCCGTATCATCATTGCCGCAAAAGGTGCTTTCTAATTGAATGGCCGATTTCGTGCGATGATTGCACATTCTGTCATATCTGCTATGCTTGTTTCCATAAACCAGCATCTTTTCGAAAGATTCTTTCATGGACGAGCGGCTCGATCGCATCGACATCAAGATATTGCGGTTGCTGCAGACGAACGGACGGCTCGCCAATGCCGAGTTGGCCGACAAGGTCGGGGTCAGTGCCGCGACGTGCCATCGGCGAACCCAGCGCCTGTTCGATGAGGGATTTATCAAGCAGGTGCGGGCGATGGTGGCTCCGCGCAGGGTCGGCAAGGGCGCGCTGGTGATGGTCGGCGTGGTGCTCGACCGCTCAACACCGGAGAGCTTTGCGGCCTTCGAGCAGGCCGCGGCGAAACTGAAATTCGTGCTCGACTGCCACCTGGTGGCCGGCGACTTCGACTACTTCCTCAAGATCCGCGTCGGCGACATGGAGGATTTCAATCGCATCCACGGCGAACAGCTCATCCGCCTTCCGGGCGTGCGCCAGACGCGAACCTTCTTCGTGATGAAGGAAGTGGTCGACAACGCCCCGCTGGAGTTTTGACCCGCGTCCTGCCGCTACGCCGGCGCCGGCAGGAGTTTCGGCTCAGCCGCGGCATCGGCGGCGCGCTCGCCAAAATACTCCCAGGCCTTTTCGTGGCCGTAGTAGACGAAGGGTCCGAGCACGAAGCCCGTGGCCGAGAGGAGCACAGCCTGCGCGAAATTGCCGACCACGACATAGTTGGTCGTAAAGTCCATGACGGTGGCGATGGTGCGGAAGGTGATGGTCTTGGCCAGCGCGCGGCTGATCGTGAACCCGGCAATGCCGACCTGCTGCGCATTTTCTTCTGAAGGCGCGAGCTGCGGCACCTCGGCCCTGGACTCGGGATGACCGAGATAGTTCCAGACGGCCTCATGGGCGAAGTAGAATAAGGGACCGGCAACCAGGTTGAAGGTGGAGAGCCCCGCGGCGGTCGCAAGCTCGCCGATGACGATGTAGTTCGTGCTGAAATCGAGCGTGGTGACGATGATGCGATAGGTGATGGTCTTGGCGATCGCCTGTCCCACCGCGAATTTGGGCAGCACCGCGGCCGGTGCTGTCGCCAGCACCAGGCTGCCGGCCGGAGCGCCCGACCGGCGCGCGGCGGTGCGCGGCTTCTTTCGGCGCGCCAGTCCCGGAAACACGTTTGGCAGATATCTCGGCGCCAGCATCGCGGCGCCGCCGATCAGAAGACCGGGGATCAAGGCCGTCTCGATCAGGGCTGCCCCGGCAAGCACGGTAAGTCCAACCGTCACAACTTGCTTCATCGTGTTGGCCTCCGGTTCGGAACGTGCCCCAAGACTCAAGTGTTAGCCGCGTCACATGTAAGAAAAATGTCGTAACTCCGGCGCCACCAACCGCAGCAAAAAGGGCCCCGCAGGGCCCTCAATGGCGACCGATCGGCCGATCGGATCAATACCGCGCGACCACCGGGCCGCCCCAGTTGAACTTCACGTTCATGCCGGCGCGGACCATGTCGTCGCTCAGATGAACGTCGCGGGTCACGATGGTCGCGCCGCCGATCGTGACTGGCGGATTGACATATTGCTTGGAGTCGAAGCCGGCATGCAGATATTCGAGCTTGAACGTGAGGTCGCCCCACGGACCACTCCAGGCGGCCCACTCGCCGCCGACGCCAGCGACCCAGCCGGTCCGGTCCTTGCTGTCGACCACGGTGCCAAACAACGCAGGATTGGAGACCCGAGCCTCGGTGCCCGCGAAAGCTACACCGGCGGTGCCGTAGACCATGAAGCGATCGACCGCGTAGCCGAAGCGGCCGCGGAAAGTATCGATCCACTTCTCGCGTGTCTCGCTGACGGTCGCCGTGTTGAACGGCAGCAAGTCGTTGACGCTGCCGCGCTTGTTGGTCCAGGAGAAATCGTTTTCGGCGCCGATGACGAAATTGCTGAGCTGAACGTTGCAGCCCACTGTGCCGCCGGCGATCCCACCGTTCAGATCGAACTTGCCTGTGATGGTCGAACCGGCGAAAGCACCCGACCGCGCGACCTGCTCGCTCCGGCCCCAATTGCCGCCGCCCTCGACGCCGATGTAGCAGCCGGTCCAGGAGAAGATGACGGGCACCGGCAGCGCCGCCTTGGCCGGCATAACCGGGAAATCCGCGGCGGAGGCCGCGGTCGTAAAGCCCACCAAGGCAGCCGCGATCGAGAGAATTTTTTTCATTGTGCGACGCCCCAAGCACCCCTACCGGAGGAACCATATCAGCGCGCTGATTTCCGGGCTGTGACGGAAGCGCAACGCTTTGCCTAAAACAGCGTCCGAGATCGACCTTTTGGACGCCTCCCCCGAGGCTCGCCGGACCGCTCAGGACGCCCCGGCGCCTATGGACTTTCGCAGGTAATGTCCCTATCGCAAAAGGGCGCCTCGTTTTGGGAGACGTCAAGCATAAACAACAAGATACCGGAGCGGAAATCCGTGCCTGAACCCCGCCCTTTGGACTCCATCGAAGCGGTCGAGAGCGGCCTTGCTTCCCAGGGCTATATCGCGAGCCGCCAGATCGCGACCGCGGTCTATCTGTCGGAGCAGATCGCAAAGCCGATCCTGGTCGAGGGGCCGGCAGGCGTCGGCAAGACCGAGCTTGCGAAAGCGATCGCCGGCTGGCGCGGCCTGAAGATGATCCGCCTGCAATGCTACGAGGGTCTGGACGAGGCCAAGGCGCTCTACGAATGGAAATACGCCAAGCAGCTGCTCTACACCCAGATCCTGAAGGACAAGCTAGGCGAGGTGCTGGGCGGCGCGGAAACGCTGCATGCCGCGCTCGGCCAGCTGCATGATTTCGGCGACGTGTTCTTCTCCAAGGAATTCGTCGAGCCGCGGCCGCTCTTGCAGGCGCTGGAGCAGCCCAAGGGCTGCGTGCTCCTGATCGACGAGATCGACAAATCCGACGCCGAGTTTGAGTCGCTGCTTTTGGAAATCCTCAGCGATTTCCAGGTCAGCATCCCCGAGCTCGGCACCATCTCTGCCGTTGTGCCGCCGACGGTGATCCTGACTTCCAATAGCGAGCGCAATCTCGGCGACGCGCTGAAGCGGCGCTGCCTGCATCTGCATATCGGCTTTCCCGAGCAGAAGCTCGAGGAGCGCATTGTCGAGAGCCGCGTCCCCGGCATCTCGCAAATCCTGCGCAAGCAGCTCGTCAGCTTCATTCACTCGATCCGCACGCTCGACCTGAAGAAGCAGCCCTCGGTGAGCGAGACCATCGACTGGGCGCGCGTCCTGGTGCTGCTGCAGGCTTCCGAGCTCGGCCATGAGATGGTCAGGGATACACTCAACGTGCTCCTGAAATACGAATCCGACGTCGAGGCGGCCCTGCCGCATGTCACCACCTTCGTCGCCAACGCCTCCCGGCAAAACGCCTTCGGCTAGAGCATGATCCGGAAAAGCGTGCAGCGGTTTTCCGAAAGGATCATGCTCAATCAGGAAGCGCCATGAGAGACAACCTGCATCGCTTCTTTCGCGCCGCGCGGGGAGCGGGAGTGCATGTCTCTCCGGCCGAAAGCATCGATGCGATGCGGGGGGTTTCAAAAGTCGGTTTTGAAGAGCGCAGCATCCTGCGCGACACGTTGCTCCTGACGCTGGCCAAGAGCGAGGACGAGAAGAAGGCGCTGGGCGCGTGTTTTGATCTGTTCTTTTCGCAGCCGGAGCCGTCGCAGAATGGCGATTCGAAGGAAGACAACGCTGCCAACGAAAATCAGGCGGCGGAAAATCAGCAAGCGCCGGGCGGAGGCGGCCAGTCGCAAAATCTCGGTCCGCTGGCGCAAATGCTCTTGTCGCAGGACCAGACCGAGATCGCTGCCGCGATTGCGAATGCCGCCAGCGCCGCCGGCCTGACTGACATCCGCTATTTCACCCAGCGCGGCCTGTTTTCGAGCCGCGTGCTGCAGCAGATGGGCATCCAGCGCCTCAACGACGATCTCGATGCGCTGACCGCGACCAACCCGGCGCTCGCCGAACGCCTCACGAATGCGACCGATGGCCTGCGCGAAATGGTCCGCGACCGCGTCGCGCAGGCGCTGCTGCTTTACGGTCGCGAGGAAGCGGAAAACCTGCGCAACGAAATTTTGCGCAACGCGCCGCTGGCAAGAATCGAACCACGGCAGATCGAGCAGATGCGCGCGCTGATCCGCCAGATGGCGCGGCGCCTGCGCGAGCGGTTCTCCAAGCCGCGCAAGCGGCAGCGGCGCGGCCATCTCGACGTGCGCCGCACGCTGCGCCGGAATGCCGCCTGGGGCAGCGTTCCCTTTCTCACCGCCTGGAAGCGCAAGCATCGCAGCAAGCCCAAGATCGTAGCACTCTGCGACGTCTCGGGCTCGGTGGCGCGGGTGTCGGATTTCTTCCTGCTCTTGATCCACAGCCTGCATGAGGTCGTGTCCGACGTCCGCTCCTTTGCCTTTTCAGGACATCTGATCGAGGTCAGCGACATCCTCGAAGCCAAGAGCGCGGAAGAGGCGATGCGGGACATCATGTCAAAAGTCGGCTTCGGCTCGTCCGACTATGGCAGCTCGTTTGCCGACTTCGAGCAGCAATGGATGGAGAGCGTGACGCCGCAGACCACCGTGATCGTGCTGGGCGATGCGCGCAGCAACAATCTCGATCCCCGCGCCGATATCCTGCGGCGCATTGCGGAGCGGTCAAAGCGGGTGGTGTGGCTCAACCCCGAAGGACGCCTGACCTGGGGCTTTGGCGATTCCGAGATGCCGCGCTATCAGACCTTCTGCAACGTGGTGCGCCAATGCGCCACCGCCCAACAGCTCGAGCGCGCCGTGTCCGACATCGTCGCGACGTATCATTAGAGCAAGATAACGTTACATCGAATCGAGCAGCAGGCTCGCTTTGCACCTCGACCCGCTTGCGGGGAGAAGGACGGCCGCTTCCAACGCAATCCATCGCGCTCTGGCGTTCAGCGCCATCTTTGCAGCGGCTTGCCGTCGACATCCGCCCAGGGCAGACCAAGATGCGCCAGGATCGTCGGCGCGACATCGACGACTGAGGCAGGCGCCTCGCGAATCGTGCCCTTGAAGTCCGGCTCGCGAAGGTTACTTCGCCTGGGAGACGTCCTTCTTGGCGGCGTCGACGAGTGGGCAGCCGCCGGCCTCCAGCGGCCGATAGGCCTTGTCGCCGGGCACGGTCTGGATGATCCTGACGTAATCCCACGGTCCCTTCGTCTCCTCGGGCTTCTTCACCTGCACGAGATACATGTCGCGCAGAACGCGGCCGTCGATGCGCAGCTGGCCATTATGGGTCATGAAGTCGTTGATTGGGGTTTCGCGCATCTTCTACATCACCTTGAGCGGCTCCTTGCTGCCAAGCGCCTTGACCGCCTTCAGGTAATGCATCGTCGCGCTGTACACGCCCGCCTGGACCATGGTCGGCATATGACCGACCTCCTTGATGAAACGCTGGGAAAATGCGCGCGTTTCATCATTTTGGTCCCAGTAGAAGGCCGTTGTGAATTGAAGTCCCTGCGCGGTCTTGAGGCCGAGCGCGTGCACGTCGGTGATGAACATCAATAGCGCTGCGAATTTCTGACCGCCCTGGGTGATACCGAATTCAGCCCCCTGCTTGATCGAATTCGTCGTGTCGCCACCGGCATTGGCAAGACCGACGATATCGGCCTTCGATGCCTGTGCCTGCAACAGGAACGACGAAAAATCGGATGTGTTGATCGGGGCGTAGACCGCACCGAGAACCTTGCCGCCTTCGGCCTCGACGACCTGGGCGGTGTCGCGCTCCAGCGCATGTCCGAAGGCATAATCGGCGCCGATGAAATACCACGACTTGCCACCGGCCTTCACGATGGCCGAGCCGGTGACGTGCGATAGCGCGTAAGTGTCGTAATTCCAGTGCGCGGCATAGGGCGAGCAGTTCTTGCCCGTGATGTCCGAGCTGGCAGGTCCGTTGAACAGCACGAGCTTCTGCTTTTGGCGGGAAACTTCCTCGACCGCGAGCGCGACGGCCGAAGAACCGCCGTCGGTGATCATGTCGACGCCTTCGTTGTCGTACCAGTTGCGCGCGATGTTGGTAGCGACATCCGCCTTGTTCTGATGGTCGGCGGTTACGATTTCGACCGGCTTTCCGAGGACCGGACCAAAATCTTCGACCGCCATACGTGCCGCAACACCGGTGCCCTTTCCGGTGATATCGGCGTAAAGCGAATTCATGTCGCTGAGCACGCCGATTTTTACCTGTGCGGCCGCGGGCGCCGCAGCCAACGACAACATCACGGCAAGAAATGCCAGCTTTCTCCGGCCCATGCCTTCCTCCCTCCAGTGATTGTTGCGGTCCGCCATTAACCGGGGGCGCCGACCGCGCTTGATGCTTGAAGGTATCGATTATTGTTGTTGGGAGCGCTTTGCGGCTCCGCAGATATTCAATACCGCCCAGGCAGGACCGGCAAGGAAAAGGGCGACGATAATCTCGGCGCGCCGGGCCTCATTTGGTAGAACGCGGCTGGTATTTTCCGCGGCGCGGCATCAGGCGAAACAATCCTGGACTCATCGTCCCTTGAAGTCCGGCTTGCGGCGCTCGTTGAAGGCGCGCACGCCTTCACGGCGGTCTTCGGTCGGCACCAGGCGATTATAGGCTTCGATCTCGAAGGTGAGCCCGTCGGCGAGCGACATCTGCAGGCCGCGATGGATCGCCTGCTTGGCCTGCCGCACGGAAATCGGTCCATTGCCGGCGATCCGCTCGGCGATGGCAAAGGCCGCCTTCATCAGTTCGCCCTCGGGCAGCACGCGATTGACCAGGCCCCATGCTTCCGCCTCGGCGGCGGTGAACGGCAGGCCGGACAGGATCAGCTCCTTCGCCCGGCGCTCGCCCATGGCACGCGGCAGGTTCTGCGTGCCGCCGGCGCCGGGCATGATGCCGAGCGTCACTTCCGTCAGCGCAAAGCGCGCGTTGTCCGAGGCGTAGATGAAGTCGGCTGCGGAGGCGATCTCGCAGCCGCCGCCATAGGCCGCGCCGTTGACCGCGGCGATCACCGGGATCGGACAGGCCAGGATCGCCCGCAGCATGCGCTCGAAAATGAGGTGCTGCGCCTGCCAGGCTTCGTCCGTCATACCGTTGCGCTGCTTGAGATCGCCGCCCGCGCAAAACGCTTTCGATCCTGCGCCCGTGAGGATGGCGATGCGGAGACCTTCGAGGTCGATCGAAAGGTGCTCGAACAACTCCACGAGGTCGAGCCCCATCTGCGTGTTCAGGGCATTGGCCGCCTCCGGCCGGTTCAGCGTGATCAGCAAGATGCCGTTGTCACGCCGCTCGGCCGCGATCGTCTCGAAATGGCTGCGCATCGTCCTCTGCTTCTCTCGTCCGTGCCGGAACGAAGGCACCATAGGCGCGCAGCGGCGAAGCCATCAAGGGCTGTCGATGCCTGTTCAGGCCGGTGCCGCCGGCATTGGCTGGCCTGTCTCGACTTGCAATCCTGCCGTGAAGCCTTGTCGTCGTGAGCCAACCGATTGTCTTTTGGGGCCAAGACCGCGACCTCGTGCCAAGCCAGGATGTCGACGATGCTGCCGAAGTTTTCGCTACGGGCTTCCTTGTCGTTCAGCATGCCGTTTGGACCCGGATCACAGGTCGCCAAAGGGACGGTTGCGTTGCGCCTGGATGCGCCAATTCCCGACATCAAGAAGGTTGCCAGGCATGCGATTGCGCGGATTTTTTGTTTTGGTGGTGTTGCTGGCTTCGGCGTCCAACGCCTGTGCCGCGGAGCAGGGCGTGCTCCGTCGAATGTCATGCTCTGCGGTTCGGTACTATGTCACGAAGTATAGCGCCGCCGCCGCGGAAATGTGGGCGCGCAGCAAGGGCGCGACGGAGGCAGAGATCGAGTCGGCTCGCCGTTGCCTGAAAGGCGCGACGGTTGTCACCGTGCAGAGCGCGCAAAACTAGCCCGCGCACATCTCGCGCCACTCACGGTGCCCCCTATTCTTGAAACCCTCCCGCAGGAACTCAGCTCCGGCACGTTATGCCCAAAATGATGCACAGTGCCATCCTCACGCCATAGTTGAAAAACCGCCTGTTGCCTTCAGGTTACGGGCGCGCGGCTGAGTCGGCGTTAGGCTGTGCACCGGATTAGGGACCGACAAGAGGGGACGACAATGAAGAAATTCTGGATGGGCCTCGTTGGGTTGGCGGCATTGGGAGCTACCGCTCCCGCGTTAGCAGCCGACATGGCCGTAAAGGCACCGCCACCTGCGCCGCTTCCTGTGATCTACAACTGGAGCGGCTTCTACATCGGCGCCAACGGCGGCGGCGGCTGGAGCCACAAATGCTGGGATGTCACGAGCTTCCGTGCACCTATCGCCTCCTTCCGTGAAGGTTGTCACGATGCAAGCGGCGGTGTGGCTGGCGGTCAGATTGGATACCGTTGGCAGACCGCCGGCTGGGTGTTCGGTCTGGAAGCGCAAGGCGACTGGGCTGATTTGACGGGATCCAATGTTAGCCTTTTCATTCCCGCCTGGACTAACCATTCCAAGATCGAAGCATTCGGCTTGTTCACCGGCCAAGTCGGCTATGCCTGGAACAACGTCCTTTGGTATGTGAAGGGCGGCGCGGCTGTGACCGATGACAAATACCGAGGTACGGTGACCGCCACAGGCGCGTTGTTCGATTCGGCGAACGAAACGCGCTGGGGTGGTGCCGTCGGAACGGGCGTCGAATACGGGTTCGCACCGAATTGGTCGGTCGCGATCGAGTACGATCACCTTTTCATGGATCGCCGCAGCATCACCGCCACGTCGGCGGGTGTTTTGGCTGGTATCCCGGCCGGCGCCGTATTCCGCACCGATTCGATCCGTCAGGACGTCGACCTGGTCACCGCGCGCATCAACTACCACTTCAACTGGGGCAACTGGGGCGCCCCGGTCGCGGCACGCTACTGACTTTTCTCCCGGGCCTCACAGGCTAACTGGCCCCGGCATCGTCCGGGGCCTTTTGCTGCGCTCAACGCGCGCCGACAAGGAGGCGGCATGACACATTGGAACGCGGGTGTCGTCGCAATATTGCTGGCGGGCTTTCCCGGCGCCGTGAGCGCGCAGATGGACTGCGACACCATGCCCCCCGGTCCGACGCGCACTGATTGCTACGTCGGCCTCAGTCGCCTCTCACGCGGACAGTCGGATGTCGCCGCCGGCCAAGCGCGCGTGCAATCAGACGCCGCACGCTATCGGCAGATCACCGGAACGGCCCATCCAAAACAAAAGCCGCATCATCGACAGTGAGGTCGGACAATCCTGGGCGGCACCGCTTCGCACACCTCCATGGCTAATCAGACCGGCTATCAAATTGTTGTCTTCTTCACGATCTGAAAGCCGTTGGCTTCCAGCTCACGGAGCACCACGCTGACAAGATGCGCGCATTCGTCGGGCTTGATCCAACTGGGGCTTCTCCAATCCGGATCGTCTTCTTTCGGGTACATCACGAAAGCCGAACGAATGGCGGCCTTGATGACATCAGTTGGATCGTCCGGCATCGAAACCTCCACCCACTGCAATGGGGCAGCGGATAATCGAGGCGGCTTGCAGTTCGAGCGGCTTGATTTAGGTCAATGTAGCGAGGTCTTTTGCGCGGTGCCAACGCCTCCTGCCAGCGGCGCGTTTGCTATGCCTCGCCTGATCGCCCCTTCGTACTTACTGCGAAATGATTGCCTGCTTTGTCGCAGTCATCGCGCCGAGGCCAATTCATTCAACAGCTTTCGAACTCCTATTGTCCCATGGGACAATAGGAAATGCCTCGTGCGAGGCATACCAAAAGGACCTTGGGATGCTGAAACCACCGGCCTCGAGAGGCTCAACTGGTTCGCATTATTTGCAATCCATAGCAGTCCTTGAAGCTGCGTGGCGAACGGCCCAAGGACATCATTCTTGCCAAATGGAAAACTCGTCTTTGTCGTTGATGACGACCCTGGAATGCTGAGGGGAGTAAAGAGGCTGCTACGGCAACACGGGTACGACAGCGTCCTCTTTGCATCTGCCGAGGCTTTTCAGAACCAGGGCGATTTCGAAAATGCGCTTTGCGTCATTCTCGACATCAACCTGAACGATGGGTCGGGCATCGAGTTGAGGCGTTGTCTCAAGGCTGCTGGGATTTCCGTGCCGGTCATCTACATCACCGGGAACGACAACCCAGCCGACCGGATGGCTGCGCTTCAATCCGGATGTCTCGCCTATCTCACCAAGCCATTCTCGGCGAAGTCGCTCATCGAGCCGCTCACGAGAGCATCGGCGGGGCTCATATAGGCGCACCGCCGTCACCAAACACTACCTGCTCGCCGCAGTAGCGATTGTCCCACCGTGGCTCATTGCTACTCTGGCAGAGTGACTACCACGTACCAAATCGCACCGAGCTGCCGATCATTGCCACCGCCGTTCATCCTGAGCAATCAACTCTATCGGTTCAGGCGCGCCGAAGGGAAGAGCACGGTGTGAAAGGATAAGAAAGCACGGCCCCGCCATTGTGTGAGCTCAGTGGGGGCTGGCGGGGCCGTGCACGGGCCGCCTTTGGGGGGGCGCGGCCCGATTGAAACCAGCACAGCGAAGCTAGTCGATTGGCACGAGCCGTTCGTCCCACTGCGCCGCGAGGTTCTTGATCTGCTCGAAATTCAGGATCGCGGGTTCACCCTCGCGGACGATCGTGGTCCGCTTGCGTTCCCTGGGCAGCAACGTCATCGCGCGCGAAACTGCCGCGCGCAGTTTCATCGAGCCGTGATCTGTCAGGGTGACGAACTCTTCCGGGTCAAAGGCCATGGGTCCACGCCTACACTACCGGCTGGCCCGTAAGGCCAGCACACACACGCGCCCCGAATGCCCAACTCTCCAGATAAACCAACTTGGTTAACAGCTCGTTGATACTTCGGCTCTCTCGATTTTGAATTGCTGCTCATCACAATGGGCGGAGAATGCTCCGCCACGATGATTGCATAGTCACTGCCGTGCGCTCTGGAACATGGAGCAGAGGTCTGCTTCAGAACGGAGCTGACCTCGCTCCGGCCTAGCACGTCACTCCCCTGGCACACCTGCTTGCGCCACGGCGGGCGGCCGTTCTGATGCACACGCCATTCACTCGATGCATGCCCGCTCCACAAGCCTCCCTGACCTTGATGACCACATCATCCGGCATTTGAAGAGGGGCAAGCGGCATGGCCTGAACCGACGACGCCAACACCAAGGCCACCGCCACAACAATCCATCTGATCATTGCATTTCTCCCTACCGAAACGAATCCCTGCCTTTGGGAGACTCGACGCGCGTCACGGCCGGCGGCTGTTGATCTGGATCAATCAAGGACTTGCCAATTTGTCAGCGGTGCTGACCGAATGATCTGCACACGGCAGTGTTCGTAACTTTTGCGAAATAGTTGCCCGGCTCCGATAGTCTGGATCGCTTTCGCGGAGCCTGTCATCGGGCCGCGCTTCGCGCGGACCCGTTGGCTCGCAATGACGGTAGGGCTATTTTGACATGTGAATTGGAAGCGAGACGCGAAGCGTCACCCATGTCCTTCGCACGGCCTCCCATGTCCCCGGGCCGGACAAAGGGTAAGCCGCGGAGTCCAGCTACCGGACTTTTGAGCGCGATTCGGCACCAGCAGGGTCGATTTCGGCGTCTCCATCGCAACTCACTCTCGTCGTGCTTTCTCGCGATCGGCAAAGGTCTTTCAACCCCGGCCCGCGCTGCCCTTCGAAGGTGGAGGTCACATGTTCGAACCGTGTCGCGCGCGCCATTTCGGTACAGGACTGGGCACGCCAAAACCCGCCGTTTTTGCGCTTTCAGCAGCGCCGAGCGTGCGCCGCAATTTCGTTTTTCGACCCGCGTCAACGTTGTGAGGCCGGTCGGCGTCGCCCATGCGGTCGAGCGACCCTCAACGTGGTTCGGCATTCGCGGACGCGGGCGCGAACAGGTTGCTCGACGCGGCTTCCTGAATAATCACCGCCGCGTCTTCCGGCAGCATGAACCCGCGCGCCACGAGGTCCTGCGCAGCAATCCGGATCCGGTTCACGTAATTATCGCGGCCCTGATAACGCTCCTCGATCGATGGGCGGGCGTCGCCGCTGTGTTCTCGTTCCGCCTTCGTCGCCGCGAATGGCGAGAAGGATCCGACCAGCATGCAGGTGAACGTCTGCGGTTGGTTCTGCCCGCCGTTGGTGCCGGTCGGCACCGCGAGATCCGGCAGCCGCACGCCGCCCAGCGCGTTGCCGTCCTGATCGCGCTTCGGCACCTGGATCACGGCGGCGGAAAGCCGGGTCGGGGCGCGCAGCGCGGGTGGCTCGCCGCTCGCAGGCTCGAGTGGCATCAGTTCACTCGCGGGCGGCTTGGTACCGCGGCCCACCCAGGCATCAAGATGCAGCAGGAGGGCCCGCGACAGCGGCGCCCAATCGAGGCGGCCCGGCGTCAGTGTGCAGGCCGGTGCCTTGGGGGCGGGTATATGCGGGCCGCCCGCGATATCGTACATCCGCACGTTGGCGGGCAGTGGCTGATCCGCGGTTCCGGACGCGCCGGTGCGGCCAAGCGAAGCGCGCAGCGAATAGTAGTCCGTGGTGGAGCTGACCAGCAGCATCTTCGGCGGGACCTCGCCGCGCGCTTCGACCTTGGTCGTGATCTCGCCGATCGTGAGAGGTCCGTCATTCACGCCGGGAAAATCCGGCTTGTCGAATGTGGGAGCCCCCTCGGCGCTCGACATTGGTCCAAGGCCCGTCTGAAGGATCGGAAGAAGGCCGGCGGCCGAGACGAACACATGCATGCCGTCGAAGACGCGCCGGTTGCCCATCATGTTGAAGCCGTTCAGGAGAAAGGTCTTCAGGAATCGTCCATCCTGGGACCTGCCGCTCGCGAGCACGCGGTTGATCGCTCCCTTGAGCGGGTTGGGCGTTCCACCCTTGTCGGAGGCTGCATGCGCGAGGAAATCCGCGGCGTCGCGCACGATCGCAAAGCCCACCCCCTCGACGAAGCGTGTCTTGCCGTCGGCGTCGGCGAACGAAGGCAGGTCCGCGCCCTGTCCAAGCTCCCAAAAAACCTCCGCGACCGTGAAGCCGTAGTCTTGGAGAAAGCCCGTGCCCTGCTCCAGCGTGCCCGGGAGGAACCGCACATCGCGTGGTGAATTGTAGATCGCCTCGGCCCAGACTTGCCCGCGGTTGGGCACGTCCACCAGCAATGCGCCGTTGCCGGCGCGAGGAGCGGCCGGCATGATGAGAATGATCTTCGCGGAGTAGTCGACGCGCCCGCGTTCATTGCGCGTGGCCTGGTCGATCCCCGGAATGGCTTCTTGCGGCGCAAGGTCGCCGTGGATCTTGCCCTGCCAGATCACATAGTCGCCGGCGCGAAATGTGCCGAAAGGCTGCTTCGACGTGTACTCGATCCGCGTGACTTCCGCGCTCGCGGGCCGCGCCATGGCGATAAGGCTGAGCAGGCAGAACAGAAACACCACCATGGGCCCATGTGGGCGGTACGGCATTGGAATCCTCCCAGCGTGGCGGCGATGGCTTTCGATGTCGCCGCCGCACTGCGACGCCCACGTCACGGCATCATCGACGTCGAGGTCCGTCGAGAGGCCTACCCGACCGCTAACGACGCCGAGCGCCGGGTTGAAGACATCCTGCGACCTGCCGCCGGAGGCAGCGACATGCCCACCCCCAATCATGTTGGGGATCGTCTGGATCGCGGATGATGTCGTAACGGAGGTATTCATCTTGCGGCTCCGGCTTGTCTGGATCAGCGTCGCAAAGGCGGTGAATTTTATTAGACCGATCGTCAATATCCAGGCAAAAAAGCTTCATTCACTGAGGAGCTTGAAAAAACCTTTCGAGAAGGAGTGAAGCGGCTCGGAACGGCGCTCGAGTTTGGCGCGAAGGACCGCGCCCTCCCAGCCGATCCAGAAGAATTCGGCAAGCCAGTCGCAATCGTGGCTGGAAGAGATCACACCCGTAGTTTGAGCACTTCTCAAGCACTTGGCTGTGCGCTGCTGCCAGTCGATGAACACATCGAATAGTTGCTGGCGAAAAGATTGGGGAAGTGCGCCCATCTCCTGGCCAAGATTGCCTACCAAACAGCCTCGCGTATAACGGAAGCGCTTCATGGCAGACGCAGCATCGTCGGTAAAACCCCTAAGCCTTTCGAGCGGGGGGTGCTGCTCGCTCAGGAAGAAGCTGTCAAGCTTCCGCGAAAAATAGGTAGCGTAGCTGTCGATCAGTACCGCTCCAAATGCTTCTTTGCTCGGAAAGTAGTGGTAGAACGATCCCTTCGGCACGTCGACGCTACGCAAGACTTGCTCGATCCCCGTCGCGGAATAGCCCTTCTCCGTCAGCATTACGACACCTGCACGGACTAGCGCGTCACGGGTCGCACTATAGCCCGCAAGTTCTTTAGGCGGTCGACCGCGACGGCGGACGGGCAGTGTCTTGCTCATGCGGATTATAATAGACCGAACGTCTAGGAGAGCAAACCACCAAGTGACGGGCCTGTTTGGATTGACCTGCTCCCCTGAAGCGCGCCCGAAGACTTTCTCACTCCATCCAATAGTCGATGTCGGTCTGATTGGCATTGATGCCGGCCTTCGGCTCGGACGGGCCATGGCTACTAATGATGCCACGAATTCTGGCGAGGCTACCTGTGCCTCCAGTAATGACGCCCGATGTCATGTTTGTAAGCTTCCCGTCTCCACTGCTTTGGGCGACCAGAGATGTCCTGACAAAAAACTTCTCCCCATTCTCTAGTATCCAGACGTTGTAGATGATGGCCGGACCATTGTTGTCGATATAGTCCGACATGCCGCGCGTCCACTGCTCTTTCAGCTTCGACCCATTGATTGTGGGGGCATCGTTCCCATAGGTCCGCCGAATTTCAAACAGTCGGGCTTGATGTCCCGGAATATCGCCAACATCGATTACATGTTGTTGGGTGTATGTCGTCTGAGTTGCCGGGGTATTGTAGCTGACATGTTGCTTTTGTTGGGCCATGGCCACCGGAGCGGTCAGAGCCATTCCGATAGTAATCGTCATTCCAAGCGCGATATTGCGAACCATGTGTGACCTCTGATGTTGGAGCCCGCCAACCGTGAAGGGGTCGGCGGTCGTTGTTTGTCGAAGATGCCCCCTGATCAACCGGTCAGGCGGTCGGCGCTCGGCAGTGACCGAGCCCATCAAAGAATGCAGTCTGATATCACCGCGGTTTTCCGAGGTAGCCATAAATTAGACCGATCGTCTATTCCTCGCTTTTGGCTGCGAGCGATTTCGCTAATCACTCTTTTTTGACAACGCTTGATGTGGCCGTTGTCGGGACACGCTTCCTGCTACGGCTTCGGGGGGCCGCAGTTGTAGCCGGGCCGCACGGATCGAAGCGCTGAACCGCGAACTCGAGCGTTTGCTCGAGGCTAAACGCCGGTGGGAAGATCAGAAACGCTAATTGTTCTTGCTATGCTCCTGCGCGCTTCAAACGCCGCAGTGACTCGCCTCTAATCACGTAAGTCCGGGGATTGATCGGCGCAGCCGCGATCAAAGGGTAACGCGGACCGCGTTGCAATATTGGCGAGACGCCTGCCCATGAGCAGCAGCGCAAGATCGCAGGCCGTCGCAGTATCACCGGTTGGCGCGGCTGGTCGGCCGCAGCATCACAGTGTCACGGCGAACGAATAGTGCCCAACTTCATCGGCCGTGGCGCGCCAGCGTTCGATTTTGTACGATTTCACGACCGGCGCTTTGCGACAGCCGCCGGATGCCGGTAGTAGGGCCTTCCGAAGATGAGGCGGAGCCCATTGGGCGCATTCAGCGCTCGCGGTATGTCGCGATCTGCCAGATATTCGACCATGAATCCTTGACCGTGGCCCGCCTGTCGCCATAAGGCATGTCTGCAGGTTTCTCGATCGATTCAGCGCCTGCGGCAATTGCTCGCTCATACGTCTCGTCCGCATTCTGGACATAGACATAAAGGAAGGCCGGCATTGCCTCGCGCGCGCCGCTGCCATCGCTGATCATCACGACCGAGTCGCCCATCGTCATCTCGGTCGGTGTTGCGGACTGGGGCTCGCCACCAGCGCCGAACACGGTTTTCAAGAATCGCACCAAGCCGGCGACATCGTCAGTGATGATCCTAGGGATCACAGTACGCCGACCGTCCGGCTTAAAATTGCTCATTTCCTCGCCTCCGGGATGGGGAGCACACATTCCCACGTCGGGCAGCGGTGACACAAGCATCGTTGCGACGCTGCCCCGGGTCCCATCACGTCAATTCCTGGATTGCTCAGCATGGCCGTCCGCGCATGAGGCGAAGTGCAATATCGCGGGACGTCGCAAATTTGGCGGTCGAAGCGCGTGGTGGGCTGCGGCATCATAGCGCCACGGCGAAGCAGCAGTGCCCATCTTCATCGGCCGTGGCGCGCCACTGTACGATTTGTGCGATTTCGCCGCCGAGGCCTGCCGGCGGCGATAGAATGCCGCACTTCGTCGCCTCAGCTATGCCGCCGATCTTCTGCTGCGCGACCGCGGCGGCGCTGGCTCCTCAGTCGACGTGAAGATGCGCGCCCCTCAGCCGCCTCGCTTGGCGACCTCCGCGCCGTAGCGCGCTCTCGCGTCCTCCACGGCCTGGGCCTGTGCCGCCGCAAGATTCTCACGCACATCCTTGGCACGGCGCGCGGCATCGAGGGTTGCTTGGGCGTGGCCCTGGAATTGCGGCATCACCTCGCGCGCGATTAGCTCGTACGAGCGCTGCGTCGCAGCCGGATTGGCCCAGTTGTGCGCGAGCAAGAGATACGCGCCGAACCCGCCATTCGACTGCTGCCACAGCCGCTCGATCTGCGCGGCGCAGGCGTCGGCCGTGCCGATGGCGCCGAGGCCGGAGCCGTTGATGAACTCGATCATCTCGCTGACCGAGTTGCCGACCACAGCCATTTGCGGAAATGCTGCGACCTGCTGGAAGTAGCGGAACCAGTGCTCGATGCCGTACTCGACGTCGCGATACGCCTGCTCCTTGGTTTCTGCGATATGGCACAAACCGACGAGCCGCCACTTGCTGCGGTCCGCGGACTTGCCATGCGCCTTCGCTTCTGTCGTCAGCACGTCCCAGTGCAGCGCCAGCGCGTCGAAGCCGGCGGCGGTGGTGGCCCCTACCGAGAGCATGCCGGCACCATGCCGGCCGGCGAGCTTCGCGCCGGTCGGAGAGGCGACCGCCGCAACCGCCACGTCGAACAGCGGATTAGAGTAGGGGCGCAGATGCAGCCGCGCGTCGCGCAAATCCCAGCGATCGTTCTTGAACGTGACCGGCTCGTCGCTGGTGAGAAGCTTCGTGATGATGCCCATCCCGTCTTCCAGCAGCCCGCGGGTCTGGCTCTGCTGCAAGCCGATCATGATGCCGTCGGTCGGCAGGGAGCCCGGACCGAGACCGAGCATCGCACGCCCTTGAGTCAGATGATCGAGCAGCACGATGCGTTCAGCCACCCACAGCGGATTGTGATAGGACACGCTGATGACGCCGGTGCCGAGCTTGATGTGACGGGTTCGCTCGGCGGCCGCGGCGATCATGATTTCGGGTGAGGCCGACAGCTCGGTTCCAGCCGAATGGTGCTCGCCGAGCCAGGCCTCATCATAGCCGCAGCGGTCGAGCCATTGGATCAGTTCGAGATCGCCTCGCAGCGCGAGCGTCGGGTTGATGCCGGGTTTGTGAAAGGGTGCAAGAAAGATACCGAAGCGCAGGCGGTTCATGGACGATCCTTCGCGGTTTGTGTATGGGTCTTTCTCGTTGGGATAGTTCTCCGCTTCTTTGACTGGAACAAGGCGGGTTTGCGCGCAGGCGTTCGCGTATTCCTCGAAAAGACATCAGTCAGGTGAGGGCCCTGCGGCACCAGGTCGTGTATTGTCGGTGGCGGCAGAGGCGTCCGCTTGCGACGAATCTTGCGATCCCGGTTGGAACCTGACGGTTTGGTCGAGCCTGCAGACATGAATGATTTCGCTGTACCCGCAACCCGAGTCGGTTGGAGCGCGTAATCGACTATGCATCATAGCGCCACGGCGAAGCAATAGTGCCCATCTTCATCGACCGTGGTGCGCCATTTCGCGATAGGCTATTGACGCCGAAACTTGCCGTTCTCCCGATGCAAGCCGTCGAGTTGCATCCGCTGACCGCGCGTTTCTCAATCCTCAATGTATCGGGATGACGAGTTAAGTGCACTGTCAGCGTAACCCTGCAGCGTAACCCTTCAGCGTAACCCAAGAGCAGATTGCATGCCGGTTTCGTGCAGTCGATATGCAGACTCTTTGGTGATGGCACGTGCCCTCGAGTCGATCGATGCCATCATCCGGAGCCACCTGGTTACCTGGATGATTTACAATTCGAGCGCAAAGGCGACGCGTAGACTTGTCCCGATTAGATGCGAAAATGTCTGGCACCGTGGATAGCGCAGGGTAAAGCAGACATCGCAAAATCGACGAGATTGACCCGAATGTATGATCCGGCCGTGCGTTGCAAGTGGTTTCGCCGAGCTGGCGGTGAGCGGTCTTGCATCAATGTATCCGGCCTCTGATTGGAGCATTTGCTCCGGGCCATCATGGATATCAGCGCGCGTGCGTTCTCATTAGCGGA
>DATMNV010000226.1:0-3187 GCA_035568535.1 Bradyrhizobium sp.
GCGCGATCTGCTGTATCAGGCTGAAGACATCGGCTTTCAACAATGCTGCGGTACCACGTTTCTACGAGGTTGCGCAGGCTCGAGCGCGGCGGGAATTGCCGCTGAAGTACAATGCGCACGCTGTTGGGGTCGTCCCGAGGACGCGGTCCCGCTGATCGAACGCACGGCGCTTCTGAATCCACTTTCCGCTGATCGGGTTGGAGCGCAGCCTGTCGGTCACCGGAGCCGCATGATGCAGGCAATCTCCTGGTCGAGGCCTAACGGCACAGGCACGTTGTTCACCGGCGCGAACGGCCCATAAAGCATGAACAGGTTGGGAAAGCCCGGCAGCGCGATGCCTCCGTAGGAATAGATCTTCTCCTTCCATGCCTCGTGGATCGTCGTGCCGTTGAGGCCCGTGACGTTCATCGGCCGCATATAGGCGTGCGCATCAAAACCGGTGGCGTAGACCAGCACATCGAGCTTGCAGCGGGGATTGTTACGAACTCTACCAGCGTGGAATGTGGCACCATTACCGGCAAAACAGGATGGACAACATCGAGGCGCAAGTCTACTTCCGGCGCGCGCTGGCTATCGATGCGCAATACGCGCAGGCGACCGCAGGTCTCTCGATCGCGTTGTCCGCCGCGGCTAGTCTCGGGTGGGCGGACAATGTCGATGCCCATTTCGAGGACGCCTACGCCCTCGCGCAAAAGGCCGTTACCCTCGACCCGCGCCATCCCAATGCGCACTTTGCTCTTGGTCTGGTGCGTATGTGGACGCGCCGTTCCGACCGCGGGATCGCGGCATTTGAGGAGGCGATCAAGTTCAACCCGAGCTTTGCCGCCGCCCACGTCTTGCTCGGACAGATGTACCTCTACGCCGGACAGCGGGAAGAGGCGATCGAGCGGGTAGAAAAGGGCATCCGCCTCAGCCCCAGCGATCCGCGCCTGTTTATATGGCTGCCCGCGCTGGCCGGGGCGTACTACCAGATGCGGCACTATGAGAAGGCCATCGCAGCCGGACGACGCTCGTGGTCGCTCAACCGGAATTGGCCGCACGGCCTGCGCTATGTCGTCGCCGGGCTTGCCCAGCTCGGCAGGATCGAGGAGGCCCAGGTGGCGCTTTCCGATCTCCAGTTGACGGACGCGAACCTGGGATTTTCCGCAAGCATGCTTCGGCGGAATTGGCCTGATCCGGCTGACGTCGATCATCTTCTGGACGGCCTGCGCAAGGCCGGTCAGTTGATGTTTGATCCGTTGTGGGAAGTCTATAGGTGCTAGGAGGACGTCGGCAATCGCGATCTGCGGGTCGGAACCCATAACGAGCGCGGGTTTAGAGGTCGACTGGGGGGTGTTAGCTCAATGGCTTGGGCGCCATCCGCAAATCGTTAGAAGTATGTGAAGCCGGTCACTCCAGGCCGCCCGAATAAGTCGATTTTTGAAGTGGATATCCCGAGTATTGAAAGTGACGCCGCCATCGGCCGTGGATCTGACCCCGCTATTTCAATCGTAACCTTTTTTCCTCTACCCGAAACAATGCGGTAGCGCGCGATCGCCAATTTCCCCACCGGCAGAAGCAATAGGAGAAACCCATGCCCTTCGAGACCGAGTGGGCCGGCGCGGCGATCCGCCGTACCGGCGATCAGGACGGCTCTGTTCCCGCGGAACTTGGCGGCAAGTCGCCTTTTGCGGTCGACGGTGATGCCGTCCGGTCCGCGGCGGATTGCGTCGCCAAGCTCGGCCGGCAGGCCGAACCCGTTCGACGCTCGACCAAGTCATACGGAAACGGCTCCTGGATTACCCGGCTGCTGTCTTCGGCGTTCCGCAACATCATCGAGGGCTTCGCCGTATATGGCGCTGCTCTGCACCCGGGACCCTTCCTTCTGGCGGACGATCAGCCTCACTTTTCCGGTTTGGGCAAGGTTCGCCGCGACGGCAGCAGAGCGCTCTGGGAAGCCATCGACAGCCAAACGCTAGAAGATATCGGAATTCCGCGCGGTGAGACCGAGCATGCAGAAGATCCGCAAAACCGCCGCTGAGTGTACCGCAATCGCGCCCCGATGTGGCCTTTTATCCCTTCAAGCCCGAATTCGACCTGATCTTTTCCCGTTTCGGAGTAATGTTTTTTGATGATCCAGTTAGAGCTTTCGCGAATATCCGCAAAGGCGCGGCATCTGGGGCTCGCCTTGCCTTCGTGGCATGGCGCGCGCCTAAAGAGAACGAATGGGCGATGGTGCCGTTCAGTGCCGCTAAGCCGCATCTGCCCAATATCAAGCCTGCCGATCCCAATGCGCCGGGACCGTTCGCCTTCGCCGATACTGGGCGGGTTCGCGCTATTCTATCGGAGGCGGGTTTCCATGACGTCGCAATCGAAGCATTCGACGGCGTAATGGATCTAGGCGACATGCCCGAGTTTTAAAGCGCCGGGATGGCGGTCATCGTCGGCTCGAAAACCTGACAAGACCTGACATCGCGCGCACTTCGGGGTCCGCCCACGGATCACCTAAACAGCACACATCGAACGGGAAATTGACCCAATCCAGCGCTATTCCAGCCTCTTCTTCGGGTCGATGTGCGCAGCAAGCACCATGTCCGCGACGTCAGCGGAAAACCGCACCTCCGAGCGCGGGGTGGTGAATGGCGGCTGGCTGCGCTACGGCTCGACCACCGCGCGGGGCGAGATCTGGATCGCCGGCGTGGCACCCCGCGGCCCCTGGCTGCTCTCGATCGATCATCCGGGTGTCGCGGCCGAGCCTTGCGACCCTGCAATCCTGGCCCCTACCCGGGCCCGCCTCGCCACCTTCGACTTCAACACCCTGACCGCACTCCATGCGGCGCTCGACCGCGTCTCTGGCGCTATCTCAAGCAGCCGCAGCAGATGTTCAATTTCCTCGATCTTCGCTTGGATAGGTTCTTGGGGGGAACAGCTGGCGTGCCCAGCGCGTGTGGAACGAAGGCCAGCGAGAAATGATGCCTGCGCTTGAACTTGCAGGCCTTTGGCCTAAAAAGCTTGCATCATAATAGTCTGTTCCCTATATGGCTTGCAACATGCAATTCAGTGGGACCCGAACCCATGCGGCACAAGAGCTTCGGCAACATGCAATGCCCGATCGCCCGCAGCCTCGAGCGCGTCGGGGAATGGTGGAGCATCCTCATTCTGCGCGATGCGGCGCACGGCCTGTCCCGTTTCGATGAGTTCCAGCAGA
>DATMNV010000227.1:0-2140 GCA_035568535.1 Bradyrhizobium sp.
GAAGCTGCTCGATCAGCGCGGCGCCGAATATCCGGCCGAGCACAACGTCGGCCACCTCTATCACGCCAAGCCCATGCTGGTGGAGCACTACAAGACGCTGGACCCTTGCAACGCCTTCAATCCCGGAATTGGGCGAACGACCAAATGCCTGCATTGGAAGACCGGGCCCGGCGCTCCCGCCGCCGCAAAGGTCAGCGCCTCCTGGACCTCTTGAGCCGGCGATACCGGCGTCCTCGACCATACAGTGGACTTTTCAAACTGCTGCGCCTGGCTATGATCCCCTGAATGGACGCATCGCTGATCTCGGGTCTTGCAGCGTTGGCCGGCGCCGCCATTGGAGGCCTGACCTCGGCGACGGCTGGCTGGCTCACGCAGCGTTACACCGCGCATGCCCAATGGGTTACCAACGAAAACATGCGCCGGCAGGACATCTATCGCGACTTCATCGAAACCGCCTCGAAGTGCTACATTCACGCGCTCCAGCACGACGATCCCGATATTTCAGGTCTGGTCGGGCTTTACACCAATATCTCGCGCATGCGGGTGTTGTCGGCTGCCGCGATCGTCGAAAAGGCCGAACAAGTCGCGCAACGAATCCTCGATACCTATACGGAGCCGGACAAGAGCTTTGTCGAGCTGCGAAGCATGGTGAAAGACCACGCCATCGACCTCTTGCATGATTTCAGCAAAGCGTGTCGGCTGGAGCACGAGCGTTATCGGCAATTCTAGCGCGGCACGGCAATAGCTACCTGCCCCTGAATTGCGGCTTGCGTTTCTCCGCAAACGCCTTGACGCCTTCCTTCAGATCCTCGCTGGCGCGGATCGGATCGAGGATCCGCCGCGCCTCGGCGACGGTCTCCAGCGGCCCCTTCGGCATGGCGTCGCGCGCGAGCTTCTTCAGGCCCTGCACCACCAACGGCGCATTGCCGGCAATCTTGGTCGCCATCTCCTGCGCTTGCACGAGATGCTGCCCCTTCGGCGCGATCTTGTTGACGAAGCCGACCTGGTAGGCGCGCTCCACCGACAGCTCCTCGCCGACCAGCAGAAACTCCATCGCGATCTTGTGCGGCATGCGCGAAACTATCGACGAAATTCCGCCGCCGGTGGTGCCGATCCTGGCCTCGGGATAGCTGAAGCGAGTCGTCTCCGACGCCACGCAGAGGTCCGCCATCTGCACGAACACGACACCGCCGCCGACCACCCAGCCGGAGGTCGCGGCGATCACCGGCTTGTCGAGCTCGACGCCAAGGCCCGGCACCGCGTGCCACATGTCGGAGGGAAGATCCCTGACGTCGGCGCCGACGCAAAAATACTTCTCCTCGCAGGAGGCCAGCACCGCGACGCGATCGTCGCTGTCACGAAAGCGCCGCCAGGCCTCGCGCAGCTCGTTGACGAGCGCGTTGTTGAGCGCGTTGTGCGCGGAGGCGCGGTCCATGGTGATGGTGGCGACGTGGTCTTTGCTATCGTAACGGACGAGTGTCATGGGCTCCCCTGTTTTTTTAATTCGTCATTGCGAGGAGCGTGAGCTCCGAAGCAATCCACTCTTCGACTCGTTGCTCGATGGATGGCTTCGCTTCGCTCGCAAATGACGTTGCGGCGATTTTCTTATTTCTTCTCATCTGGATGCCGGTGCACCGGATCGACCCACAGCACCGTCTCCGGCTTCTCGACCGGCTCGATGTCGAGGTTGATCGCGACCGCCTCTCCGTCGCTGCGCACCAGCACGCATTCCAGCACTTCGTCGCGGCTCGCATTGATCTCCTGATGCGGCACGTAAGGCGGCACGAAGATGAAATCGCCGGGGCCTGCTTCCGCGGTGAATTGCAGATGCTCGCCCCAGCGCATCCGCGCCTTGCCCTTCACCACATAGATGATGCTTTCGAGATGGCCGTGATGATGCGCGCCGGTCTTGGCGTCTGGCTTGATGGTGACGGTACCGGCCCAGAGTTTCTGTGCGCCGACGCGGGCGAAATTGATCGCGGCCTTTCGATCCATGCCGGCCGTCGACGGCACGTTGGGATCGAGCTGGTTGCCGGGAATGACGCGGACACCGTCATGCTTCCAGCGTTCGTCGTCGTGATGATGCGAATGGGAATGCGCGTGATCGTGGGGTGCAGTCATGGTCGTGCCTTCGAGAGAG
>DATMNV010000228.1:0-47224 GCA_035568535.1 Bradyrhizobium sp.
TGTCCGCGACCAGTACCTCGCTACCCGTCAGCGCTCGCATGAGCGATGACTTGCCTGCGTTCGTGTACCCGACCAGTGCGACCCGGAGCTGATCGCGACGAGCGGAACGGCGCTCGTCGTTGTCTCGCTGGATATCCTCCAGCTGCTCCGTCAGCTCCGCGAGGCGATCGCGGATCTTGCGTCGATCCAGTTCGAGATCGGACTCGCCCGCGCCGTAGCCCTGCTGCCGCTCGCCGCCCGCCGACGATTCCCGCAGGCGTGGCGCGATGTATTTCAACCGCGCCATCTCAACCTGCAACTTCGCCTCGCGGCTATGCGCATGACGATGGAAAATCTCCACGATCACTCCGGTTCGATCAAGTACTTGTGCACCGGTCGCACGCTCGAGGTTGCGTGCTTGGCTCGGGGAGATGTCGTGATCGACGATCACGAACTCCGGCTTCGGCCGCACCTTCAGATCAGGCTCGATCTGCGCGGCGTTCGACTTCTTCTCGTCGGCGTATTCAAAGCGCTCGCGCGCTTTTGACTTCCGAGGTATTGCCATCGATCCGACGACGCCCGTCCCGCCGGTAATCACCGCGAGTTCCTCAAGCCGCCCCTTGCCGAGCACCGTCCCGCCGTCGATCTGGTCTCGCTTCTGCGATAATGTTCCAACGACCTCGTAACCGAGCGTCATCACAAGGCGGCGCAACTCTTCCATGCTTGCGGCGTGCGCGACGTCATCGACGCCGGGGATCTGGACGCCGACGAGAATCGCCCGCGGAATGGGCGGTTTAGTTTCCATGATTGCCATTTAGAATTCTCCTGTGCATGACTGCCGCCGCGACAGCGGCCTCATGGAACCCACAATGTCGAGTACGACGGGGCCGCCGCCTCTTCTTGCATCCGGCCGGTGCCTAGCACGTTTTCGCCATGGCACAAGCGGCCGGGCAGCCTGTCGCGTGGTCAACACGCTATCGGCTTCGTTTACTTCGACCCTGAACTCCCCCAGCTTGGCAAGGACATCATCTATATTGAAGCTTGCCGCCCTCTGGCGCTGCGGATAATCCCCGAACGCCGGCAAGAACTGACCGACGTAATGCTGCGCGGGGACTGCAAGGAAGGAGTGGTCAAGCAGCCAGCCGCAATAGGTATTTCAAGTGATGTCCGCACGCTCGTATGGGGCCGTCCTGAGATTGAGTATTTTCGGCCTCCGCAAGCCTAGGCGCTACAGTGTGTTTTTCGAGGCTAGAGCTGACCTTGCATGGGTCGCCCGCTCTATTTCTGGCGGCGGATGTTGTAGCCCTGCCATTGCACACCAGACACTGACATAGGCAGCATGCAATGACCTGTCTTCGACGCTATCCTTGAAGTTCGGGTAATCGATATGGTCGATCATTGCGGCCAAGGCCTGTTGAACCACATCGCGTGGCAGAACTGCCCGATACAGATAATCACTGTTGGTGCTCCGGGTTACCTTGGCATTTGGGAATACCTTCTCGATATCCCCGGAACGCCGAGCCCTGACCAGCAGTTCAGCCGGGCCACAATCCTTGCTTACGATCGACAGGAAGCTGTTGTTCGTCATTATCCACATTTAATCCTCTCCCTTTCTGGCTGCGGCCGCAGTCGATTGATCAATCCGCTTTCAACCGCCGCATGATTGCATGGTACCGAAGGCTTCTCTTGCCCACGAGCGCAGTGGCTTCGAATTCGGCATCCTCATCGGTATAGGTTCCGGTAAATCCGACTTATGGCGCAAGGCGGCCGCGCGATCGTCCGAAACCCAGTCTACGGCGAATCCTCCGAGCATTTACGCCGACTGAATGTGCCGCTGCCTATGCCCAATCTTAAAAAGCATCATGCTCTAGTCTTCGTCCGGCTCGCGCACGACCGGCGGCTCGTCAGCGCGGTCCTCTTCGTCTTCGTCCTCGTCCTCGTCCTCATCATCGGGATCGCGGGGCGGCATCGTGTTGCCCATGATCACGAAGGGGCTCCCGTCGATCAACCTGGTGGAAAATTCCACGGGGATGTGTGGGGTCATGTTGCTGCTCCTCGGGTGTAGATCCTGGGGGATTTTACCCCTTCTGCTCCGGTATCCGCATGAGGTTAGCACCGCACCGTTGTCGGGGTATGGCAGCCAGCCGACATTCGAACCGAAAAGGGCCCGCCAACTAAGGCGGTCTTACCGGATGCCTGGTTCTGTGATCGCCAGAGCCGAAAGCTGCGCCGCATCATGGACGCGATTATTTCCGTTAGGGGTCGTCGCGATCCTTGACGCTGTGGGGATGCAACGCTTGCTCGTATGCCTCTTTGATGCGGATAATCTCTTCCGGCACTAAGGTAGAGTTCTTTAATAGGCGATAAATGGCCATTTCTAATTGAACTTATCTTGATGCTTGTAGCCCGAGGCCAGCCACTCGGTCATATGCGAAGCTGTCTCCGCTCGGCGGGCTTTGCGGATCAGGAGGTCGCGCTCAATGCCCGGCGCGGTACCTTGAGCCTGCTTGCGCAACTGCTTTGCTTCCTTTGCAAGGCGTTCTTCAAGGGACGTAGTTTGTGTGAAAGGGCGACGCTCTGGCATGCGCTGCTCCCTCCATTCGAGGATTGGCGGGAGCGCGACCGGCGTTCTCAGCACCGATGACTGCCACGAGACCGGGCGGTGATAACGTATTAAACGCCCAACCTTGGATTAGTTCAAGAACCTTTGCTGAACTCGGCGGGATGCCGACCGGATGTCAGTTGACGGTCAAACTCGGACCTCGAGCCGCGTCCCAACCAAGGTCCCGTTTGTCAACAACGGACATGCGGCAACTGCACTGGCATTTCGGTTTCGTGCCAACAACCGAAGTCGCGGACTCGTTCGATTACCTCGTCGGCCTGCCGGAACGGCGTCGGCGGGCGGGTAAGCAATTCTACGCAAGCCTAGCTTCAACGATTGCCTGATAAAGGCTGATCGAGCCCAGAATCATGGACAGAATTCCCATGAGCGTCCAACCTAAGGGCGATCCTGACGCCATGGTGTAGCCTATGATCCAAACGCCAAAGGCAGCTATTCCTGCTGAAATCAACAACGAGAGCGCTCTATCCATATGCGTCCCTTTCCAAGGTCTCGCTCAGCAGGAAAGAGGCCGCCAACTGAAGTGACCTCATCTGAATGCGTCGTTCTTTACTATGGTCTATGCGCCGCGATCTTCAGACCGATAGTTGTGCTTTCCTGATCCGGTCGCGTAGCCTGTTTAATTCGCATAACTGAGCTTTTAAATTAGCTGCTGTGTCGGTGATCAGATCGACAACTTAGAGGCCGTCCCGCGCTAAACGCACGAGAGCCGCCGGGATTTCCCGAGCGGCTCGCGCGTTGCGTAGCGATCTGGTGCGACGCGCAGCGTCGCGTGGTGGAACGTTGCGATGCGCCAAGGCGCGCCGCGTTGCCTACCGTGATGTCGATAAGTCCTACGCGTCCCATCGACTAACCTAACATGGCTGGTCGCAAGGCAACTTCAAGACAGCGCCGCTGACCGAACGTCCGATTCTGGCGCGAAGCGGTCATTCGGTGACGGCCGGCTGGATCGGACAATTTCGAGCCTTGCGCGAGAAGTGGTCCACCCTTGCACCTAGTCACCGAACAGCGTGAAACATATGCTGGCATGCGTCCTGGATGCCCGCGGCTTCTTCGGAAACACAAAAAGGAGCGGCACCAGGCCGGTCATTAAGCCGTGCAAGGTCAGCGACGACTCTCGCCTGCGCCTTGTTCCTTAAACTAAATGGTTGTTGGTCTTGAGAAATGTGCAAGTGCACGCTGGCCGGTACGCTCGCTCATGATCAGTCCGATTTGGGAAGCCAGTTGGTGCAAGTTCTCTGCAACTGGAGGGACGAAAGATGGGTCCACCGGGCTCTGATTTCATCGCGACGGAAGCGCGTTTTGGCGCTCAGAACTATGAGCCGCTCGGTGTCATTCTGTCGCGCGGCGAAGGCGTCTGGGTGTGGGATACGCAAGGTAATCGATATCTCGACTGCCTCTCGGCCTATTCGGCTGTGAACCAGGGCCACTGCCATCCGAAGATCCTGGCCGCTATGGTGGAACAGGCCGGCAAGCTGACACTAACTTCCCGCGCCTTCCACAACGACCAACTGGCCCCCTTCTACGAGCAGATTGCGGAGCTTACCGGATCCCACAAGGTGCTGCCGATGAACAGCGGTGCCGAGGCGGTAGAGAGCGCGATCAAATCCGTGCGTAAGTGGGGTTACGAGGTCAAGGGCGTGCCAGATGGGCGAGCCGAGATCATCGTCTGCGCCGACAACTTCCACGGCCGGACGCTGGGCGTTGTCGGTTTCAGCACCGACCCGGCAGCACGCGAGCATTTCGGGCCGTTCGCGCCGGGCTTCAAGATCATCCCCTTCGGCAACGCAGCGGCGTTGAAGCGAGCGATCACGCCGAACACCGTCGCCTTCCTGGTCGAGCCGATCCAAGGAGAAGCCGGCGTCATCATCCCGCCGCCCGGGTATCTTACTGACGTTCGCGAGCTCTGCACCGAGCATAACGTGATGTTGATCCTCGACGAGATCCAGACGGGGCTCGGTCGCACCGGAAAGCTGCTCGCGGAGCAACACGATGGCATTGAGGCCGATGTGACGTTGCTTGGCAAAGCATTGTCAGGCGGTTTCTATCCAGTATCGGCCGTCCTTTCGAACAACGCGGTGCTTGGCACCCTGAAACCTGGCCAGCACGGTTCGACCTTCGGCGGCAACCCGCTCGCCTGTGCGGTGGCTCGGACAGCTCTGCGCGTGCTTGTTGAGGAAGGGATGATCGAGAACGCGGCAATGCAGGGGGCGCGCTTCCTCGATGGTCTAAGGAGCATCCGCTCCAATACGATCCGTGAGGTGCGGGGGCGTGGGTTGATGCTGGCGGTCGAACTTCACCCGGAAGCGGGCGATGCGCGTCGCTACTGCGAGGCGCTCCAGGGCAGGGGGATCCTTGCCAAGGATACCCATAAACACACAATCCGCATCGGCCCGCCACTTGTGATCACCAGCGATCAGGTCGACTGGGCGCTGGAGGGGATCGGAGCCACTTTGAGGCACGATTTGTCGTGATGGCAATGCTCGGTAATTGAACCGGGAATAGTTGTGCCCTGTGTGTCCTGTGAATCCCTGTGGAGCTCGGTGATGAGAATCGGGTGGCGGTTCCCCGCCCTTGGATAACCCGGACGGTTCTTCACATCTCCTCAGTGAAGCAAAAGTCGGCTCGGCCATCACCATGACAGTGGGGTTGTGAACTTGTCTCTGCATAAGCTGTCTATGAGCGGCTGTCCGAGTTGAAGCACCTAAGCTGGCAGCATGATCGGCCTGCTCGGTTTCGCTTCGGCGCAAGCGCGACAAGACGGCGAGCCGCGAACAAACATCCCGTCCTGGAAGCGACTGGCCGGTAGTTGGCAGTCGGTGTATAAATATCTCGCATGAGTTGGGATGCAGGCCCGCACTCTGCGGGCCAAACGGCCCGCTCCCGATCCAGCAGCACGTCGACATTGATCTCGCAACACCGGTTTTCGAACCGCTAGTGAGTCCGGTGGTCGCGAAGATGAGCCAGTGCCGGACACGCGAATCCCCTGCGGTTGCACGCACGGCGTGTTTCTGGTATTTTGCGGTGCGTGCCTCATTTTTTCCGTGCAGGTCCGGGCTGACGATGCCGCTCTTCCGCAGACGCGGATGGCGGCTTCTTGGCGCGGACAGCGGAAATGAGGCGTTCGCTCAATAACATGAAGAGTTGGCCGCACGGATGGTCAACCAGACAAAGGGAGGGATGAAATGCTGCGTCTCTTGGTTGCAGGTGTGTCCGTTGCTTTGGCGATGGCGTCCAGTCTCGGCTCGACGAATGCGGCTGACAAGAAGGTCCTGGCCTTCGTCGTCAACGGAGCGTCCGACTTCTGGAAGATCGCCGAGGCCGGCGTGAAGAAGGCGCAGGGCGAGCTGCCCAATTACGACCTTCAGTTCAAATATCCTGAACAGGCCGCGGCCGCTGTGCAACAGCGGGTGATGGATGACCTCGTGGCGGCGGGCGCCGCCGGAATCATGGTCAGCTCCGTGGATCCGAAGAACCAGACGGAGCAACTCAACAAGGTTGCCTCCCAGGCGGTGCTGTTCACCACCGACAGCGACGCGCCGCAATCGAAGCGCGTTGCCTACATCGGCTCGTCCAACACCGATCTCGGCAAGGAAGCCGGCAAGTTGATGCTGAAGGCCTTGCCGAATGGCGGCAAGTGCGTTGGTTTCGTCGGACTTCCCGGGGCCGACAATGCGCGTGAGCGCATCGAGGGCGTCAAGGAGACGATCAAGGGCTCGAAAGTCGAGCTGGTCGACATTCGCGGCGACGAGATCGACCAGACTCGCGCCAAGCGCAATGTGGAAGACATTCTCGCCGCCATGCCCGACGTGAGCTGCCTCGTCGGCTTCTACTCCTACAACACACCGCGCATCTACGAGGTGCTGAAGGAGGCGGGCAAGCTCGACAAGATCAAGATCATCGGCTTTGACGAGGATCCGATCACGCTCGGTGGCGTCAAGGAAGGCAGCATCGTCGGCACCGTCGTGCAGCAGCCGTTCGAGTGGGGCTATCAAGGCATGAAGCTGATGGCGAAATATCTCGAAGGCGACAAGTCGGGCATTCCCGCAAACGGCATCATCATCGTTCCCGGCAAGGTCATCGACAAGTCGAACGTGGATGACTTCATGGGCTCGATGAAGCAGATGCTCAAGAAGTAGCAGGAGTGCCAGCGCTGCTCGCAGGTCGCAGCCGCCAATGCCAGAGCCGTTCCTCGAACTGGTCGACATCAGCAAGATCTATCCCGGCGTGGTCGCACTCGACCACGTCGACTTGGCCGTGTCGCGCGGCGAGGTGATTGCGCTGGTCGGTGAGAACGGCGCCGGCAAGTCGACGCTGATGCGCGTGCTTGGCGGCGTGGTGGAGCCGAGCGGAGGCGTGATCCGGGTCGACTGCGTCGAGCGGCGGTCTCTCACGGTGAACGACGCAATCAAGGCGGGTATCGCCTTCGTCCATCAGGAGCTCAATCTTTTCGATAATCTCGATGTTGCGGGCAACGTCTATTTCGGCCGCGAGCCGGTGCATGGCGGACCGCTGAAACTCATCGACCGCAAGCGGCTCTATGCCCAGGTGCGGCCGCTGCTCGACCGTCTCGGCGCCGATTTCGAGCCCGATGCACCGCTCGCCGAACTGTCGCTGGCCCAGCGCCAGCTCGTCGAGATCATCAAGGCGCTGTCGCTCGATGCGCGCCTGGTCATCATGGACGAGCCGACCTCCAGCCTGACCTTGACCGAGACCGACCGTCTGATGCGGGTCATCGCGGGGCTCAAGGCCGAGGGTGTCAGCATCATCTTCATCACGCACCGCCTGAACGAGGTGATGCAATGTGCCGATCGCGCGGTGGTATTGCGCGACGGGCGCATGATCGGCGCGCTCACCCACGCCGAGCTTGCGCCGGCCGCCATGATTCGGTTGATGATCGGGCGTGACCTCAAATCGCTATACCTACCGCCCGCGGCCCCTCCCGGCGCCAGCGTGCTCGACATCGTCGAGGCCGTTACCGACACCTACCCGGAGCGCGCCGTGAGCCTGTCGGTCCGCCGCGGAGAGATCCTCGGTCTCGCGGGACTCGTCGGCTCCGGGCGCACGGAGCTTGCCCGCGCCATCTTCGGGATCGATCCGCTGCGCCGCGGCGCGATCAAGCTCGAGGGCGAACCGATCCGTATTGCCACGCCGCGCGCGGCGATCGAGCATGGGATTTATCTGATTCCGGAGGACCGCAAGAGCTCGGGTCTGCTGCTCGATGTCTCGATCGCAGAAAACATCTCGCTGCCGGACCTCGCGTCCTACATGCGCTTCTGGATGGTGAACACCGCGCGCGAGACCGAGAACGCGCACCGCCAGCGCGAGCGCCTCAAGATCCGCACGCTTGATGTGGCAGCTTCCGTGGGCACATTGTCCGGCGGCAATCAGCAGAAAGTCGTGCTCGCCAAATGGCTCTCGATGCGGCCAAAAGTGCTGATCTTCGACGAGCCGACGCGCGGCATCGACGTCGGGGCCAAGCAGGAGATCTACGACATGCTGCGCCGCCTTACCAACGCGGGCGTCGCGATCCTGATGATCTCGAGCGATATGGAGGAGGTTATCGGGGTCAGTGACCGCATTGCCGTCATGCACGAAGGCGCGATTTCAGGGTTTCTTGATCGCAGTCAGTTCAGCGAGCACAATGTGCTCCAGCTTGCCGTCGGCCATACAGTCTAGGCGAGGGAACCTTGCACAAGAAAGACCTGAGCCTGCTCGTCCTGATCCTGGTGGTCGGCGCCGTCGTCGCCTTCATCAATCCACGCTTCGTGCTGGTCGGCAATCTCTCCAACACCGCCAACCAGGTCGGGCTGTTCGGTATCTTCTCCATCGCCGAGGCCTTCGTCATCATCATCGGCGGAATCGAGCTGTCGGTCGGCTCGGTGATCGCGCTGCTCGGCGTCTTGTTCATCGACCTGATTGTCAATCACGACGTCAATTGGGTTGCAGCCTTCGCAATCATTATCGCCGGCGGGCTTGCGATCGGCCTGGTGCATGGCACGCTCGTCACCAAGATGCGCATCCAGCCCTTCGTGGTCACGCTGTGCGGATTGCTGATCTACCGCGGCGCCGCGCGCTACTACACCGAGGATGCCACGGCCGGCTTTGGTTTCGGTGCGAGCTTTCCGACGCTGGAATGGCTGACCGCGGGCCGGACCAACGTGATGGGCTTTCCGTTGCCGCACAGCGTGGTGGCGCTGATCATCGTCACGGCGGTCGCCTGGGTGGTGCTGCACCGCTCCGTGTTCGGGCGTTACCTCTATGCGGTCGGCAAGAACGAGGAGGCGGCGCGCTATTCCGGCATCCGCGCCAACCGGGTTGTCCTCTCCGCCTACATTATCTGCGGCGGACTGACGGCGTTCTCGGCGATCATGATCGCGATGTACACTCGTTCGATCTCGCCGGCGGTACATGGTTCCTTCTATGAGCTTTACGCCATCGCCGCCGCCGTGCTCGGTGGCTGCTCGTTGCGCGGCGGCGAGGGCTCGATCATAGGCGTCGTACTCGGCACCGTGCTGCTCCAGGTGCTGCAAAACCTCGTCAATCTGCTGGGCATTCCGAGCTCGCTCAACTTTGCGGTGATGGGGACGGTGATCCTCATCGGTGTGCTGGCCGACCAGTATCTCGTGCAGCGCGGCCGCCGCGCGGCGACGGCCAAGGGGCGGACGCAGGCCAATGTTGCCCCAACACCGCTCGAGCGGGTGAAGTAGGCGGTCGGGGAGGCCGCGCGCCGCAGCCGTCACACCCAGCCGCCATCCACGACGTGATGCTGTGAAGTGCACGCCGATGCTTCGTCGGACGCAAGGAACACCGTGAACTTCGCGATCTCGTCGGGGACGAGCTTGCGCTTCAGGCACTGGCGGCGCATCAGCTCTTCCACGCCCTCCGGCGTCAGCCATTTCGTAATCTGGCGCTCGGTCATGATCCAGCCGGGCGCGATCGCGTTGACGCGAATGTTGTAGGGGCCGTAGTCGCGCGCTAGTGAACGGGTGAGACCGAGTACGCCGGACTTGCTGGCGGTGTAGGCGGCCATGCCGCCTTGCCCTACCATCCACGAGACCGAGCCAAAATTGATGATGGCACCGGCATTCGCCGCCTTCATGTCCGGCAGCACTGCTTGCGCCGCAAAGAACTGATGCTTCAGGTTAACCGCGATGCGGTCGTCCCAATACTCCGGCGTCATCTCTTCCGTCGGATGCCGCTCGTCATGGGCGGCGTTGTTGACGAGGACATTGGCCGGTCCGTGGGCCTTGCGCGCAGCGGCGACGCCGGCGCGCAGCGCGGCGATATCGGTGAGGTCGACATTCAGAAAATGCGCGCTGAGACCCTGGTCTGAGAGCTCGCGGGCGAGGCGAGTACCTTCCTCGACCTTGATGTCGAAGAACACGACAATGGATTTTTGCTGCGCGAAACGCCGCACGATCGCTTCGCCGATGCCCGATGCGCCGCCGGTGACGATAACGACCTTGCCGGCGAGATCCGAATAGATGGCGGCCATAAATTTCCTCCCAAATGATGTTCGTCGCTCTATGCGTGCCCCGATAGAATGACCCGTAAGGACCTTAGCTAGTCCATCCACGAGGTTCCGGGCACTAGAAATCCGCGGCATCTGGGTGGCGGTCAAGACGTACGGTTCTTGGCTCCGTCCTGATCCTCAAGGCAGAAGTTTCATAGAACAGTTTTCAGTTCATTCCCAATCATTCCTGAGCCCGGCCGTGCGCTCAATAATTCATTATTGACAGATTAATGAAAAATCGCGGGAGGCGAGCGCCATGCGCCGGATTGTTCTGAGAACTTTTTGATCTGTTCCTGTAGCCGCCGCAGTGTTGAGCTGCAGGCGCGCGGAGCCGCAAAGCGATCATAGGAAAGAGCGGAGCGCGATCTAGAAACATACTTCGATCATCAAACGAACACAGGGATCGTCGCGATACGTCCGATTTCTGCCGCGCAGCCCTGCCAATCATCGTTCACAACGTCGAGGCCGCGCGCCGTGTCGTGTCAATCGCTAGGAATGGCGTGAGGTGCGTACGGCGTTAGAGCACGTTGCGGACCCAACAGCGAACCAGTAAGCGGCGACAATGCCACAGTTTCGCTATCGCGCTGTTACGCATGCAGGAGAAATTGTTGTCGGCGAGGTTGATGCGTCGTCGCGCGAAGAGGTGGTGCGGCGCATTGAGTATCTTGGGCATCTGACGATAGATGCCGAGATCGCCGCGACGGGGTTCCTTGCTCGTGGTCGCAGGAGTGTCGGGAAATCACCGAGGCCCCGCGAGGTCTCGATTTTTCTGCGTCAGCTGTCGCTTCTGATCGGCGCAGGTCTGACGCTCGAAGCGGCGCTTCAAACACTTGTCTGACGCTCGAAGCGGCGCTTCAAACACTTGGCGGGGACGCCGGCAAGGGTCTTGCCGATTTTGCCAGTAGTCTGCGTGCGTCGATTTCTGCGGGCGAAAGCTTTGCAGACGCGCTGGCCTGCCACCCTTCGATTATCGATAATACCTATGTTGCGATGGTTCGCGTGGGCGAGGCATCAGGTAAGCTCGAAGCAGTCTTGCGTGCGATCGTCGAAGACCGAGCGCGACGGGAGTTGATGGCTGAGCGGATCAACTCGGCGATCCGCTATCCCTTGTTCCTCATCGGCACGGCCGCGGTCATCCTTCTGTTTTTTCTGATTTACGTCGTCCCGCAGTTCGAGCCGGTGTTCAAGGAACTCGGTGGACGTCTCAATTCTGCTGCGGCGTTCATCGTAGCTGCCTCGATCTGGCTGCGTGCCAATGTCGATCTTTTCCTGGGAGGATGTTTGGCCGTCGTCCTCGGCGGCTGGTTGGCGTTGAGCAGACGGGAATGGCGGGTGCGGATCGTCGCGGCGATCGCGAGGCTTCCCGGAATTTCGGAGCCGATGAGCGACCGGCGTACCGCGCGCCTTGTCGGAACGCTCGCCATTCTCTTGGAAAACGGCGTGGCGCTTCCGACCGCGCTGAAAATCCTTCGGGATGTCGTAACCGAGCCGGATTACATTGCCGCAGTCGACCGAGTGCACGAGCAGGTGAGAAATGGTCGGCGTTTCGCCGATGCCTTGGCTGGAACGGACTTGCTTCCGCCGCTCGCCGTGAGGATGCTCAGGGTCGGCGACGATGTGGGAGATCTTGCCTCGATCGTGCGCCAGGCGTCGCTGTTCTATGAACACAAGCTTGGTGTCGGCCTCGACCGGCTGATGGGCGCAATCGGGCCGGCTACGATCATTGTCGTTAGTGTCGTCATTGGCACCCTGATTGTGTCGATCATGAGCGGGCTCTTGAGCATCACGGAGCTTGCGCAATGATCTGGCCGTCGCCTCGCACGCGAACCGAAAATGGATGCGCCGGCTTCACGCTGGTCGAGGTCATGGCTGTGATGCTCATCATTGCGCTGGTTGCATCGCTTGCGGTCACGAGGATGTCCGGCACCGGGCGCGCCCGGCTCAAAGCCCTGGCGCTCGAAACCGCCGCGCTGCTTCGGCAGGAGCGGCTTGGCGCGGTCATGACCGGACGAGAGCGCCAGGTGTCGGTCGATGGCGAGCAACGTGTTCTGGTTGGCGACGGTGGCGACATGGTTGCGCTTCCACGGGACGTCGTACTCGACATCCTCGGTATCGACGCGTTGTGGTCGGAACGCCAGGCCGTGGTGCGCTTCTATCCGGATGGAGCGTCGACCGGAGCAGTGCTGAAGCTCTCGCGCGAGAAGGCCGAATATGAAATTCGCGTCAATTGGTATACCGGCGGCGTCGCGGTTGCACCGTGACGCCGACAGGGGGCAGGCAGGATTTACCCTGCTCGAGGCTCTTGTCGCCTTGGCATTGGTTCTCGCCTTTGCGGCAACACTTGGTCCACACCTGTCGCAGGCGCGCCGCATCATGGATCATGCAGAGGGCCGCGTGGCGGCGCAGGTTCTGCTGCGCTCGCTGCTCGATGCTCCATTCGACCGTTCCGGTCTGGCAAATGCCTCGCGGAACGGCGAGACAGGCGGATTGCGATGGCAAATCGTCGCTGAGCCGGTGGTCGCCGCTGCGCCCGGCGCACCGGACCAATCGAATTGGCTGCCGTATCGCGTGATCGCAAGTGTGGCGTGGGGCGCGGGCCAGGTGATTACGGCGGAGACCATCCGGCTTGGAAGGCCGGAGCGATGAAGACGAAAAACAACCGGGCACGCGCCGGCCGTGGCGGCTTCACGCTGGTGGAGGTGCTTGCCGCGCTCGCGATCGCTTCCGTGGTCATCATCGCCAGCGTCGGGCTCGTCCATAACGTCGCGCTTTTCTTTGACCGCGGAACGCGAGGCGCAACTGAAGCGGAGCGCCTTATGCTGGCTGTCGAGCGTCTGGGCGGCGATTTTGGCTCGGCTCGCTTCGTTTCGCGGACAACGGAGAACGGCCGTGCTGCTGCTTTTACCGCCGAACAGGCCAGCGGCAAGCGGCCCGCGAGCATCACCTTCGTCGGGGCAGGGCGCGCTGCTTCCTGGGCGCAAGCCGGCGACGAGCTCATCAGTCTGGTGATCGAGGAGGACGGCGAGGTCAGACGTCTGGTCAGACGTCGCGCGACATGGCCCGGACCGAATGCGCGTTTTGAAGATGTAGCGCCGCAAGATGCGGTCGTTCTGATCGAGGGTAGGCTGGCCATCTCATTCGTGTTCGGGCGCGTCATGCCGGATGGCGCTCTTGCATGGTATGCGACTTGGGTTGGAGAGCGGGCGCCGCCACGCTATGTGCGGCTGATGGTGCGGGACAGCGCCACCGGCGCCGACCTGCTCGGTGAAGCCGATTTCGTGGTTCGCGCGGATGCTTCTGCAGCCTGCGGGCGAGCCGACGCCGCTCTTGCGTGCCTATCTGCCGGGCTGGCTTTCCCGACTGGCACATCCGAGGCGGAAAGGTCGAACCAATGAAACGGAGAGATCCGCGCCGCGGCGTGATCCTGGTGACTGTGCTGTGGTCGATGGCGTTGCTGTCCGCGCTCGCGATGGCGGCTTCGGTCACGTTCCGCGGATATGCGGGCATCATGGCGATCGAGCGCGATCGTGTGCAAGCCGATGCACTTCTGTCCGCCGGGCTTGAGACCGCCGCCGGCATTATCGACGCCCTTGGCGATGCGCCGCTTATGAATATCGAATCGACGGTCAACCTCGCCGCCGGCTCAGCGCGGCTGCGCCTCAATGATGAGGGCGGTCGGATCGACGTTGGAAGAGCACCGGCCATTGTTCTCGCTGCGATGTTGCGTTCCGTCGGTGCTCCGGAAGCCGCGGCGAACGATGTCGCCCGGCGCATCGTGGACCGACGCCGCCCCCAAAATGCGGCCCGTTCCGATCCGTCGCCGCGTTCGGCCAATGCGGAGAGCAGGATGCCCGCAACGAGCCAGCCGTTCTCCGATTTGCGGCAACTTCGGCTCGTACCTGGCATGGCGTCGGACTGGGCCGCCGCAATTGAGCCGCTGACCACCGTATTTGGCGGCGAAACCATAAATCCGCTCACCGCGCCGCCGGGCGTGATCGCAGCACTGCCGGGAGTCGGGAAAGGTCAGCTCGATGCGTTCATTGAGACACGCCGTAGCTTTCCAGCGGATGTCGACCGGCTCGTGCGGACTATCGGGACGGCGCAACAATATCTGGCAGTCAAACCGCAGCGGGTCGCGTCGGTAGAACTCGTGGCCGAACTCGCCAATGGTCGAGCTGTGGCCGCCCGGGCGGTGATCGTTGTCTTGCCTCAGGACAGCCAACCTTATCGTGTCCTCGTCTGGACGCCGGTGCCGTCCCCCAGGCTGCTTTAGGAGACGTCCAAAAAGCGCAAAGGCAGAGTCATGCGCATCGATGCGATTGTAAGGCGATGGATCGAAATATTGGCGGCGTTGTATCTGGCGCGGCGAGATAGCCGGCGTCCACTTCGCTCGCTGATCGTGACGCGCGAGGACCAGCATTACGTCGTGCGGCATGCGGAGCGAGGGCGTGAGGCGATGCTGCGCGACACCAGTGCAGGGTCGGCATCCGCGACCGTACCTTTCGGAACACGTGTCCCCGCTGAAATCGTGCGTTCGGCTCGCAACAGTTTCGTGATTTTGGAGCTTCCCGCCGCCAAGGTGGTGGTGCGGCAAGTCAGCGTGCCGGTTCAGGCGCGGAAGTTTCTTTCCGGAGTTGTCCGCAATCAGGTCGAGCGACTTTCGCCTTGGCCGGCCAATGGCGTGGTGCATGGATTCTCAACCGAAACGGCCGCAGCCGATGCCGCGAATATCAAGGCGCTAATTCTCATGGCCGCGCGCACCGACATCGACAAGGCACGGCAGGACTTGGCCGAGCTTGGTCTGCCGGTCGACCAGATCGTCGCCCGCGGCGCGGTTGCCGAGGCCGCCGAGGGGATCGCGGGCACCGTTACCTTGTGGTCGCGGCTCGCAGACACGTCGCCTGACGGGCTTGGCAGCGCAGTCCGAGCAATTGGTGCCGCGATTGCCGCCTTGGCCACAGTGAGTCTTCTTCTAGGCTCATGGGCGTTGGTGTCGACCGCCTCGATTCGCAATGACAGTGAGGATGTTGCCAATCGCGCGAGGGTGCTGCAGCGACAGATTCAAACCGGTCGCACTGCCACATCGACGGCATCAATTCCTCCAGCCGAACGGGCCTGGCTGCTGAAAGAAACATCCATATCCATCGCGATCCTGATTGAGGCGCTCTCCAGGGCCTTGCCCGCGTCTGCCTACGTGACCGAGATTCGCCTGGAAAAGGACAACCTGCGGATTATGGGGCTCGGCGAGGATGTTCCCGCGTTGCTCGCTCCGCTTGAGCGATCGGGGCACATGACCAACGTGCATTTCTTTGCGCCGACGGCGCGAGGGCCGGACGGCAAACTCTTCAGGTTTTCCATCGAGGCGCATGTCGAACCTCGCATCAAAATCGAGGAGGATTGAGGCATGCCGAGGCTCGACCGTGAACAGGCAATTTCCGTTGCTGCTCTCGCTGTACTGCTTCTGGTGTGCGTGTGCGTTCTGGGGCTGTTATTTCAGGCGCGCTTCGACGCCGTGCGGGAAGATTCCGAACGGCGCGAGATACTCTCGCGCCTCGAAGCCAAGTTGCGGACGATTTCAAATCGGCCGACCGCAACGGCACCCCCCGAAGCGTTCGTCGATGCATCGACCCAGGGCCTCGCGAGTGCACAACTGCAGTCGTATCTGGCGCAGCTGGCCGGCGATCAGCACGCCAGCCTTGTTTCGTCCGGTACAGAAGCCGCTAAACGCGACGACCCACCAGACACGATACGCCTTCAGATCACCCTTGATATGGATTTGAAGGCGTTGCGAGCAGTGCTTTACCGGCTCGAAAGCGGAACGCCTTACGTCTTCGTCGACACGTTGACGGTCCAGCCGGCCGGCGCAATGTTCGGCCGTGCCGCCGAAGATCCGATGTTGCGGACGATCTTGAGCTTGCACGCGCTTTGGCGGAGAGGCACGTCATGAACTCTTCTCGATGGCCGGCGGCGTTTCCAGGTCTTTTGCTTTGGTCAGTCGTCACGGCTGCGGTTGCCGGAGAGCAAGAGCGGTCCTCTGCCTCGTTCTCCAATCCTGTCGCGGCGCAATCGTTGGACCAGCTCTCGTCGACACTCGATCGCCCTCTCTTTTCGCCGAGTCGTCATCCCCCCGCGCCGCCACCTCCGCCAGTCGTACAGGCGGTCGCGCCGCCGGCACCTCCTCCGCCGCCGAACCTGGTTCTTTTCGGTGTTGTCATGGACGGCGACGGTGCCCGCGCCATTATTCGTACGGGCGCGGACAACAAGGTGCAGCGCGCACAGATCGGTGACGAGATCGACGGATGGAAGGTCAGCCAGATCGAAGGACGCAAGCTGGTGCTGTCGCTTGATGATCGGTTCGCGACATTCAGGCTCTTCAGCGATGATCACGCGAAGTCGGATTCAGCCGCGGTGGCAGCGCCAGGAGAGGAACCGAAAAGTCCGCAACGACAGATTCAGGTGGAACAACCTCGCGTGCAAGCGGCGGTGCCGCAGTCCGGTCAGCCGAGAAAACGTCGACGGACTAAAGAGTAAACTGCGAGCGGCACTGCCGTAGCAAAGATATCTCAGACTCCAAAAATTTCTTTTGACGCTCAAAGTGGTCTTTGCTTTGCCGCATATTATGCAGCGCTCGCCGCACAAATTACATCGTTGCGGTTGATAGAGTGAATATGAGCAGGCAGCCGGTGGCTCGCACGCCATAGGCCCTGTCAACTCGCACACACGAGTGTGCGGGCATTCGCCGTCGGATGTGGTCAGGGGTGCCACGGCGAGGAGTAGTGCAGTGAGTAGTTTGCATGTGGGGAGGCTGCTCGATGTTGCGCGGGCCTGCTCTGCCGCCTCGCTTTACCTCGCATTGGTCGGCTGTGTAACTTCGAATGTAACGCCGACGGCCGGCGTCGCGCCGATGGATGCGATGGATTCCGTTCGCAGCACCGATTTCAGTGCGCGCTTTCCTCTTGCCAGCGAGGGCGACTCCGGACGGGCGAGACAATCCGCCCAACCCATTCTTTTTCCCGGCTCCGACGTCGAGCCGGAATTGCAACGCGATCGCGATCCGGAGACGCGGACCGCGTCGCTGCAGCAGGCCGCCTTCGCCAAGGGAGACGGCGTCGAGATGAACTTCGACGGTGCTGATGTACAAACGGTCGCGAAGACGCTTCTCGGAGATATTCTTCAGCTCAATTTCGTCGTCGATCCACGTGTCCAGGGCAATGTGACGCTGGCATCGGCCGGCCCAATTCCCCGCAAGGACGTGCTGCCGGCGTTCGAAAGCGTCTTGCGGATGTCGAACGCTGCGATTGTGCACTCCGGCAATCTGGTGAAGATCGTTCCGATTCCCGAGGCCGGTGCCGGCGGTGCGATACGCGCCGGGGCGGGGGAGCCGGGCTTCGGAATTTCGCTGGTACCGCTGCGATACACCTCTGCGTCGACGGTGGCAAAGACAGCCGAGAGCTTCCTGTCGCGCCCAGGCGCGGTCCGCGTCGTTCAGTCCCGAAATCTGTTGTTGATCCAGGGTACGACCGCCGAACGTCAGGCGACGCTCGACCTGGTTGCGACCTTCGATGTGGAGTGGCTGCAAAACCAGTCGGTTGGTGTCTATCCGCTGAAATCCACCTCGCCGGAAACGATGATCGGAGAGCTGGAACGCATATTCGAAACGAACGATGGCGGAGCGGGACAGGGTGTCGTCCGCTTCCAGCCGGTCTCGCGCATGAATGCGGTGATGGTGGTCACGAAAAATCCGAAGCTGCTCGCCCAGACCACGCAATGGGTCCAGCGTCTCGACAGGTCCGACACGACAGGGACGACGCTGCGAACCTTTCGCCTGAAAAGCGGCAATGCGACGCAGGTGGCGAAGATTCTGAACGATATCTTCGGCGGCCAGCGATCGGGCGCGGCCGGCGACGCCGGTACAAGACAGATCGCACCGGGTGTGGATGCGACGCAATCCCGCCTCGATTCTCTTGATCGCGGCTCGTCCAGTGGCAGCCCGGGGACGTCAGCCGGCAGCGGTCCCGACAATCACGGCAGCAATCCGATTGCAGCCGCCTTCGAGTCGTTCTCGGATCACAAGAGCGGTGACGCGGACGCGACTGGCAGTTCTTCCACTAATTCCGGCGGGAACGCACAGCGCGGAACATTCCAGAATTTGCGAATTACGGCAGATGCCGCGAACAACGCGGTGGTCGTCTATTCCAATCAGGAGGACGCTCGTATCGTCGAGCGCGCAATACGCGACATCGACCGGCCGCAATTGCAGGTGTCGATCGATGCGACGGTCGCCGAAGTCACGCTGACGGACGAGCTCCAATTCGGCGTTCAAGCGTTTCTGAGCAGCAACAAGGGCTCGATAGGCCTGTTCGGCGCAAGCCAGGTGGCTGCGCAGTCGGCCGTCCTGCAGAACGTGGCGCCCGGCCTGAACCTTCTGCTGGGGTCGCAATCGAACCCCCGCGTGATCCTCAACGCGCTATCTAACCTGACAGACGTCAAGGTGCTGTCGTCGCCCTCGATCGTTGCCCTCGACAACCAGCCGGCTCTGCTCCAGGTCGGCGACGAGATTCCAATTACGACCAGTTCGGCGACACTCCTCACCAATTCGGCTACGCCGGTCGTCAACACCATCCAGATGCGCAATACCGGCGTGATATTGAAAGTGCTGCCCCACGTGCATTCCAATGGTTCGGTTCAGCTGGAAGTTGATCAGGAGATTTCCAATGTCGTCAATGCCGATCAGCAGACGCTGACGCCGACGATCGCCCAACGTCGTGTCCACTCCACAGTTTCCGTCGTCAGCGGTCAGACCGTCCTGCTTGCCGGTCTTATCAGCGAACGCGAACAGAAATCGCAAGCGGGCATACCGGGTATACGCGAGATCAGGTTTATCGGCGACTTGCTAGGAAACACGTCCAATACCAAGACCAGGTCCGAAATCATCATCTTCATCAAGACAAGGCTCATTCGGAACAGCATGGATGCCGGCGCGGTGACCGAGGAATTCAGGGAACGGCTGCAATCGATGCGCAGCGGTCGCACTGTCATCAATGGCACGGGAGCGAGGCCGAATTGACGAGCGATCTTGATGCAGCCGAGTTGATCGGATCGGAGGATGATCTTCGTCCGAATCCCGTTGTTCTGATCGGCGGGGCCACCGCCATCGGTCTCGTCTCCGCGCTGTCGTTGCCTTGGCCGCTCGCTATTGCCTCGACCGTACTTGGCACGTTGATGGTTGCGGGTGCGGATATCGATGCGAGAACGTTTTTGCTACCGGACCTGGTAACGTTGGGTGCCGTGGTCAGCGGCATCATTGCAGCGCCGCTGCTCGATGCGGCGGCTCCGTGGGCTGCAGCGGCGGAGGCGATCGTGCGCGCCGGCTGCGTCGCGCTCGTGCTGGCATTGTTTCGCAGCGGCTATGCCTTTTTCAGACGAAGCGAGGGGCTGGGGTTGGGCGACGTCAAGCTGGCTGCGGCGATCGGCGCATGGCTGCCGATCGAGGCGATCTCATGGTGCTTCGGCCTTGCTACAACCAGCGCGATTTTGACGGTGCTGTTCGCACGCCTAAACGGCCAATCCGTTTTGCGAACGACGAAGATCCCCTTCGGAGCGTTTCTATGTCCATCGCTATGGATTGTCTTTTACGCGGACAGCGTGATGCGATGACGTGCCCGCGAAATCAGAGTTCGTTGTTCTTTAGCGCGCCGACAACACAATGACTTCACACTTCCGCGCGGGGCGCGTCCTATAATCGTCGAGAAAAGCTGCTTCTCTCACTGTGCGGTAGAGCATCGGGAGGCGACAATGAAAGCGATCAAGTTCGCGCAGGCGCATACACTCGCAGCCTTGGCCACCCTGTTGTTGGGATCGGTCGTGTGGCCGACAGGCGCGTTATCACAGAATGGTCAAAACGCAGGTACGAATGCGACCACAGGAAACGCGAATGGGAGCCCCACCGCGGCGGCCGCTAACGCGACGACCGGTGGACAGAACCTCGGCAATAATACTGGACGGCCACCATCACGTGGCGGCGGCACCGACCCGGGTGTGAGAGGCGGAGACCCCGGAGTAGGCGGGCCGTTGCAGGGCCTGAACGATACTGAACTGCAGTTTTTTAACGCGTCGAAGGGTGTTTTTCAGGAAGTCGATGCCGTTCCGAACGGTTTGGGGCCGCGCTTCAATCTCGATAGTTGCGCCGGGTGCCATTCTCATCCGTCAGTCGGTGGCACCAGTCCTCCTACCAATCCGCAGGTGCCGATTGCAACGGCGGCGGGCGCCAAGAACGTACTGCCATCCTTCATCACAGCCAACGGTCCGGTTCTTGAGGCGCGATTCGTACGCAATCCGGACGGTTCGCCGGACGGCAGCGTGCATGATCTTTTCGTGATCACCGGAAGATCCGATGCACCGGGCTGCAATATCGCGCAACCGAATTTTGCGGCTGAGGTTGGCCGTAACAACGTGATTTTCCGGATACCAACGCCGGTGTACGGACTGGGCCTGGTGGAGAACGTCCCGGACAGTGCGCTGCAGGCATCGTTGGCCGCCAACGCAAATCACAAAAGAGCTCTGGGTATCTCCGGACACTTCAATATCAATGGAAACGACACCACGATCGCGCGCTTCGGTTGGAAAGCCCAGAACAAGTCGCTGCTGCTGTTCTCCGGCGAAGCCTACAATGTCGAAATGGGCATCACCAACGACCTGTTCCAGAACGAGCGCGAAGGCGATGCGCACTGCCAGTTCAATGCCACTCCGGAAAGCGTGACGCCGCTGCAAGCCGCGGACACGGTGAGCCCTGCGGCCAATTTCCAGAACGACATCGAGCTGTTCTCTGCATTCATGCGCTTGACGGCGCCGCCGGCTCCGGCGACGTCGGGCGCGACACCGGTCGCGCAGACAACAGGAACATCCGGCCAAACGACGACGGTGACAACAGGAATGTCGAGCCAGACAACGGCCCCGCCGGGTCAGACCACGGGAGCCACGAGCGCTACATCGGCGGCGTCAAGCTCGACCTCGACGATGATGGCGTCGGCGGCGGCGGATGTCTCAAGCGTGATGACAGCGGTTGCCGGATCGCCGGCGGCGCAGCCGTCGACGTCCACGACGTCGTCTACCTCGGTCACACGCGGAAGCCAGGTCTTCACCAACATCGGATGCCAGGCATGTCACACCAAGTCGTTCATCACTGCGAAGTCGCAAGCGACGGGGCAAAGCAATGTTACGATTCAGCCCTTCAGCGATTTTGCGGTGCACGACATGGGAAGCGGATTGGCCGACGGCGTGACGCAGGGAACCGCAAATGGAAACGAATTCCGTACTGCTCCCTTGTGGGGTGTCGGCCAGCGCATCTTTTTCCTTCACGACGGCCGGACCAAAGATCTGAATGTAGCGATTCAGCAGCATGCCAGCCGTGGATCGGAAGCCAACGCGGTCATCAACAACTACAACATGCTGTCGCGTGACGATCAACAGTCTCTCTTGAACTTCCTGCGCTCTCTGTAAAGCGTGCCGTGCGACGATGCGGATCAGGAAATATCTGGGGATGGCGTGTCTCGCCGCAATAAGCGCGGCGTTTCTCGGCGCCATCCTCTCATTCCGTAACGTCAGCGTCGTCCAGCTTGCGAAACCAGAAGATGTGCATGTCGTTGACGGCGTTTTTGTCAGCGACTACTTCGGTCTCAGATATCGCGTGCCTGACGGGTGGAGTGAGGGATTGCGGGGGCCTGATCCGTCGCAATCCGGATACTACGTACTCGGAACGTGGGTGCGAAAGCGTGACTTCGGCGGGACGATTCTCGTCGTCGCGCAGGATATGTTCTTCGCGCCGGATGCTTCAGATGACGTGAGGAACGTTATCGCCGGATTTCGTCAGGTGATGTCGTCGGTTGACGGCATGACGATCGACCGCGAGCCTGAAGCGGTGAGAGTTGGAGGGTATCCTGGCTACCGTATTGATTTCAGCGGTGTGGGCCTTTTTCGCTCGATGCTGGCGATCGAAATCCGCTGCCATGTTGTGACTTTCAATCTAACCAGCCGAGATCCGGAATTGTTGGCAAGCCTGGCGAGTTCATTGAACGATCTTGTTGCAATTGGAAAACAGCCAGATCCCGTTCCCGATTGTTTCAGGGACTATGTCTCCGAAAACGTTCTGCATCGGGTCGAGCCCGACGGCGCCGGTGCGCGGCCTGTGCCGATTCCGGTCCGCTTGATCGTGGCGACAGACGGCAGCGTGAAGCACGTTCACGTCATACGAGCTTCGGCGGCGCAGCGACGGAACATCGAAGAGGCCGTGCGTCAGTGGAAATTCAAGCCTCATGTGAAACAGGGGCATCTGCTCGAGGTCGAAACCGGAGTGATGTTCAACCTGAGGGCAGCCAGCATGTGAAGCGGAGCGAGGCAAGATCATGTCGATATCGAGCGGTGGAAAATCCCCGGCGGTAACACCGGCGCTTTCGGTAGAGCAGTTCCGTCGACTTCTGCTCGAACGGATACCGGACGGCGCGAGGGCGAAATTGAGCGGAGCCGGTTCCGTCGAAGCGACCGCGGGAAACGGGCTTCGAGAACTGTGGGAGAAATCTGATCTGCCGGCTGGAAAGTTCGCCGACGAGGTAGCGCGCTTCTGGAGGTTGCCGCGGCTGGGTCTTCCGGAATTGATGAGTGTGGCCGGTATAGTTGAGCAATTCTCCGCGCGCTTTTTGCGCGAGTCGTCGGTGTTTCCGTTTCGCGCGGACGACGGCAACTTCACCCTGGCAGTGTCCAATCCGGCCGATGCAGCGGCGATCCGGGCCGCAGAGATCGTCTGCGGCAGTGCCGCCCGGATCGTCGTTGCGTCCTTTGACGACATCGCCACGGTTCTCGAGCGGCGGCTCGATGAGCGTGTGGCCGATGCTGTGGATGCTGAGGAACCAGAGCACCGCCGCCACGGGGATGACGACATCGACAGCTTGCGCGATTTGGCGAGCGGGGCCCCCGTCGTGCGGGCCGTCAACGATTTGCTTGAGCGTGCCATGGAGCTGCGAGCGAGCGACATCCACATCGAGCCATTCCGGACCGGACTTGTTGTGCGTATGCGGGTTGACGGGATTCTTCGCAACGTGTCGTTTTCGGCCGATGCGCCGGCACAGGCCGTCGTATCACGCATCAAAATCCTGGCCGGCCTCAACATCGCGGAACGCCGCTTGCCTCAGGATGGTGCGGCGCGCACGCGCGCCGGACGGACTGAGATCGATATCCGCATCGCGACCATGCCGACGCAGCAGGGCGAAAGCGTGGTAATTCGCCTGTTGCCGCGCGATCGCGGTCTGCTCGACTTGAACAAGATCGGATTGGCTGGCCGCGACGAAGCCATTTTGCGCCGTCTGCTCGAGTTGCCTCATGGATTGATCCTGATCACCGGTCCGACGGGAAGCGGCAAGACGACGACGCTTGCAACCATGCTGTCGATTCTGAACGAGCCGACGCGGAAGATTCTCACCATCGAAGATCCGGTCGAGTACGAGATTTCGGGCATCAACCAATCGCAGGTCAAGCCGGCGATCGGCTTGACTTTCGCCACGGCGATGCGCGCCTTCGTCCGCCAGGATCCCGATGTCATCATGGTCGGCGAAATCCGCGACAGCGAGACGGCGAACATCGCCGTTCACGCGGCGTTGACCGGCCATCTCGTGCTGTCAACGCTGCACACCGAAACGGCCGCGGCGGCCGTGCCTCGGCTTCTGGATCTCGGCGTTGAGGGATTTCTCCTGCGATCGACATTACGAGCCGTCATCGCCCAGCGGTTGGTCCGCGTTCTCTGCAGCGGCTGCAAGAGCATGCATTTGCTGACCGACAAGGACCTGGTCGCCGATCCGCGTTATCGGCTGCTGGGGTTTTCGCCCCGAGAGACGATATATCGTCCGGTCGGTTGCGATAGCTGCGGCGGCACCGGCTATCGCGGACGCAGCGGGATTTTCGAACTGCTGGAGCTGACCGACGAAGTCAGGCCCCTGGTGGGTGCCGGCGCCGACTCAGCTCTGGTTGAGAGCGCTGCCATTCGTGCCGGAATGACAACGATGTTGGACGACGCCGTCGAAAAATGCCGGGCGGGGATGACGGCGGCGTCCGAAGTCCTTCGCGTCACCTCTGTGCGGTGATCGACGGGTGGGCAGATCATCAAGTGCGCATTTAGGGAGGAAGCCATGAAGCTGTGTGCAGAATCCAGAAGGGGCCATCGCAATCGAGCGGCCGAGGCGGGCTTCACCCTGGTCGAGATGCTGGTCGTCATCGCGATCATCGGGTTGATCATGGGCCTGGTCGGTCCCCGCGTGCTCGGTTTTCTGGGAGAGTCCAAAGTCAAAACGGCCAGGATTCAGATCGAGAGTTTCTCGAGTTCGCTCGATTTGTTCTATCTCGATGTCGGCCGATACCCGACCGCCGGCGAAGGTCTTGAGGCTTTGGTGCAGCGACCCGGCAATGCCGACATCTGGAACGGGCCTTATCTCAAGACGGGTGCGGTGCCGACCGATCCGTGGGGGCATACCTATGTTTACCGTGCTCCCGCAGAGCGCGGTCCCTACCAGATCCTATCGCTGGGATCGGATGGCCAGGAGGGTGGGACGGGCACCGCGGCTGACCTCAGCAATGATGGCGCCGACGCCAAGCGACCATGACGCCTCTGACTTCCGAGCTGAATACGAGGGTTCGATTCGCTTCACCCGCTCGTGTCTGTGTTGTCGTCCTCGCCTACAGGCTCCGAAGGAAGTCGATCATGGCGGTGCTTACCTCCGGAGCACGTTCCTGCTGGGTCCAATGTCCGCAACGCGCCAGCATCATCGCTGGCCGGAGCTTTGGAACGAGTGTCGACTGTTTCGCAATGGCCGAAGAAAAGGCGGCGGCGACAAAGTCGCGCTCGCCCACCATGTAGAGCGCGGGAATGGCCACCTCTGCTCCGGCAAAGGGAGCCAGCAGCTCCCAGCCGCGATCGATGTTGCGCCACCAGGCCAGGGGACCGCGGAGCCCGCTCCGCGTGAATTCCGCGACGTAAACATCGATGTCGGACTCCGTGACCCAGGAAGGCAAGGACGCCGGATCGGTTAAGACGCCGCCCTTCCGCGGCACCATGCCGGCAGGAAACCCGCCGCCCGCGGACGGCGGCCGGTCGCCCGAGAGCGCGTAGAACTGGGAACGGAACGTGCGGCGCAGGTCGCGCCCGAGCGCCGCCTCAGCCTCGGGGGTCTGGAGGAAGAGCTGGTAGAACACCGCATTCTCGGTCCGCGGCATGAGCGTCGTCGGCGGCCCCGAGTCGCCAAACCCCCGCGAGCGGAACGGCGGGCTGAGCGCGATGACGGCCCGGAAGCGGTCGGGGCGCAGAAGCGCCGTTTGCCATGCTATCGCGGCGCCGATGTCGTGGCCGGCGATCACCGCCTGCTCGGCACCCAAAGCGTCGACGAGACCCACGATGTCGCCGATGTCATGGAGGATCGTATACTTCTCCACCTCTTCCGGACGATCGCTTCGCCCATAGCCGCGCAAGTCGGGGGCCACTGCACGGAACCCAGCCTTCGCCAGCGCCCCGAGCTGATGCCGCCACGAATACCAGCACTCGGGAAAGCCGTGGCAGAGGATGATGAGCGGGCCTTTACCCTGTTCGGCCACGTGCAAGCGGATGCCGTTCGTCTCGATCATCCGATGCGTCACCTCGGGCATCGCCGGATCCGCCCAGGATGTCGGTTCTGGGCCTGACCCGCTGGGCTCGGCGGCAGCAGCCTTGAGCGGCTCCGCGAATGCCGCGCCGATGGTGAGCGTGCCCGCCGCCCAGAGCGTGTCGCGTCGGGAGAACGTGGTGTCTCGCATTGCATCGCTCCATTGATTCCCGCGCATCGACATCGCCGAGACTCCTGATTTGCAGGTTCGATGTAGGGCCGCTTCCCGCGATCGACTATCCGCGATAATGTCTACGGGCCATGAAGCAGAACTTCACAGTCCGGCGCGGCGCGCTCGACGTCTCGCCGCCTGCGACCGGCTCTTCACGTGATCGATAAAAGCCCGCAGTTTCGGCGTCATCTGCGCGCGGCCGGGATAGTAGAGAAACACGCCTGGCGCCATCGGCGCGAACTTCTCCAGCACCTGCACGAGTTTTCCGGCTTTCACCGCGGCAGCGGCGATCGGCTCGGGCACTTGCGCCAGTCCCACGCCTTCGAGGGCGGCGCCGAGCATGGTCGGAAAATCGCTGGCGATGAGCGGGCCCGAGACGGCGATCTCGATCGCGCGGCCCTGATCGTTGAGCGACCAAAGCGCGATCGCGCCGCTGGAGCGCCGCCATCTGAGACAGGCGTGCTCGCGCAAATCGTCGGGGCGCGCGGGCCGCTTGCAGCGGGCGAGATAGGCTGGGCTGCCGACGACGATGAAGCGAAACGGCGGCGTCAGCCTTACTGCGACCATGTCTGCGGCGATGAACTGGCCGAGCCGGACGCCGGCGTCAAATCCTTCGGCGGCGAGGTCGACCAGTTCCTTGCTGGCGGCGATCTCGACCTCGACCTCGGGATAGGCCTGGCAGAAGGACGCGATCAGGGACTCCAGCAGGATCGGCACCACCGCGCGCGGCACCGAGAGGCGCAGCAGTCCGACCGGCCGCTGCCCGAGATCGCGCGCGACTTCGCTGGCGGCGACGAGTTCCTCAAAGGCGGGTTTGGCGCGCGACAGGAATTTTTCGCCGGCTTCGGTGAGGCCGACGCTGCGCGTGGTGCGGATGAAGAGCGCCGCGCCGACCCGCGCCTCCAGCGCGCGCACCGCCTGGCTGATCGCCGAGGGCGTCACGCCGAGTTGATCGGCGGCACGACGAAAGCTGCGATGCTGGGCGACGCTGAGGAACGCTTCCACGCCGTCAAGGGCGCCGTGCCGGACTGTGAAGTTCTGCTTCATAGCCCATCGACATTATCGCGGATAGTCGTTCGCGGGAAGCGGCCCTACATCTGGCCTGCAAAATGATCCGCGGGAGTTTTGACATGACCGACGTGCTGGAGGGCGTGCGCGACCATTATCGCGCGACCGGGTTGACCGAGCGGCTGAAGACGGCGCTTGCCGTGTTCGGTCCCGAGGATCAGCGGCTTGCGCCGGCGCAGCTCGCCGGCCTCGACCAGTTTCACACCAGGGGGCTGGCTGCGACCACGGAGCTTGCTAAACTGGCCGGGATCACCACCGACATGTCGGTGCTGGATATCGGCTCGGGCGTCGGGGGGCCGGCGCGGCTTCTGGCGGCGACCATTGGCTGCCACGTTACCGGCGTCGACCTCAGCGAGCCCTTCGTGGACGCCGCGCGCTATCTGACCGCGCGCACCGGGCAGAGCGGGCAGGTGGCCTTCGAGACCGGCGACGCGCTGAAACTTCCCTTCGACGATGGCCGCTTCGACGCCGCCTTCCTGCAGCACGTGGCGATGAACATCGCCGACCGCGCGCGGCTCTACCGCGCGATCCACCGCGTGCTGAAGCCCGGCGGGCGGTTCGCGACCTATGATGTCGTATCGAAGCAGGGCGAGCCGCATTATCCCGTGCCCTGGGCGCGGACGCCGGCAACGAGCTTTCTCCTGACAGCCGACGCGACGCGGGAGGCGATCGAGGACGCCGGTTTCCGCACGCTGGTCTGGCAGGACGACTCCGAAACGGCGAAGGCCTGGTTCGCACAGCTGCGTGCCTCGGGGCCGCCGCCGTCGCCCAATCTCGGCGTGGTGATGGGGCCGGACTTCGCGCAGCTCTCCGGCAATCTCGGACGCAATCTGATGGAAGGCCGGATCGGCATCCTGACCGCGGTGTTCGAGGCCGCTTCAACCAACACCTGATAGGACGTCACATGTCGCCGGAAACCGTATTTCGAATTCATCTCGCTCTTGGTTATGTCGCCTGGCTGCTTTGCTTCGGCGTCTACATCTGGCCCCGGCTCAAGGCGATGGACCACCTCGAAGCGCAGCGCGCCATTGCGACCCTGCACAGCTTCCGCTTCTTCGGGCTGGTTTTCATCCTTCCCGGCGTCATCGGGCCCAAGCTGCCTGCCGATTTCGCATCGTTCGCCGCCTACGCCGACTTCGCAACCGGACTGCTGGCCATGGCCGCTCTGCTCACGGTCAGGATTCGTCCGTTGTTCTGGCTGTTGGTCGTTGCCTTCAATGTCGTGGGGGCAGGCGACATCCTTATCGACTATTACCACGCTACCCAGATCAACCTGCCTGCGATCGCGGGAGAGTTGGGCGCGACCTACGCGATCCCGATCCTCTACGTGCCGATCCTGATGATCACGCACGTCGTAGCGTTCTATCTGCTGCTGCGTTCGCAGCTCGCCGCGGCGCCCACGCTTGCCGGCGCGTCGGGCTAGGCTTCAAGCGGTCGGAATCCTGCCCGGCGGGTTCGGCCACGGCGCAAAGGCATTGGAAACCTGCTTCAACACGGGCGTCAGCTCGGGAAAATGACGCTGCAGCACCGTCGACATGTTGTTGTTGTTGATCCAGTCGATGCCGGCCTTGGTGTACACGGCTTCCGTGAAGTCGTTGGTGAGGAAGCGGTCGCTCTTGAGCCGTCGCGGCGCCATCAGGATAAAGACACGGAACGCCGTGTCGCTAAAGCCGAATCCCGTCGGCGGCTTTTCCGCATACATGCCGACCATCAGATCCACCTTGTCGGGATGGCCGTAGACCTCGCGCAAGGTGCGGACGATGTCGGGATCGTCGCTCATCTGCTCAAAGGAGTTTACGCGCGGCATGTGGAACAGCTCGCGGAAGCGGTTATAGCGCGGCACGCCGCGCTCCCGGTCGCGGATGATATCGATGGCGGCGAGGTCGATCAGCTCTTCCAGATTTGGGCCGTTGCGGCGGTGCATGCGCCGCATCCAGTTCGGGAAATTCTGCAACTGAACCGCGCCCGGATTGTGGACCCCGAACGTATAGACCACGTCCGTGAGCGATACGTCGGGGTCACGCAAGGCGTTCTTCATGGCGTTCGGGCCGACAATCAGGTCCGGGTCGTCGAGGCTGTCTGCCTCGAACTTCAACACACGTCCCTTTGCTCCGCTTGTATGCGGGACGAGTTGAATGTCGTTTGGGAGCAGCGGATGCAATCGATAGACAGAGGCGAACTCCTCGGTCAGGCAATAATCCGCGCCGTCGTACTTGGTCGCCGAGCCCGGAATGCCGCTGACCGCCTCGCTGGCGCCGATGCGGCCGAAATACTTCTTCACCTGCTCTCCGGCCAGACCCCACCAGTCGGCGTTCATGACGACCTGCAAGGCGGGGTGGGTGAGGAGAGCCGGGGTCCAATCCACCGTGTGGATCTTCGCGACCAGGGCGTTGTTGACGAGCCGGGCGACGCGGAAAATCTGGTCGTCGCCGTCCGACTGCTCCCGCCATTCGGGATAGGCCTGGATGACATGATCGCAAATGGCGTTGTGCTCGAGCGTGAAGATATTGTGCAGCAGGCTCAGGCCGAGCCACCAATTAGACGTGAGACCCGTCCTCTCGATGCCGGTCGGATCGAGCGGAATGAGCTTGGTCTTCGGATCGATCCTGAGCTTGCCGTCGCCGCCTGATCGATATTGCTTCAACGCTTGCGGGCTGTCGCCGTAGATCTGGGAGCTGTCCCACCAATGCGTCTCGGCATTGGCGAAGGTTTCCGGCCCGGCGCCGTCGTTCTTGCGACGCGTGGGATCGGCCCGGGTACGGCGAACGCGCATCGTCGGGGCTGGCCAGGAATCGCCCTCCGGGATCGGCACTTCGAATGATTCGTCGGTGATGATCCGGGGATTGCCATGATTGAACCAATCGTGCGTCTGAAACTGGATCCAGGCGGCCGCGAGCAAATTCAGGATCGTTGCCGGCGCAAACCCATCGGGTTCGCCAACCTTGCTCGGGCGCGCCAGCAGGAGATTGCTGACCAGGCGGGGATTGGGATCAAGGATGCCGCCATCACGGGTGGGATCCACTTCGCTCAGTGGAATGTTGCGGCCAAACCGTGCGCCCGGATTGCCGAGGGTGAAGTCCGGGCCATCGAACGCGGCGTTGCCCATGGTGGGCTTTGACAGGTCGTTGTACTGACCGTCCTCCTCCCGCTCGGCAAGATATTTGGCATCCGGCGGCGTCACCGATCGCAAGGCCTCCGGCACTGTGACCGGAATATCGGAGGTGTTGTGCAGGTTCCTGGCCCGCAGAACCTCGCGCAATGCGACCAGATTGGTGACAGCCAGGAACGTCGGCAATTTGTGCCAGACCACGAACAGGTTCAGGAACTGGAAGAATTTCACGTAGACGACCATCAGGAACGACTTCGGATCATTGTCGCGTACGACCAGATGGATCAGCAGACAGGCGATGACGGTGATGGCCATCATGATCCCAAGCAGGCGCGCGCCGATTTCGGCCTTGTCTGCGAGCACAAAGGCGCCAAAGAACATCAGGAATGCCAGCAAATGGACCGCGCCACGCTGCACGCGCACCCATTTGACGTTGTCCGCCAGAGTCCAGGCGAGGATGACGTCCAGTCCCCACCAGACCGCCAGGAACAAGTCCGGCTTGGGATGCTCGACCACGCATCCCGGGTGGGCCCTGGCTGCCTGGGTCTTGTCAAAGATCACATCGGCGACATCGCCGCCGCAGCTGCCGCTAAAGGCCCAATACAGGTGCACCAGCAGCGCGAGGTAAGCGAACGTCCAGAACGCGCGCCAATAGCTGTTGGAAGCGTCTGCACGAGAGAAGATGTGGAAGCAAAGCGCGGGCGTCAGCAGGAAAATGCAGGCGTAAATCGTGAAAATGACGTGGTTGTAGAAAGGATCATTGGCGTGAGCGTCAGGCAGCGGCAAGACGGCCGCGGCCAGATGGGCAACGACCATCAAGACCACGAAAACGGCGAGGCCAAACCAATAAATGGAAGCCGGCGATCCGTGGAAGTCGTCGCTCTTGCGCATCATTTCGCGCCCCCCACGTTGCCGGCGCAATTCCATGCGCTTGCTTGAAAATTTGAGCCGTTGATCACGCTGCATTCTGCCGAAGCGTCAGCAATATTGATGCTTGTCCCGGGAAGACCGACTCCAATGGCCCTAAAAAAATCTTTTCGCTGTCACCAACGTCCTGGAGTTTGTGTTCACACGTAAAGATTGTCAATCGCCGTTGAAGTTGTATTACAAAGATGGGGATTGCTTCTTGGCCGCCCACGCCTTGAGAAAGTTCGATGGCGGCCGCGTTGATGGATTCAGTGAAGTCAGTCGAGCAGGTACATCGCCGCGGCTGCGGTCCGCGTCAAATACTACCCTTGATTTGTAACGGAATCGCCCGCTACCTTGTGCAAAGCCAACCCGGAGCCACCGCCTTGCCGCTGCCGGTGCACCGTTTGCCGCTTGGACATCGCGCCGCAGCGGGGCCGGCAAGATCGCATGCCTGAGAAGAAGCTGTTGTTCCTCAGCCACTCGACCAAGGACGGCACTGATGCGTACGCCGACCTGCAGAAGCTGGCTGCGTCACTCACGGCGGATTTCGATGTCAAATTCGACAAGGACGAAGACGCGCTGCCAAAGGGCGAGAACTGGCGACCCATCATCAACAGCTGGATCGAGAACTGCGACGCTGCCGTCGTCTTGGTCACGCCAGCCTCAGTCGCCTCGGAATTTTGCGCGTATGAATGGTCGATCCTGTCGTACCGCCGCCGATACCAACAGCGGTTTCTCGTCATCCCGTTGTTCCTTGGAATGAAGGCGAGCACCATCAAAGGCCGCCCCGACCAGATCGGCGAGATCATCGGCTATGACGATGTCGCTAAAATCGAAAGCATCATCCCAAACCTGATGCAGCGGCTCAAGGCCGAGATCGCAGAACGCAATGACGATCGCGTCCAGGTCACCATGATCTCCGACGCACTGTGCAAAGCCGTCAAGGACGACGCGCTGATCGAGGCCGTTGCACGGAAGCACAAGATCGACCTCGGCAGCTACGATCTCCGCGCCGGAAAGCAGTTGCGGTTCGCGCGCAAGATCATGGCTCTTGGCGGCCTCGCGCCATCGGTCGGCGCTCTCAGGGACCTGAAGCACAGCTTTACCGATGGGGTCAAAGCTGAAACCTTTCGCGCCATCGTCGAGCTCGTTGGCCGCTGCTCCTGGGTCGATGCCGGCTCGGCGCAGCACCTCCGGCTCTGCGCGCTTGACAAGGCAGCGCGCGTGCCGCTTGGCCTCAATGCCGACAGCCAGCGCACCGCGGAAGCCTATATCCTCGCCGCGAGCGACACGCATCCAGCAGAGAGCTGGCGCGCCGGTGCCGTGCTGGACGCCTATGGAGCCGAGAACGATTTCCTTGCGCGCGTGCGCTCGGCGGTGATCGAGGCGATCGGCATCGAGGAGCAGGACCCGGATAATGCCGCGATCACGAACCGTCTCAAGTTGAAGAGCATAATCAACGAGCCGGTCTTCGTGCTGCTCAGGGCCGCGGGGCTCGAACGCGCCTGGATCGAGCGGCTGCGCACCAACGAGCTGTTCGCCGGAGTCACTTTCCTGATCCTGACCGGCCCGGACGGCACGCCCGGGCTGCTCGCAGAGGACGCCGTACTGAAACCGGTTCTGCAGCCGAATTTCGAGCAAGAAGTATGGAGTGTTTATGACTACATCGTCAAGCACGAGCTCAAGCTCGATGTCGCGTGACTTCGATCCACCTGATGTCCTTCGGCAGGGCGCCAGCCCAACCGGCGTGGGCGACCAGCGGAGCGGCGCGCTCTACGTGTACAGCCCGAAGGTGAAGCTCGCGGTGCGCGTGGCGCTGGTGACCGGCCGCCCCCTGCTGGTGCGCGGGCCGCCCGGCTGGGGCAAATCTTCTCTCGCGCGCTCCGTCGCGAACTACCTGAAATGGCGCTACCTCGAGGAGGTGGTGTCCTCGCGCACGCAGGCGCGTGACCTGATGTCGAAACTCGACCTCGTGCGGCGGCTGAGCGACGCGCAGCGGCGCGACGAGGGCGTCGATCCCGACTGGCGTCGCTATATCCGCCCAGGTGTGTTGTGGGAGGCGTTCGCACCGTCGTCGGCCGCGCGCCAGCGCCGCTTCTTTGATCGTGCCGAGACGCCTGCTGATCGCGAAGGGCCGGCAGACACGGCGCCGTTCAAGCCCGCGGTCGTGCTGCTCGACGAGATGGACAAGGCCGATCCCGATGTGCCGAACAACCTGCTGGTCGCGCTCGGCTCGCTGCAATTCGCTGTCGACGAGATCGTCGACAAGGACAAGGACGTGCCATTGCTCGTTAAGGCACGAGAGCAGCTCGAGCCGCTCATCATCGTGACCACGAATGACGAGCGCGACCTGCCGCGCGCCTTCCTGCGTCGCTGCGTCGAGATTGCGTTGCCAGCGCTCGAGAAGGACGACGACCAGGACGGCAAGCAGCGCATCGAGCTGCTCGTTAAGATCGGCGTCGAACATCTCAAGGGCCTCAAGGATCGGCTCAAGCACCCGCTCGACGAGACGTATGTACGCGGCATCGCCCAGATTATCGCGCAGGCCAAAGGCGGCGAGGAGGGGCTGGTCATTCCGAGCCCGGCGGAATTCATCGATACGCTGCGCGCGGTCGGCGAGCTCTATGGCTCGTCTGCGCAGGAAGATGAGGTCAAGAAGATCGTCGCCATTGCGGTGCGCAAGCGCGGCGTCAGCGGCGTGTGAGCAGATGCGCCCCGCGATCTGCCATGCCGATCTGTTGCGCGCCTTCGCGAAGCTCGATCCGCAGGGCGACGACGAGAAGCGCGTCATCGCCGCCATGCTCGGCTTCGACTGGGAGCCGCCGGCAACGGACGGCCCGCAGCCCGTGGACCGTCACGATAGCGGACCTGACGACGATGAGCCCGCGCCTCCAATCAAGCCGTGGAAACCGGAGCCGCAGCCGCGGCGGCCGCCGCCTCCGTCGCGCGACAACCCCGCAGGTGAAATTCGCATCCTGCCGGCGCGCCCGGCAGCACCGCCGCAGCTCGACTGGCCCGAGGACGCCAGGGCACTCAAGGCAGGCGTGCTCGGGCGCGCGCACGCGCCGACGCCGCTGTTCCGCCCGCAATGGACACGCGCGATTCTGGGCGCAAGCCTTTCGGCGCGCCGGCCGATCGGCGAGCCCGATCTTGCGCGTGCGGTCGAGCTGATCTCGCGCGGCGAGGCGCTGGTGGTGCTGCCGCGCCTGCCGATCCTGACGCTTGCGCACGGCGTGCAGGCGCTGATCGATGTGGGCGAGAGCATGCAGCCGTTCTGGCAGGACCGCACGGTGCTGCGGCGCGACCTGAAGCGCATCGTGGGCGAGGGCGGCCTCGAGCTCCTGCAATGCGCGGGTTCTCCGCGTCGCGCCAGGCGCGAGGATGACTCGGAGTGGTTCGACTACGAGGCACGCTTTCCCGCCCAGCTTGGAGCCTGCGTGCTGATCGTCTCGGATTTCGGGCTCAACGCCGGGCGCGCACGCGGCGCGAGTTCGTACACCTGGTCGATGCTGGCGCGGCGCCTGGCGCGACGCGGCCATCGCGTGGTCGGCTTCGTGCCCTATCCGCCGGCGCGCTGGCCCGCCGACCTCGCGCGTGCGGTCGATCTGGTATCGTGGGATCGCGGCACCACGGTCGGGCGTATCAGCTTCGCTCGCCAGCGGTGGGTCCGATGAGTGCGCAGGTCATCGCGCCGGCGGGCTTCGACGCGGCGGCGCGCATCGCGCGAACGCGCGCGCAAAACCCGGACGCGGTCGCGCTCGCGCGGTTGTTGTCGCTCGCGGTGCCGATCGAGCCCGCGCTGATGCGCGCGATGCGGCTCACCCTGATGCCGGGCGTGGATGTCGGCGCGGAGGCCGATCTGTGGTTCTCTCCGCTGATCGAGACGCGCAGCCGCGACGGCGTCATGCTGGTGCCCGCGGTCGCCGAGGAGCTTCGCAAGGACCTGGCGGCCGCGGAGCCGCCGCCGCGTGGCGCGGACAAGCGCACGCTCGCCGACCGCTGCTGGGAGATCACCCGCAAGCTGCACGATTATCTGCCGCCTGCGGTACAGCTTGAGGAAGAATTGAATTTTCTCTCGCTCGACCCCGTGGGCAACAAAGGCAAGATCAAGGACCTCATCACGTCGGCGCTGATCGCGCTCATCAAGGAGCGGCGCGACGAGGTCGCGAACTGGGCCGGGCGCGCGCTGCCGCGCCTGTCGCAGGCGGTGCGCAACACCGAAGACGCCCGTATGCTGGCGGCGGCGAGCGACCTGCGCCTCGGGCGCAGCCTGCGTGCGCCATATCTTCCTTCTGACAAGCCGATTCCGGGCTGGTTCGCCGCCGTGTTGCCGGATACGACCGAAAAAGTTCCGCTCGGCGTCAGCCTCGCCGGGACGATGCTGGTGCTGGATCCGACGCCGGCGCCGAGTGCACAGGCGATCGACGTGCCGGCGACCATTCCGCGTGTCGTAGAGGTTCGCGAGCCGGGCGCCGCGCGCGAGCCGCGCGTCGTCTTCATTGACGTCAGTGCCGCCGAATCCGTGCCGCTGGTCGGCCGCGGCGCGATCGAGCTCGCGACCCTTGCGGGCGAAGCCTACACGCTCGAGCGCATCGCCGGCGCCGGTACGGCGGAGGGGCTCGCCTGCGCCGCCTACGCCAATTGCAATGAGGCGCTGATCGTCTGGCAGCTAGCGGCGCCGCTGCACGGTCTCCTTGGCTTCGCGCTCGAGCGCATCGACGCCACCGGCGAGGCCGAGGTGATCCACGCCGCGGTCGGTTTCACGCGCTCGACGGCTCGAACAGGTCGCCCGCTCTCAACCACGGCGCCGATCCAGAATTTCATGTGGATTGATCGGCCGGCGCGGCGCGGGGTGACCTACCGCTATCGCATCACGCCGCTCGTCGGCACGCCTGACAGGCTGGAGCCGGTCGTGAGCCTCGAGGCGCGCACGCCGCCGGTTGCGATTGCCGTGATGCCGCAAGGGCCGATCACGGCGCTGTTCAACACCGAGTTGGGCGCAGCGCGGTTCGTGCGGACTTCGCAGCCCGAAGTCCGCGCCTATCTCGGCGGCGAGCTGCGCAGGGCCTTGATTGCGCTGCTCGACGAGACATTCGCCAGCACGGCAAGTACCGTGTACGTGGCGCTCTCGCGGCTCGACGATCCCGAGCTGATCGAGCGGCTCGCGCGATTCGGGCGACGCGCCAATGTCGTGCTCGGGGCAGCGCGCCTGGCGAAGGAAAGCGCCCGGACTAACAGTGTGCGCAGGGCGCTGGGGCGTGTGCAGGTCCGCCTGCGCGGCAAAGCGCCTGCCTACGCCCACAGTCATTTCATGGTGGTTTGCGACGGCGACGGACGTCCGCGCGCGGTCTGGTCGGGCAGCGTGAGCTGGACCGTCGGGGCGCTCTACGGCCGCGACGCGAACGCGTTGATCATCGAGGATGCCCAGATGGCGGCGCGCTATCACAGGCAATGGCAGGCTTTGGCCGAGGATCCGGCTGCAGCATCGTTCAAGGCCGCCAATGCCACGATGGGTTCATACGCGCTCGCCGACCGCACGCCGGTCTCGCTGTGGTTCGCGCCGCAGCGCGAGGCTGCCGAACTTGCCGACGTGGAGGCACGGCTCGCTGCGGCGCGCACCGCCATCTTGTTTGCGCTAGGGCCGCGCAGCCCAAAAGATGCAGTGCTTCGGCGTATTCGAGCACGCGCGAGCGAGCTTTATGTCACCGGCATCGCCCGCTCGCTGGAAGGCAAGCGCGTGAACGTGTACCGGCACGCGACCGAGGTCGTGGTGAATCCGGAACGTCCGCCCAGCGACACCTTCGAGGCGGCAGGTCTCAAGCTCGGCCCCGCGAGCCTGCCAGTCGGCTCGCGGCTGATCGTGATCGATCCGTTCGGTGACGATCCGGTGGTGATCACCGGCTCTCATACGCTCAGCATTGGTGCGAGTCGCGGCAATGACGAGGACCTGCTGATCATCCGCGGTCACAGGGCGCTCGCCGTGCAATGCGCGGTGCATATCAAGGCACTGGTCGATCACTTCGCGTTTCGCGCGCGGATCAGGGCGGCGACTGCACGGGCGATGCTCAGCCGTGACGACCGCTGGCAGGAGCGTTTTCGCCAGGGCGAAGCCGCAAAGGAGATCGCCTTCTGGCTTGGCTCGCTCGCCGCCGTGCCGACACCATCTCTGGACACGCCTCCGCCGGCTCCAAGGAAGCGGGGCACGAAGGCACCGAAGAAGAAGGCCAAAAAGCCCGCGGCCAAACCGGTCAAGAAGAGCGCCAGCAAGAGCGCCAAGAGCGCGAAAAGACCGCGCAAGGCCGCAAAGAAGAGTGCGCTCAAGAAGAAGTAGTGCGGAAAGATGGCGCGGTGGTCCGAGGGGGGGCGCCGCATTGACAAATATCGGCCAATATGTTTGCTTGTCGACAAACAAATATCTTGACCCTTCGGACAGCGGTGACCAATGTCGATCGAACGCTTTGACGTGATTATCGTGGGCGCAGGCCTGTCGGGTATCGGCGCGGCGCGTTACCTGAAAACGCGGCTGCCGGACAAATCCTTTGTGATCCTGGAGACCAAGCCGCGTATGGGCGGCACCTGGGATCTGTTCCGTTATCCGGGCATCCGCTCGGACAGCGACATGCATACCATGGGCTACGCGTTCAAGCCGTGGAAGCATCCCAAGGCGATCAGCGAAGCCGGCGCGATCATTCAATACATCGAGGAGACGGCGGCCGAGAACGATCTCAACCCTCACATCCGCTACCAGCACCGGATTATCAGCGCTTCCTGGTCGTCGGAGCAATCGCTGTGGACGCTGGAGGTCGAGCAGGCCCACGGCCGCCGCATCCAGCTCCAAACCCCCTTCATCTTCTCATGCGCCGGCTACTACAGCCACGATGAAGGCTATCTGCCGGAATGGCCGGGCTACCACGACTACAAGGGCCGGCTTGTCCATCCGCAGTTCTGGCCTGAAGATATCGACTATTCGGGCAAGCGCATCGTCATTGTCGGCTCCGGCGCAACTGCGGTGACGCTGGCGCCGGCGCTGGCCGAGAAGGCAGCGCAAGTCACCCAGCTGCAGCGCTCGCCGACCTATGTCGTGAGCCGGCCGTCCGAGGACGCCTTCAACACGTTCCTGAAATATTTCCTCCCCGCCAAGCTTGCCTATCAGGCGACGCGGTGGCGGACCATCATCACCGGACGCCTGCGGGCGAAGCGGTTTGCCAAGGATCCCAAGCGCGCCAAGCAGATGCTGATCGATCTGGTGAAGGCGCAGATCGGTCCCGACTGCGACGTGAAGCATTTCACGCCGGATTACTGGCCAGGGCAGCAGCGCATCTGCCGCGTGCCTGACGGCGACATGTTCAAGGTGATCCGGGACGGCAAGGTGAAGATCGTCACCGACCATATCGAGCATTTCGATGCGACCGGCATTCAGCTCAAGGGCGGCGAGCATCTGGACGCCGACATCATCATCACCGCCACGGGCCTTGTTCTGCAGGCGCTTGGCGGCGTGAAATATCTGGTCGACGGCCAGCCGATCGAGCCGGGCAAGCTGATCACTTATAAAGGCCTGATGTACTCGAACGTGCCGAACCTGATCTACTTCACCGGCTATTTCAACGCGTCCTGGACCTTGAAGGTCGATCTGGTCGCAGACTATGCCTGCCGTCTGCTGCAGCATATGGATGACACGGGCGCCGAGCAGGTTACGCCGCGCGCGGACAACGAGGTGTTCGCAAAACCGCCACGCCGGATGCCGTTCATCTCCGGTTACATCCTGCGCGCCGCTGGCAAGATGCCGCGGCAGGGCGCGGAGTTTCCGTGGATCACGGAGTCGAACTATTTCTGGGACCGCAAGACATTGCTGCGCGGCCCGGTCGAGGACGACACGCTGGATTTCTCCGGTCCGAAGTCGATTCAGTTGCCGCCGCTGCAGCGCGCCGAACCCGTGCTGCGGCAGGCCGCGGAGTAGGCCGTGCCTGCCGCACAACGCAAGACCGCCGAGAGTGGGCGCACGCATGCCGAACGCCGGCGCGAGGCCGAAAGCAGGATCGTCCAGGCCGCATTCGAGATCGTGGCGCGGCGCGGCGTCGATCAGCTGACGCTTGCCGAAGCAGGCGAAGAGGCCGGTTACAGCCGCGCGCTGCCGGCACATTACTTCGAGAACCGCGAAGCCCTGCTGGCGGCCGTGGCTGAGCATGCGGTGAAGAACTATCGCAAGCGGCTGAGCGAAAAGAACCTGCCGGGGGACGGCGGCATCGATTCGCTGCTGGCCGCGATCGCCTTCTATCTCGATGACAGCCGCGGCTGGCCCAAGAAGCTGCATGCGTTCTACGAGGTCATGAATGCGGGCCTGCGCTGGCCCGCGATTGCCGAGGTCATCGCGCGTCTCAACCAGGAATGGATCGAGCGCATCGCCGCCCAAATCCGCAACGGCCAGCGGCGTGGCGACATCCGCGCCGACATCGATCCGGTCGCGGAGGCCGTTGCCATCTCGGGCGCGATGCGCGGGATCATGTCACAATGGCTGATCGCTCCCGATGCCATCGACCTCGACGCGGTGCGGGATACCTATGTCGCGGGCCTGCGCCGGAGCTGGAGGCCCTGAGGAGGCCCACCTCTCATTATCCCGCCCAAGATCCCGCCCAAGATCCCGCCCAAGATCCCGCCCAAGTCAATTTGATCGAAACACCGAGCCAGTGTATCAAGCCCGCTTGCGTCACATAGCGGGAAAACAAAAGCATGGCCGAAGCGGATCTGGATGGCGTCATTCGGTCGGTAGCGAAGAAGCAGATCAAGATGGTGCTGGCCGCCGCCAGGAAGCGGCATGGCCGGTTGATGGGGCAGGCAGCGAAGGCCAGGGATAAGGACGCCAAGGCGCGCTTCAAGGATCTCGCCAGGAACACGCTGGAGCTTGCGGCTGCCGCGGCGCGGCGGCTGGAGATCACGGCCGACAACGCGGCCGATTCCTACATGCGCTCCATGAAGCGGGTCATCGAGGAGCAGGCGGCGGCCAAGGCCGCCAGCGAACAAGCCGCCAGGGAAAAAGCCGCCACAGTGAAGGTGGCAAAGGCCGCCAAGGCGAAGCCCGCCAAGAAGGCAAAGAAAAAGGGCTGACGTGGAATCCGTTCGCCCAGCGCCACAGGCCATCCATGCCCGTTGCCATTGACCCCATCACGCGCTCCGTCGTCCAGCACCGGCTGAGCTCGATCGTGGCCGAGATGGGCGAGGCCATGCTTCGCACCTCCTATTCGCAAATCCTTAATTCCAGCCGCGACTTTTCGCTGGCGATCTGCGACGTGAAGGGGCGGCTGATTGCGCAGGCCGACCACATCCCCGTCCATGTCGGCGCGCTGCCCTGGGCCACGCTGGCGGTGGAGGAACGCTTCAAGGACGTCGCACCGGGCGACGTCATCCTGATGAACGATCCCTATCACGGCGGCAGCCATCTGCCTGACGTCACCGCCTTCGTGCCGGTGTTCGACGGCGCAAGGCGGCTGTTCTGGACCGTCGTCCGCGCGCACCAAAGCGATATCGGCGGCGCCACGCACGGCGCCTACAATCCCGATGCGACCGAGATCTGGCAGGAAGGCCTCCGCATTCCGCCGATCAAGCTCTATGAGGCGGGCCGCCTGCGCGACGACATCCTCGACATGATCGCGCTCAATGTCCGCAATCCCCATGATTTCCGCGGCGATCTCGCCGCCATGATTGGCGCGGCGCATCTCGGCGAGCGGCGGATGCAAAAGCTGTTTGCGGAGATGAGCGGGCCGGTGGTCGAAGCCGCAATCGAGGCGGTGCTCGATGCGGCGGAAGCACAGGCGCGCGCCGTGGTGGCGACCTGGAAGGACGGCGTCTTCCATGGCGAGGCCTTTCTCGACGACGACGGCCGCGGCAACAACGACATCCGCATTGCCGCGAAAGTCACCAAGCGCGGCAGCGACATCGAGATCGATCTCTCGGCGTCCGATCCGCAGGTGACGAGCTTCATGAACTCCTCGCATGCCAACATGCACGCCGCCGTCGCCATGGCATTCGCCTATCTGATCGATCCGGATACCCCGAAGAACTCCGGCGTGCTGCGGCCGCTGAAGGTGGTAGCAAAGCAGGGCACCATCGTCTGGGCTGATCCCGGCAAGCCGGTAACGATGTGCACCAGCCATCCTTCCGACGAGATCGTCGAAGCGATCGTGAAGGCGCTGGCCGGCTCCTGTCCCGATCGAGTTATGGCCGGCTGGGGCCGGCGCTTTCGCATCGCGATCCAGGGCGAGAACCCGGCTACCGGGCGCGGCTTCATCTGGCACATGTTTCACGCGCGCCCGGGTGGCGGCGCTTCTCCGGGCGGCGACGGGTGGTCGTCAATCGGCGAGTGGCACACCGTCGGCGGTCTGAAATTCGGCAGCATCGAAGTTGCGGAAGCGCGTTTTCCCCTGCATTTCCGTCTTCATGAATTCCTCGCCGATTCCGGCGGCGACGGCCAGCATCGCGGTGGGCTCGGTGTTGCGCTCGACCTTGTGATCGAAACCGAGAAGCTCGCGCTCGGTAACACCGCAGGCGACGGCGTGCGCTACGGCGCCTGCGGCATGCTCGGCGGCGAGGATGGCACGCCGCATCGCTATCGGCTGCTTAGCGAAGGCCGGCCGCCGCGTGTGTTGGGCACCAAGGAGACCGGCATCGAGATCAGGCCAGGCGATTGCCTCGAGGTGCGCTCGGGCGGCGGCGGCGGATGGGGACCGCCCGCGAAGCGCTTACAGGAAGCGCGCGCGCATGACCGGCTACAGGGCCTCGTCAGCGATCCCGCGGTGAAAGCCTGATCATGCTGACGATCGGAATAGATGTCGGCGGCACCTTCACCGATCTCGTAGCCATCGATGCGGCGGGCCGCACGGTGTTCGCGAAATCCCTGTCGACGCCTTTAGACCAATCCATCGGCGTGATGGCCGGGCTCGATGAGCTCGCGCGCCGCTTGAATCTTCCGCGCGAGAAGATGCTGGCGCAGACCCAGCGGCTGGTGCATGGCACCACGGTTGCGACCAACGCGCTCTTGGAGCGCAAGGGCGCAAAGGTCGCGCTGCTCACCACCGAAGGCCATCGCGATGTGCTCGAGATGCGCGAGGGGCTGAAGGGCGACCGCTACGACCTGCGCTCGCCGCCGCCGGAGCCGCTGGTGCCGCGCGAGCTGCGCTTTGGCGTGCGCGAGCGGCTCAAGGCCAATGGCGAGGTGTCGACGCCGCTGGACGAGGCATCGCTCGGTGAGGCCATCGCGGCAATCCGGCACTCCGGCGCGACCTCGGTCGCGATCTGCTTCCTGCATGCCTATCGCAATCCCGCCCACGAGATTCTCGCGGCCGAGCGCCTCTCGCGCGAATTGCCCGGTGTCAACGTCTCGCGTTCGAGCGATGTGCTGCCGCAGATCAAGGAATATGAGCGCGTCTCGACCACGGTCGTGAACGCCTACGTCCGGCCCATCGTTCGTCATTATCTCGAGCGGCTGGAGCAGCGGCTCATCGAAGCCGGCTTCAAGGGCTCGCTCTTCATCATCCTTTCCCATGGCGGCATGGCGCCGGTGGAGGAGGCGGCGCGGCTTGCGGCCGCGACCGTGCTTTCAGGGCCGGCGGGCGGCATGTCCGGGTGCCGGCGCTGTGCGGCGATGCTTGATATCCCCGATCTCGTCGCCTTCGACATGGGCGGCACCTCGAGCGACATTTCGCTGATCGCGGACGGCAGCGCCACGCTCTCGGCCGATGGCGGACTTGCCGGCCAGCGCATCGCGCTGCGCAGCCTCGACATATCCTCGATCGCCGCCGGCGGCGGCTCGATCGCGTCGGTGGACTCGGGTGGCATCTTCCACGTCGGTCCGCAAAGCGCCGGCGCGGTGCCAGGGCCAGCCTGTTACGGACAGGGCGGCACGGCCGCGACGGTGACCGACGCCAATGTCGTGCTCGGCTATCTCGATCCCTTAGCCTTCATGGGCGGCAAGCGTCCGCTCGACACCAGGGCGGCGGAAGCCGCGATCGACCGGCTCGCCGCGTCACTGAAGATCACGCGCGACGAGGCCGCAGCCGGGATCTTCCGCCTGGTCAATCTGAAGATGGCCGATGGCATCCGCCTGATGACCTTGCGCCGTGGCGTCGATCCGCGCCGCTTTGCGCTGCTCAGCTTTGGCGGCGCCGCGGGTCTGCATGCGGCCGAAGTCGCCCGCGAGCTTGAACTGTCGCGCATCATCGTCCCGACGACGGCCTCCGTGCTGTCGGCCTGGGGCATGCTGACCAGCGATCTGCGCTATGAGGTGAGCCGCACCCATTTCGAAACCGGCGCGCGCTCGACCGCCACGGAAGTACGCGAGATTTTCGCCGAGCTGGAGCAGCGCGCCGTCGAGCGGCTGCGTGGCTGGTTCGACGGACCGATCGCGGTCGAGCGTTCCGCCGAGATGCGTTACGGCGAGCAGATTTTCGAGATCGACGTGCCGCTCGACGGTCTCGATCTCAACTCGCCCGCGCTGATCGCAGACATCGAGGATCGCTTCCACGTCAGGCACGAGGAGCTCTACACCTACGCCTCGCGGGATCAGGAGGTCGTGTTCGTCAATGCCCGCGTCGCCGCAATCGGGAAGGTCGCAGCCGGCGAGGGCGCGGCGAAGGCGGCCGCTTCGACCGCACCCTGCAAGCCGCGCGGAAAGCGTAAAGCGCTCTTCGGCAAATGGCTGGACGTGCCGGTCTATGCGCTCGACGACCTCCGGCCCGGCCACGCCATCACGGGGCCGGCCATCATCGAGGCCGAGACCACCACCGTCGCGATCAACGCCGCCGACCGGTTGACGGTCAATGCGCTGGGCTGGCTTGATATCCGCCTGTCCAGCACGAGCAACGGATGAGGCCTTGCCATGCATCTCACTCACGATCCCGCCACGCCGCCCGCTCCGCAGATCAGTTTCGATCAGTTCCTCGCCGTCGATATCCGCGTCGGCACCATCGTCGCGGTCGATCCGTTTCCGGAAGCCCGCAAGCCGGCGCTGAAGCTCACCATCGATTTCGGAGCCGGCGTCGGCACCAAACGCTCCAGCGCTCAGATCACGGAGCATTACGCGGCCGAAACCCTGATCGGCCGGCAGGTCGCGGCCGTCGTCAACTTCCCGCCGCGGCAGATCGGCAAGTTCATGTCGGAAGTGCTGACGCTGGGTTTCCCCGACGCGCACGGCAATGTCGTGCTGTTCAAGCCGGATCTTGCCGTGCCGAACGGCGGGCGCCTGTTCTGACGATCGAGATCGACTGTATCGCGATGGTGTGAAGGCCGGCGCGGCGCCAGTCGCATTGACTTTGACGTGCCTCCGGCCCAATTTGAATGATGTACATCATTCAATAGGGAAGGAACGCGGATCATGAAGCCGCTTGCGATCGTCACCGGCGTTGGGCCCGGCACAGGTTCCGCCATGGCGCGGCGTTTCCATGATGGCGGCTATCGTGTCGCCATGATCGCGCGCAATGCCGAGCGGCTCGGCGAGCTGGCAAAAGTGCTGCCCGACAGCTTTGCGGTGCCGTGCGACGTCTCCGATACCGCGAGCCTGCTTGCGGCGCTCGATGGCATTGAGCAGAGGGCCGGCATCCCCAAGGTCGTGATCCACAATGCCGTCGGCGGCGCCTTCGGTTCGTTCCTCGACATTTCGCCTGACATCCTCGATCGGAATTTCCAGGTCAATGTCATGGCGCTGCTGCATCTCGCGCGCTGGGCCGCACCGAAGATGGTGGGCGAGGGCGGTGCGCTGATCTGCACCGGCAACACTTCGGCGCTGCGCGGCAAGGCCAGCTTCGCAGGCTTCGCCCCGAGCAAGGCAGCGCAGCGGATCCTCGCCGAGTCGATCGCGCGCGAGATGGGCCCGAAGGGCATCCATGTCGCCTATATCGTGATCGATGCCGTGATCGATCTCGCCTGGACCCGCGAGCGCTTCAAGGGCAAGCCGGACGACTTCTTCATCCAGCCGGCTGCGATCGCGGACGAAGCCTGGCACCTCGCGCACCAGCCGCGCTCGGCGTGGTCGTTCCTCGCAGAGATCAGGCCGTTCGGCGAGAATTGGTAGTCGTCTCAGGCCGAGATGTTCACGACCTGGCCGGTCTTGCCGGCATTCTTCTGCAACTGCTGCTGGATGATCTGCTCGATCTTCTGCTCGACCGCCTTCTGCTGCTCGGGCGACATGTTTTTCAGATCGTCCTCGGTCAACCCCATGCTCTTGAGGATGTTGGCGCGCAGCCGCTCCATCGGGTCCATCTTGGCGTAGTCCATGAACTCCCGGACCACATCGTCGCCCTTCGGCTTTAGCTTGCCCGTCGTGGGGGTTGTCGTGCTTGTGCTGTTCGCGGCGCTGGCCGCGCCGGCGTTCGAAGTCGCCCTGGTTGCGGTCGAACCGAAATAGGAGGTGGAAGAGGGGATTTGCATCTTGGCACTCTAAAGATCAGCGCCGAGGTGCAAGCAACGGGCATGCCATCACCGCGATGCTGCGACGCGGCTGTAGATTTCGGGGCCTCCGCGTTTCGACGCGCGCCGGCCAGAAGCTTTTTCCCGTGCAGTTTTTGCCGGGCATGCAATTTCTGCCGCGGCAACTTGTCGCCGAGACGGTTCCTCGGGCGCCGCCCTGCGGCGTCAGGTGGATGCCGGCATGCCCTGAACGCAGTGCTCTCCAGCCAAAAATAGTGTATCCGCTAGCTCGGCTCTGCGCTGGCCTTGGCCGCGCGACCCAACCCATTCCGGAGGAAACCTTATGTCGGCCCTGCCGCTCTCAGGCATCAAGATTCTTGATCTCACCCGCGTGCTGGCGGGACCGTTATCGGCGCAGATGCTGGCCGATCTCGGCGCCGACGTGATCAAGATCGAGCGGCCCGGCACCGGCGACGACGCACGCGCCTTCGGTCCGCCTTACCTGGTCGATCCCGAGGGCAAGGAGAACAACAACAACTCGTTCTATCTCTGCGCCAACCGCAACAAGCGCTCGGTGACCGTGAACATCGCGAACCCCGAAGGACAGCAGATCATCCGCGATCTCGCCAAGGACTGCGATGTCTTCATGGAGAACTACAAGGTCGGCGACCTCAAGCGCTACGGTCTCGACTATGAAGCGGTTAAAAAGGTCAATTCCGGCATTATCTATTGCTCGGTGACGGGTTTTGGCCAGACCGGACCTTACGCGCCGCGCGCCGGCTACGACGCGATTTTGCAGGCAATGGGCGGACTGATGAGCGTCACCGGCCATATCGATGGCGAACCCGGCGAGGGCCCGATGAAGGTCGGCCCCTCCATCGTCGACTATATGACCGGCATGAACACCTCGATCGGGATTCTGTCCGCGCTCTATCATCGCGACGCCAATGGCGGCGAGGGGCAACATCTCGACGTCTGCCTGTTCGACACCGTGATCGCGTCGCTGTCGCATTGGCTCCAGATCTATCTCGTCAACGGCAAGATCCCGCCGCGGCGCGGCACTTGGGGCAATGGTGGCATGCCGGCCGGCGTGTTCCGCTGTACCGACGGCGAATTAATGGTGGTGGTCGGCAACGATGCGCAGTTTGCGCGCACCTGCCAGGTGCTCGGCGCTCCCGAACTCGCAACCGATCCGAAGTTCATCAAGAACAACGACCGCGTGAAGCACGGTAAGGAGATCATGGCGATCTACGCCGGCCTGTTCCTGAAGAAGCCGGTCGCCCATTGGCTGGACGAGCTGGAGAAGGCCGGCGTGCCCTCCGGTCCCATCAACGATTTCGCGCAGGTGTTTTCAGACGAGCATGTGCGTTCGCGCGGCATGCAAGTAAAGGTCAATCACCCCTACGAGCCGTCGCTGTCCTTGATCCGCAACGCGCTGACCTTCTCCGGCACCCCGGTGAAGGAATATCGCTACCCACCGCGGCTCGGCGAGCACACCCGCGAGATTCTGTCGTCCAAGCTTGGCTACGACGACGCGAAGCTGGACGGCTTGAAAAAGCAGGGCGTGATCTGATTTCTCTCCCCGAGTCCGCTTCACCTCTCCCCAGCGGGGAGAGGTCGAATTGCGAAGCAATTCGGGTGAGGGGGCTCAGGTCCCTCGATAGAGCGTAACCCCTCACCCGCGCCTTCGGCGCGACCTCTCCCAAGGGAGAGGTGAAAGAAAGAACAATGGCGAACGGCAAGACCTTCCTCACCTGCGCGATCACGGGCAACATCACCA
>DATMNV010000229.1:0-7107 GCA_035568535.1 Bradyrhizobium sp.
GCGCCGCCTTTCCGGAAAAATCCGACGCCGAGATCGAAAAGATCCTGGCCGGCGTGTGGGACAATCTCGGCCGGCTCGCCATCGAGTTCGCGCACCTCGACGAATTCCATCCGGCAGGGCTCGGCCCTGCGTCCGCCGACGTCATCACCTACCCCCCCGACACGCAGGAGCGCGGCGAGCGCTTGATGAAGACGGGCAAGGCGACCATCGGTTTTGCCGCCCATCTCGCCAATTGGGAGCTTCCCGCGCTCGGCGCCAAGCTCATGGGCATCAAATCCGCGGTGCTCTACCGGCGCCCGAACATTACCTCGATCAGCAATGCCATCGTCAGGCTGCGCGCGCCGCTCATGGGCGATCTGATCCCGACCGGCCTCGACGCGCCGGTGAAGCTCGCGCGGCTTCTGCAATCGGGCGTCCATGTCGGCATGCTGGTCGACCAGCATTACACCCGCGGCATCGAGGTGACCTTCTTCGGCCGGCCCTGCAAGGTGAACCCGCTGATCGCGCTGCTCGCCCGCCAGACCGGATGCGCGATCCATGGCATGCGCGTCGTGCGACAGCCCGACGGCAACAGCTTCAGGGGCGAGATCACCGACGCCATCGAGCCACCGCGCGACGCCGAGGGACGCGTCGATATCCGCGGCACCATGCAAGCGATTACCTCGGTGGTGGAACGCTGGGTGCGCGAATATCCCGAGCAATGGCTGTGGCTGCACCGGCGCTGGCGGGACGAGAAAGCCGACACGCGCTGGTAGATCGATGAGCGCTGCGTGTGCCGTCGTGGCCGCGCGCACCGCAAGCGGCGGCGCCTGGACATCGGGATTGTCAGGAACAGCAGGAGGCGCCGCCCTCGGCGCCCGACCGCTGCGCCTGGATCGGCGGACACGGCACCGACCCGTAGGAGCAGAACACGCAGCAGTCGCCCGGCTTCGGCCGCAGCGTCGTGCCGCACTGCGCGCACGTATAGAAAATCCGACAGGCATCCGTCGGCATCGTCTCCGTTTTCGCCGTTGCGCAGTGCTGGCAGGTGATGACCGATTCAAGGATCATCGTCCGCTCCCGAAAGCATGCCGCGGAAGCGCCCACGTACATGCCGCATGGCGCCTCGCTGGATGGTTTACGCGTTGTGTCACTTTTACGTAGCATTTTTCGCCTTTGCTCGCATTTTTTTAGTCGCCTGTCGGTCGGCGATCGACAGAGCCCACGCATCTATGGATCGCCCCTCACCGTTGTGTTGTTTTCCCATCAGTTCATCATTTTTTAGACGATTACTGCATAAGGCTTAAACTGCTCCCGCCGTCGGCGCCGACTATAAAAGAAGGATGCCGCCCGAGCGACATACCCGACCCGAGCGACATACCTGACTTGCCCCAAGGAAACCGATGTCCCTCGTAGCCACGACTCCTGCCGTCACGGGCGCGACGCGTCCCGACTTTAGTTCCCGGATCGTGGCCCTGGCCGCATCGATGGCTTCGCTTTGCCTTATCGTGCCTCTGCTGATCTTCGCCGCGCGGATCATCAAGTCCTCGCCCGTCCTCGACGCCCTGTTCTTCCAGCGCCTGCCGATTTTGCCGATCCTGTTCCTTTCCGCGATGGGCGTCGCCGGCTACGGCGGTCTCAAGGGCCTCGGCGAAAGGTGGCTTCACGACCTCGTCGAAACGTCGAGCGAACAACTGGCGGCCTGGGGCGAGAAAGAACGCTCGACGGCGCTCTACTCGACGATCACGGTGCTGTCCGGCCTTACGCTGTTTCTCGAGCTTGTGCTGATCAGGTGGCAGGGAAGCCTCTTCCCGGTCTTCGCGCTCTACAAGAATTTCACCTTGCTCGCATGCTTCTGCGGCCTCGGGATCGGTTATGCGCTGGCGCACCGGAGACCTCTCTTGCTTCCGATGACGCTCCCTCTGCTGGCGCTGACCATATTCCTGTTGATCTCGCTTCGCTACGCGAGCCTGGGCGATATCTTCTTCTTCGTGCCGGTGAAGGAGGAAACTTCCGTCTTCGACCTGCACAACATGCTGCCGGAATGGGCCTCTGCGGCACTGAATATACCGGCCTATCTTCTTCTGATCGTCACCTTCATCCTCAATGTTCTCATCATGGTGCCAGTGGCGCAATTCTGCGGCCACGTCATGCTGCGCGCCAACACGCTCGCCGGATACGGCTGCAATCTCCTGGGCAGCATCGCCGGAGTGGGCCTGCTGTTTCTGCTGAGCTGGCTGTGGACGGGCCCGGTGATCTGGTTCGCCGTCGCCGCCGCCCTCCTTCTCGCCTACCAGCTCGTCTCCTATGAATTGTCCCTGGAACGGAACCACTATATCGGCCTCGGCGCGGCCATGGCCTGCATCATCATCACCGCCTATCCGGTCGAACCGATGGTGCAGAACATCTATTCGCCCTATCAGCTCATCCAGAAATCGACCAAGCCTGATGGCTTGATGAATCTCCTTTCCGCCGGAGCCTACTTTCAGAAGGTTCACGACTTCTCCTTACAGAACCTGAGCCGTGACTCCGGCCAGCAAAGAAAAATCCTTGGCTATTACGAGCTGCCATTCCATACCGCGCCGTCGCTCGATAGCGTCGTGGTCGTCGGGGCCGGCACCGGCAACGACGTAGCGGCAGCGCTGCGCCTAGGCGCCAAGGCGGTGGACGCGGTCGAGATCGATCCGACGATCATCGCGCTCGGCAAGGCGAATCATCCCGAGCATCCCTATGACGACGCGCGGGTGAATGTGGTCAACGATGACGCGCGGACCTTCTTTCGCAATAGCGACCGTACGTACGACGCGATCATCTACGGCGTGCTCGATTCGCACATTCTGCTGTCGCACGGATCGAACGTCCGCCTCGACTCCTTCGTCTATACCAAGGAGGGACTGGCGGAAGCCTACTCCCACCTAAGGCCGGGTGGGCTGATGAGCGTCTCCTTTGCGCTGCCTAATCTGCGCATGGGTTTTAAGATCTACAGCATACTCAGCGGGCTCCCCGGCGCGGGGGCGCCGGTCGCCGTCCTCACCGGCTATGACACCGACAAGACCTATACCTTCATGGTCAGGAAAGACGGCGCGGTGGCACTGCCGATCGCGTTCATGGCCGCCCACGATCTCGTCGATCGGACCAGCGACTTCGCCAAGGGCTGGCCGCAGAAGCTCGATGTCCCGACCGATGACTGGCCGTTCTTCTACATGGACGCGCGGATGTACCCCACGTCCTATGTCATCTCGCTGCTGCTGGTGCTGGCGCTGGCGGCGCTTCTGGTGCGCAAGCTCTTGCCTAATCAGCGCTGGAACAGATCGCTGATGCCGTTCTTTTTCCTGGGCGCGGGATTCATGCTGGTCGAAACCAAGGCGATCACCGAGCTCGGCCTGTTGTTCGGCAACACTTGGCACGCCATCGGAATTGCCATCATCGGCATTCTGGTCATGGCTTTCCTGGGCAACCTGCTGGTGGCCTATGGCGGATTCCGTTCGCCCACGATATCTTACATGCTGTTGCTGGCGACGATCGCCGCGGGCTATGCGGTGGCCCTAGCCGGCGGCGTCACGCAAGCCGATCTCTCTGCCAAGCTGAGCCTCGTCGCATTGCTCACGGGCCCGCTTCTGTTCTCCGGCATCGTATTCTCGACGCTCCTGAAGAACGTCGAGGATCTGCCGTCGGCGCTTGCCTACAATCTACTCGGCGCGATGCTCGGCGGATTGCTGGAATACAATTCCATGGAATTCGGTTTCGCCTTCCTGTATCTCATCGCCTTCGCGCTTTATGGCTTGGCGCTGGCCACCACGTGGCTGTGGCCGGCCAGCGCGCGATGACAGCGTCGGCGGCTTCGCAAAAGTTCCTCAGGCCTTGAGCGCCGGCTGTCCGTTCAAGCGGACGCCGACTGACAGAGCGCAAGCACGGCAGCAAACACCGCCAGAGCGTTTGCCCCGACAAACGGACTTTTCCCGATGCCGGCACATCCGTAATGTGCGCCGCCGGCCCATTGCTGTTTCAACGAGGTTCGCATGCGTCTCAAGGACAAGATCGCGATCGTGGTCGGCGCCGGTCAATCCCCGGGCGAGGGGCTGGGCAACGGCCGCGCCACTGTTCTGCGTTTCGCGCAGGAAGGCGCCAAGGTGCTCGCGGTCGACAACAATCTCGCCTCCGCGGAGGAAACGGTCGCCATGGCGCGGCCGTCCGGCGAATGCGCGGCATTCGCCGCCGACGTCACCACGGAATCTTCGCTCGCCGAAATGGTCGAGGCCGCGCGGCGGCGGTGGGGTCGCGTCGACATCCTTCACTACAATGTCGGCGTGAGCATCGCCGGCGGCGACGCGCCGCTCGAGGCGATTACCGAAGCGGCGTTCGACCGCCTCACCACCGTCAACCTGCGCGGCGCCGTCATGGCCTGCAAGCATGTCTTGCCGCTGATGCGCGTGCAGCGCGCGGGCGTCATCATCACGATTTCCTCGGTTGCCGCGTGGGAGAACTATCCGAATGTCGCCTACAAGGCGAGCAAGGCCGGGCTGATCGCCTTCACGCAGCAGGTCGCCATCCAGAACGCCGCGTACGGCGTGCGCGCCAACGTCATCCTGCCCGGCTTGATGGATACGCCGATGGCGGTCGATACGCGCGCCCGCGCCAGTGGCAAGAGCCGCGCCGAGGTCGCGGCCGCCCGCGACGCGCGCGTGCCGCTGCGCCATAGGATGGGCACCGCCTGGGACGTCGCCAACGCGGCGCTATTCCTGGCCTCCGACGAGGCAAATTTCATCACCGGCGTGGCGCTCCCGGTTGACGGCGGCGCCCTCGTCCACATCAACTAAGCCTGCCGGGCCCTTCGCCCGCCGGCTCGGCCGCGCGGCGCGAGCCGTTCCCCATCTACAGCGCGGCGGCCGCAGCCTTGACGCGCTTGGCGATTTCGGCGCGGCCGGCGACTGACTGCGACCAGCCCCTGCCGACCGCGGTCAGCGCGCCATCGACCACGAGGTTGTGGCCGTTGACGAAGCTTGCGCCGTCGCTCGCGAGATAGACCGCGGCGCGCGCGATATCCTCTGTCGCGCCGGCGCGCGGGGTCGGCTGGAACGAGGCGAACAGCTCCTTCGCCGCATCCGCCGCCCGGTCCGCTTTGGCTCCTTCGAGCCCGGCGGCCTTGGCAAAGATGCCGGTCACGATCGCGCCCGGCACCACGCCATTGACGCGAATGCCCTTCTCCCCGAGCTCGGCGGCGGCGGTCTGCGTGATCGAGTGAACGGCCGCCTTCGACGCGCTGTAGATGTGGCCGGAGGCGCCGCCGCGAAGCCCGGCCACGCTGCCGATATTGATGATGCTGCCGCCGCCCTGCGCGAGCATCACCGGGGCCACATGCTTGATGCCGAGCAAGACGCCGCGCACGTTGATCGCCAGCAGCTGATCGATGCTGGCGACATCGATCTCGGTGATGCTGACCATCGGCGCCGGCACGCCGGCATTGTTGACCAGGCAGTCGATGCGGCCGAACCATTCGACGGTGCGCCCGACCATCGCCTTGACATCGACCTCGTTCGCCACGTCGGTGCGGATGAAGCGCACCCCCAGCCGCCTCTCCAGCGCCCGGCCTTCCTCCTGCCGGCGCGCGGCGACGACGACCTCGGCCCCTTCCTCGACAAAGAGCTCGGCGATTTTTTCGCCGATACCGCTCGTTCCGCCGGTGACGATGGCGACTTTTCCATTGAGAGCGCCCATTCCTTGCCTCCGTCTCGCTTCCAGTCTGGAGAGCCGCAGAGCTTAGCCACGGCCACCGCAGCGGGATAGATGCCGCGGCCGCCGACAATCATTCGTTCGATGATTGTGCGGTCCGCCCCCCGCCGTTGTAGGCGCTCCGCTAACTCAAACAGTGCCACTACTTCCCAGTCTTGATCCGCGTCCACAGGCGGTTGATCAGCCGCTGCGTCTTCTGGTCGTGCGCGGTGATGGTGTAGAGCTTCGCCATGGTGGCGTCGTCGGGGTAGACGGTGCGATCGTCGAGGATCGCCTTGTCGATGAACTTCTGGCTCGCGAGATTGCCGTTGGCGTAGGAGATGTAGTTCGTGTTCTTCGCCGCGACTTCGGGTCTAAGCAGATAGTCGACGAGAGCGTGCGCTTCGGCCGCGTCCGGCGCATCCCTGGGAATGGCAAGGTTGTCGAACCACAATTGCGCGCCCTCCTTCGGGATCGAGTAGCCGATGGCGACGGCACCTTTCGCCTCAGCCGCGCGCTTCTGGGCCTGCTTGATGTCGCCGGAGAAGCCGACGACGAAGCAGATCTCGCCGCTCGCCAGCGCGTTAAGATATTCCGAGGAGTGGAACTTGCGCACATACGGCCTGATCTTGGTAAGCAACGCCGCGGCTTTTTCCAGATCGCCGGGATCGCTCGAGTTCGGATCGAGCTGCAGAAAGTGCAGCGCCGCGGAGACGATGTCGTCGGAGGAGTCGAGCAGGTGAATACCGCAATCCTTGAACCTGGCGATCTTTTCCGGATCGAACACCGCGTCCCAGGAGCCCATCGCAGCAGCGGCCGCCGCGTCCGAACCGAAGATCTTGCGCGCAGCGTTGACGTTGTAGCCGATGCCGGTCGTCCCCCACATGTAGTTGACGGCGTATTGATTGCCCGGATCGTACACGGCGAGGCGGCGCGCGATCTCCGGCCAGGCGTTGACCAGGTTCGGCAGCTTCGTTTTGTCGAGTTTCTGGAATACGCCGGCAATGATCTGGCGGGCGAGGAAATAGGCCGTCGGCACGACCACGTCGTACCCCGATTTGCCGGCGAGCAGCTTGGCCTCGAGCGTGTCGTTGGAATCGAAGGTGTCGTAGCGGACCTTGATGCCGCTTTCCTTGCTGAAGTCCTCCAGCACCGTCGGATCGATGTAGTCCGACCAGTTGTAGAAGTTGACGACGCGCTCTTTTTGCGCCGCGGTCGCCATCGGCGCGAGGATGATCGCGGCGATCATGGCGGCCGCCGCGCTCGTCTTCCGCGCGAAGACCGATCGCTGCTTTCTCGCTCGCGAAAGCGCGGACGGAAGGACAGTCTGCGCGACAGGCAGCAAAGAGTGCCGCGGCGTCATCGAGGGGAAGATTCGCGTCACGTCTCGGTCGGCAGCCCGGCGGCCTTCCAGGCCAG
>DATMNV010000230.1:0-25849 GCA_035568535.1 Bradyrhizobium sp.
GCCACGACAGCGCAATCACGATGCGCCACATGGTCTGCAGCCAGCTCGCGCCGTGCACCCGCGAGCACTCCTCGATATCGAAGGAAAGCCGGGAATAGGCGCTCGACATCACGCGCACCGACAACGGAGTACCCAATGAAATGTAGGCGAGCAGCAGCGCCCAGATCGTGCCGTAGATCGGGATCGCGTGCGGCAGCAGCGCGAAACCCCAGAGGAAGCCGACGCCGAGCACGATGCCGGGCATCATCCATGGCAGCCAGGCCATCGCGTCGATCAGCGAGCGGCCGCGCCATTTGGTGCGAACGGAGATATAGGCGACCAGCCCGCCCAGCACCATGGTCACTGACGCACCGACAAAACCCAGCAGCATCGTATTGCCGAAACCGCGCCAGAACTCGCTGGAGCCGAACACGGCCTGATAATGTTCCGTTGTCAGCATGTCCCATTGATAGAAGCCGAAGAACTTGAAGAACGAACCAATCAGAAGCTGCCCGACGGGCAGCACGACGGTCACGACGAAGAACAGCGCGCAGAAGGCAAAGGTCGCCCAGCGCCACCTGCCGAGCTTGATGACGCCGGGCGAATAGCCCTTGCCGCTGACGGTTACGAAGCTGCGCCCGCGCAACAGCCGCCATTGCAGCAGCACGATCAGAAACAACAGGGCCATGATGACGAAGCTGACTGCGGTCGCATATTGGTATTGCGGCGGCGAACGCTGGTTGATGGAATCATAGATATCGGTCGTGATGACGCGGATGCCGGCCGGCGTGCCGAAGAACAGCGGCGACTCGAAATTCTCGATACCGCGGATAAAGCTCAGAATCGCCCCGCCGGTCAGCGCGGGCAGCATCAATTGAAGCGTGATCGTCCGAAAAGTACGCAGGCGCGAGGCGCCGCACATGCGTGCAGCTTCCTCGAGACTCGGATCCATCGCCCGGAAGGCGTCGACGATCAGGAGAAACAGGAACGGCACCGAATATTGCATCATGTGCCAGACCACGCCGCCATAGGAATAGACGTTGATGGGCGAACTGCTCGACCCCGTTATCCCCTGATAAAGCTGGTTGAGCAGGCCGACCTGCGGATTGCCCAGCATGCCCCACGCCATGGCGGTGAGAATTGGCGGGATGAAGAACGGCAGCGTGACCAGCACTTCCAGCGCGCCACGGCACGGCGTGTCGGTGCGCGCCAGGATCCACGCCAATAGCACGGCGAGCACCAGCGACGGCACAGTCTTCGCAAGCGAAATGCCGACGGTATTGAGCAGCGTGATCAGGTTTTGCTGAGTGAGGACGTCGCGGTAGCCGTCGAGATTGAACGTTCCCGCCATGCCCGGCGGCGTCGAATGCAGGCTGCCGTAAAGCAGCATCGACAGGGGATAGACCGAGAGAAAGGCGAGAATGGCGACCAGGAGCACCAGGCCAATGATACGCCCGGCCGATGTCGCCTGCAGCAGCCGAAGCCCGGCGAACAGGCGCGCGCCGAGCGCGGGCCTGCCGGTTTCCTGCAAACGATCGTCGGCCGAAACGGTCACGGCCCGGTCAAGGATAGAGTTTTTTGGCGAGCGACATCATCGACGGCCGCTCGGAAAGCCTTGCGGGGCCGATCAGCGTGGCGTTGGCAAAGGGCTGCGCATCCGGATTGGCGCGCTCCGCAACCCCCGCCACCACCGGCGGCATCCAGGCATTGGCGTAGAGCAATTGTGACTCGATCTCCAGGAAATGCTGGATGAAGAGTCGTGCCGCATTCGGATGCGGCGAGTTCTTCAGCACAGCGAGATCCATCTCGGCGTAGGGAGCGCCCTCCTTCGGTATGACAATTTTCACCGGAAGCCCCTTGAGGTCCGAGGTGAAGGCGAAGATCTGGGGAACATAGATCGCATATTCGCCGCGCGCCACGCGGCGGGCGTCGTTGCGCATATCGCGGCTGAACACCGGCTTTTGCTCGGCCAGCTTCGCATTGAAGTCAGCGCCCATCTGGTGCTCGAGGATCGCAAACATGGTGTTGCCGCTGCCGAGCGGCCGCATGTCGTCGGACAGAATCTTGCCTTTCCATTTGGGATCGGTGAGATCGTTCCAGCTCTGTGGTATGTCCTCCTCCTTGACCAGGCGCGTGTTGATCAGGATGCCCATCGGCTGGACGAAAGCCGGGACGCTGTATTCGCCGGCCTTGAACGGCGGGCGCAGGTTTGCCGCATTGGGAATTGCGGGCAGCTTTTCGATGAAATCGCCGTTGTTGCGCTGTTCCTCGATCATGGTCGTCGTGATCATCTCGACGTCGCCGAGATAACGGCCGGCCGATTGCTCGGTCCGGATGCGCTCGGCGAGTTCGCTGGCGCGCAGATCGAGGCTTTCGACAGGTATGCCGTATTTGGCCTCGAAGGATTTCAGGACGGCGAGAAAATAGGGCGCGCCGAGCGCCATGTCATAGATGACGACCTTGCCTTCCTTCCTGGCGGCGTCGACGACTGCCTGCCAGTTATCGTCCGCATGTGCCGGCAGCGCGAAGCCTGCGAGGCAGGTGACCAACGCAGCCCCAAGCAATCTCATCATCACTCACCCTCCCCAATTCTTTCTTTTGTCTTGTTGGCCGGCGCGCTAGAGCGTGATGACGCTTCTTCGAATCGTCATCCCACTCTCTCTTTTTTTTTGAGCATGATCTCCGCGCAAACGCGTTCCGCGTTTGTCGCGAGGGAAAACCGCCATACACTTTTCCGGATCATGCTCTACACTTCGACCACGACGTATTGCTTTTCGACCGACACCGGGAATGTGTCGGCCTTGAGCGGGCCCTCACCGAGTGCTTCGCCCGGCTCGACCCTGGTCTCGTAGCTGCGCACCCTGGTCCGATCAGGCTCGCACCAGGATTTTCCGCTGCGAAGATCGAATTCCCAGCCGTGCCAGGGGCAACGTACCAATTCGCCGTTCCGGCTGAACTGATAGGAACCCGGCTCGCTCGCTTCGACAAGGCCGACGATGCGTCCCTTGCACAGCGAGGCGCCGTTGTGCGGGCAGCGGTTTCCGATCGCGAAATACTCGCCGCCGATATTGAAGATGCCGATTTCGCGGCCCTGGACCGTCACCAGCATGCGTTGACCCGGCGGAATCTGCTCGACGGTTGCGACGACGTGCCGCGTCATCCGTCGAGTCCGTAGAACGTCCGCGCGTTGCCGTAGAGCAGCTGCTGACGCTGCGCCTCGGTCAGGTTCGCCTTGAACGCGGTGCGGGGATCATCGAAATCCCAATGCGGATAGTCGGTCGCAAACAACAGCCGGTCCCAGCCGATGCGGTCGAACAGGTCGATCACCGCCGCCGAGCTCCCCGGCTCCTCCATCGGCTGGGTCGTGAACCACACCTGCTCGCGGATATAATTTGACGGCGGCCGCGTCACGTGCGGCACCTCGCTGCGCATGCGCTGCCAGTGCTTGTCCATGCGCGCGCAGAGCGAAGGAATCCAGCCAAGCCCGCCCTCCATGATCACGACGCGCAATTTCGGCAAGCGCTCGAACACGCCCTCGAACACCAGGCTGGTCAGCACCGCCTGCATGGCTTGGGCGACCATGTTGTGCTCTTCCATGTAATAGGACGACCAGCCGCCGCCGGTTGAGGGATGGCCGCCGGTGCCGCCGACATGGACCGTGATCGGCAAGTTGTTGCGCACGGCGGCCTCGAAGATCGGCCAGTACCGGCGCCGCCCGAGCGGCTCGTCGGTGCGCGGCAAGATGAGAATCTGGGTGAAATTCGGATCACCGCCGCGCGCATCGATCTCGGCGACTGCGCCTGCCGTGTCCTCCTGCGCGACCAGCACGGAGGCGCGCAGCCGCGACTCCTGCCTGACCCAGCGCTCGACCTGCCAGGTGTTCATCGCTCGTGTCAGCGCGACGCCAAAATCGAGATTGCGCTGGCTCCCGGGATTCCAGCGCAGCGGGATCAGCATGCCGATCTCGACCCCGTTCGGATCGAGATGCTGCTTCCGCATCATCTCGAGGCTCGATCCGGGCGGGCCGCCCTCTTCAGGATAGGCATCGACCCTCGCCGCGTCAGGCGACATGCGCGGATGCGACAGCGCCTCGGAAAACGTGTGACGCAGGTGACTGCCATAGGTCGTCAGATGTTCGATCCAGCGCTTCTCCAGATAGGGATGAATCTCCTTCCAGGAGGTCATTGCCGGATGAATATCGCAGTCGATCACTTGAAGCCTGTATTTTACACCCTGGCTCCGCTCCACATCGACGATGCTCATAAGGCAATCTCCACGGTGTGATCCGCTTTCATTAGTCTTGGATAGGTGGCAAGCGCGTTCTCACTGAAAATCTTGCGCGCCAGCTCATCGGAAATTCCGGGCGGCAGCGCCGCATCGCCGTCGAATTGCCAATGCGGATAGTCGGTCGAGAACAGGAACAGCTCGTCCGACCTGAGATGGTCGATCAGCCGCAGGATGGCCTCGCGCTCGTCCGCGGCGTCGATCGGCTGCACGGTGAAGCGGACGTGGTCGCGCACGAACTCCGACGGCGGTCGCGTCACCCAGGGGACTTCCGCGCGTACGCCCTTCCAGGTCTTGTCGGCGCGCCAGATATAGCCGGAGAGCCAGGTCAGGCCGGATTCGATCGCGACGACTTTCAGGCCGGGAAATTTTGCAAAGACGCCTTCGGCGATCATGCTGTGCAACTGGTTCTCGAACGCCGCGGATTGAGCGATGTAATCCTCGACGTAATAAGAGGGCCAGCCGATGGCCGTCGGGGCGTGGCGGTAGGTGCTGCCGGCATGGACTCCGATCGGCAATTGCAGGCGTTCGGCGATTTGATAGATCGGCCAGAGCTGCCGCCGGCCGAGCGTCATTTCGCCGGACACCAGCATCAAGACCTGCACGAACCTGAAATCGTCCGCCCGACGCTCGATTTCCGCAACGGCAAGTTCCGGATTCTGCGCCGTGATCACGATCGAGGCGCGAAGCCGCGCGTCGCGGCTCAGCCACTCGTCGCGTATCCAGTCGTTGGTGGCCCGGCAGAAGGCCGCCGCCATGTCCTCGCTGTGGAAGGCCTGCGCGCCATAGAGACAATTGAGAATGCCGAAGCGCGGGCGGTAGCGGTCGAGCACGTGCTGTTGCATCGCCGCGAGCGAGGATCCCGCCTTGCGGCCGCCGTCGAGCTTCCAATCCGGACGGCAGGAGATCGGCGCATTGTCCGGGTAGCTGGTGAGGCTGAGGTTCAAGCGGTCGAGCGCCCTGACCTGCACCATCTCGCGCCAGTAATCGTCGAGATACGGCACGAGCACGCTCATCGCCGGCACGGCGGGATGCAGATCGCAGTCGATGGCGCCCGCGTATCTCATCGAAGCATCGGTGCCACTGGTCTGGCGGTTCAAAGCCATGAACTCTCCGCTTTCGTTGATCGGGAGGCCGGCATCGCCTCATCTTGACAGTGCGCCGCCTCAGATCAAGGGCCTCGGCCCATCCTCAATGATAGATCTCCCGGGCAAGGGCCAGCATCTGATCCATCCGTTTGGCGTCGGTGGTGCCAAGCAACTTGCTTTTCTGCAGTTCCGCGATCGCGGGATCCACCTGATCCAGCGTATCCGAGATCACCGGAAGCAGCCCGAGACCGGCAAAGCGCTGCTGCATCTTCCTGCCGATGTAATGTTCCATCAGAAGACGCGCGGCGTTCGGGTGCGGCGCATTTTTCAGAAGCGCCAGGTCGTAGCCGATGTAGGGCAGGCCTTCCTTGGGCGCGATGAACTTGACCGGCAGCCCCTTCAGCTCGGGCACCGATGTCAAGCTTACGGGAAGATAGAGCGGATACTCGCCGCGCGCGAGACGCCGCTCGTTGGCGGGAATCTCGCGGCTGAATTTCAGATCCTGTTTGGCGAGCTTCTCCTGGAAATCGCGCCCGAACTGTTCCTGGAACACAAAGAACAGCACGCCGCCGCCACCGAGCGTACGCAGATCGTCGGCGAGGATCCTGCCCTTCCAGCGGGGATCGGCGAGGTCGAGCCAGCTCTTCGGCTCGGCATCGCCCTTGACGAGCCCGGTATTGACGAGAATGCCGTAGACGATCGCAAACACCGGCAGGCGGATGTCGTCGCTGCGGAACTCCGGCTTCAGATGGCCGAGGCTCGGCAGCGGCCCGAAGGGATCGAAGACCTTGTCCTGCTCGATCTGCAGGGTCGTGGTCGTGCGGCCGTTTTCCGAGATGTCGGCGGCGAAGCGGCCCGCCGCCTGCTCGATGCGGATGCGCTCGCGAACTTCGCTCGCCCTCGCTTCGAGAATGTCGACGGTGATGCCGTAGGTCGCCTCGAAATCCTTCTTGAGGTCCTGATGCGCCGCGAGCCCGACGAAGGCGCTATAGAGCACGACCCGGCCTTCCTTCCTGGCGGCCTCGACGATCTTGTTCCAGTCGTCCTCCGCTCGCGCCAGTTCCGGCACGGAGAGCATGGCGGAGCCGGCGGCCAAACCAAGCAGGACCGCGCGACGCGTGATGGTGATGCGTCTTTCCCGATCGACCGACGACACCCCCCTACTCCGCGGCTTGCCGGCCGGGCGCAGTCCAGCGGACGGCTGCCTTCAACTGCTCCTGATAGGCATCCATCCAGTCGATCTTCTCGTCGGCATAGAACGATCCGGCGCGCGCGTTCCAGAAGATTTCCGCGTCATCGACGCCAGGCGGCACCGTGCCGTTCTCCGCAAAGGCGCGGGCCACTGTGAGCAGCCGCCGCCGCGTGCGCGAGATCATGACGTCGCTCGGCGCAAGATGCTCCTTGGCGTGATCCACGATCGGCCCCATGCTTTCGGTGACAGCCTGGTCCTGCATCACGATGTTGCGGATGCCGGAATAGACGCGGTTGGTGCGCTGGGCCTCGCGATCGATCTCCCAGTCATTGCCGATGTTCTGCACCGGCCGCCAGCGGCCGAACCAGTCCGTGCTGTTCGGCAGATAATCGAGCGGGTCGGCGCCCGATATGCCTCCGCCGCCGGACTTCAGCTTCATCGACGAGTAGGTCGCGCCGCGCGCCCGGCCGCCATAGATCGAGATCAGCATGGTGTGGGTGTCGTCCATCGGCACCCACGCCTTTGCGACCACATGGTCGGCGAAATCGGCGTTCGGTGTCTGCGTCCAGAACGGCAGGCAGAAATGCGCCATGCGCCAATGCGTCTTCCCCTTCGCATCCGGCCGGTACGCGCCGTACATCGTGCCCCAATCGGTCTCGGTGACCTTGTATTCGGGAGCGCGGTTGGCAACCGTGTGCCGCGCCGGATGGCCTTCCTCGAAATCCTCGGCCTTGACATGGCCGGCGTGCAGGAACCCGAAGTGGGAGGTGTCGATATCGCCCTCCAGTCCCTGCAACCAGTTGCTCTCGCGCTGCAAAAGGCTGAACGACAGATCCTGCTCGGGCACGAACAGCGCCTCGAGCATCGGCATCGGCGGCGCTTCGGCGCGCGAACCCATGTAGACCCAGATCAGACCCGCGGCTTCCCGGACCCTGTAGCTCTTGGCGCGAACCTTCTCCTTGAAGTCCTGCGGTGGCGGCACGTTCGGCATTTCGAGGCAGCGCCCTTCCACATCGAACTTCCAGCCGTGGTAGACGCAGCGGATGCCGTTTTCCTCGTTGCGGCCGAGGAACAGCGACGCACAGCGATGCGGGCACTGGTGGTCGAGCACGCCGACCCGGCCTGAACTGTCGCGGAACGCGATCAACGGCTCACCGAGCAGCATCAGCCGCATCGGATCGCCATCGACCTTCAATTCGGAGGAAGCTGCGGCGGGAATCCAGTATTGCCGCATCATCTCGCCCATGACCGTGCCGGGGCCGACCCGCGTCAAATCATGGCCATCGGTCGTCTTGGAGGTTTCCCTGGAGGTTTCCCTGGAGGTTGCCTTGGACATGCCGATCTCCCTCGCTTGATTTTATGCTGCATTGCAGCAGCCCATCAATTACTTGCATTATGCAAGTAACTCACATGAGCGTCAACAAGCAACCCTCGGCGCGCGTTGAGAAGCGCGGTAAGCCTCACTATAGTCTTGCCGATCTGGAGAAATTTGCATTCGATGATTGACAAGAAAACGCCGCTCCCGCTGGAGCATTGGATCGGCTACCGCTTCAGCCTGATCTCGGCGCGGCTCGGAAATTTCGTTGCGCAGATGTATGCGAGCCGGCACGACCTGACGATGCCGGCCTGGCGAAGCCTCGCGGTGATTGCACGACACCAGCCGCTGACCGCAAAGCAGCTCGCGATGCTGACGTCGTCGGACGCCTTCAAGGTGGCGCGGGCGATCGAACTGTTGGTCCGCCGCGGCATGATCCGCCGCGACGTGGACGAGAAGGACCGGCGCAAGGCGAGCCTTCGCCTCACCGCGCAGGGCCGCAAGGTCTACAACGATATCGAGAAATTCGTGGTCCGGGTCGAGCGCGAGCTGACCGCAGCACTCGATGCGCGCGAGCTTGCCACGCTCCAGCAAAGTCTCGACAAGCTCGACCGGCAACTGGAGAGCCGGATCAGAGCGGTCGACTGGGAGAAATTCCTGAAGTAGCCGCCGCTTTGAGGCGATGCAAAGCGCTAATCCATCTTCGCGCCGGAAATCCTGATGAGCTCCGAGAGCGCTCCGATCGCCTGAAAATTTCTGCTATGCGTTGCAACGCTCTTTCGCTTCCCCACAACCCTAAGCTAACCTCACGCCAAAGCTGCAGGGGAGTCGGCCGAAGCCCCCATCGCAAATGCGCAGCGAAAAAGCCATCGGCGGGCACAGGGGAGGCTTCCATGTCCGAGGACAAGGTTCCGCGGCGGCAATTTCTGCTTGGCGCCGGGCTTGCCGGCACCGCGATTGCGGCCGGTCTGGCGGATCCCGTCGAGGCGCAGCAGCTGACGCCCGCGGTAACGGCGCCCTCACCCGCGCCGGAGGCGGAACCCTTCGTCACCCTCACGGCGCTGGAAGCCGCTTTCATCGTCGCGGCCGTCGACACGCTGATCCCCGCCGACGAGCTCTCGCCCTCGGGGAGCGATTGCGGCGTCGCCATCTTCATCGACCGCCAGCTCGGCAGCGCCTGGGGCGGCGGTGCGAAAATGTATCGCGCGGGCCCGTTCGTGAAGGGCAAGCCCGAGCAAGGCTATCAGCTCGCGCTGACGCCGCGCGAATATTTCGCGGCCGGCATCACTGCCGCGAACGCCTGGTCGCGCAAAACCTATGGCAAGGAATTTGACCGGCTCGCCCCGGCCGATCGCGTCACCGCGCTAAAGGCGATGGAAGACGGCAAGGCGCAATTCGAGAATTTCGACGCAAAGGCGTTCTTCAGCCAGCTGCATGGGATCACCATGGCCGGCTTCTTCGCCGATCCCATCTATGGCGGCAATCGCGACAAGGTTGCCTGGAAGCTGCTCGGCTTTCCGGGCCTGCCGGCAACCTATGCCGACAAGATCGATGCCTACCGCGACAAGCGCTATGTCGCGGATCCGCAATCGATCGCCGACTTTTCCTAAAGGAGGCGGCGATGGCAACCAGGTTGAAGGAAATCGACGCGGTCGTGATCGGCATGGGCTTTTCCGGCGCGATCCTGTCCCGCGAATTGACCAAAGCCGGCCTCAACGTGGTCGGACTCGAACGCGGCGCCGACCGCAACCCGGCGGAGGAGTTCACGCTGACGCGGCTGCGCGACGAGCTGCGCTACGTGGTGCGGCTGGAATTGATGCAGGACAATTCAATCGACACCATCACCTTCCGCAACGCGCCGGATGAGCTGGCCCTCCCGATCCGGCGCTTCGGCGCCTTCCTGCCCGGCGAGGGCGTCGGCGGCACCGGGATTCACTGGGGCGCGCTGCACTGGCGCTTCCTGCCGACCGATTTCCGCATCAGGAGCGCGCTCGCGGAGAAATATGGCGCCAAGGCCATTGCCGACACCATGACCATCCAGGACTGGCCGGTCAGCTATGACGAGATCGAGCCGCATTATGATCGCTTCGACAAGCTCTGCGGCGTGTCGGGCCAGGCGGGCAATCTTCGCGGCAGACTGGTCGCAGGCGGCAATCCCTTTGAAGGCCCGCGCAGCGATGATTATCCGAACAAGCCGGTCAAGACCGCCGCGGGGCCGCAGATGTTCAGCGATGCCGCGAAAAGCCTCGGCTATCATCCCTTCCCGGTGCCGACGGCGACCTCGAGCGCCCCCTATGTGAATCCGGAAGGCATCACGCTGGGCGCGTGCGAATATTGCGGCCACTGCAACCGCACCGCCTGCGAGGCCAACGCCAAGGCCTCGCCCAATGTCAATGTGATGCCCGTGCTGCGCACCGAGCCGAAGTTCGAGCTGCGCACGCGCGTGTTCGTCACGCGGCTGGTCTACGACAAGCAGGCCAGGCGCGTTACCGGCGTGGTCTATACCGACATGAAGACCGGCGAGGAATATGAGCAGCCGGCCGGCATGGTCATCCTGTCATCCTTCGTGTTCGGCAACACCCAGCAATTGCTGCTCGCCGGCATCGGCGAGCCCTATGATCCCAAAACCGGCAACGGCGCGGTCGGCAGGAATTACTGCTACCAGTTCGAGGCCGGCGGCGAAGCCTTCTTCGAGGGCAGCGAGTTCAATCCCTTCATGGGCGCGCCGGGCATGGCGACCGCGATCGACGATTTCAACGGCGAGAATTTCGATCACGCGAATCTCGGCTTCTTCGGCGGCGGCTATATCGCCTGCCTCAACGGCGGTGCGCCGCCAATCGGCGGCCGCGTGCTGCCGAAGGGCGAGCCGCGCTGGGGCGTCGGCTGGAAGCAGGCGGAAGCGAAATGGTACCGCTGCAACACACGCTTCAACACCCAGGGCTCGGTCTATGCCCATCGCGACAATTTCATGGACCTCGATCCCACCTACAAGGATGCGCTGGGACGGCCGCTGCTGCGGCTGTCCTACAACGCCACCGAGAACGACCACAAGATGTCGCGCCATCTCGTCGAGAAGATGGAAGGCGTGATCAAGGCGATGAAGCCGACGCATTACGAGGTGCATAACCGGCCGAAGAACTTCACCATCGTGCCGTATCAATCGACCCATTGCACCGGCGGCACCATGATGGGATCGGACCCGAAGTCGAGCGTGGTGAACCGGTACTTGCAGGCCTGGGACGCGCACAATCTCTTCATCCAGGGCGCCTCCGTGTTCCCGCAGCAGCATGGCTACAATCCGACCGGCACGCTCGGCGCGCTGGCCTACTGGTCGGCCAAGGCCATCACCGAACAATACCTGAAAAGCCCCGGTCCGCTGGTGCATGCGTAACGGGACGAAGATGATCCGGGGAAGATCGATGCAAGATCTGTTCGCGCGCCTCGCCGCGTTTATGGCCCTGCTCACGCTGGCGAGCCCTGCGACCGCGGCCGATGCCGACCACGGCAAGACGCTGTTTGCGCCCTGCGCCGCCTGCCACACCGACCGCGCCGACGCGCTCGGCCCTAACCTCAAAGGCGTATTCGGCCGGAAATCCGCCGCGCTGGAGGACTTCCGCTATTCGAACCCGATGAAGCGCGCCAACCTCGTCTGGGACGAGGATAATCTGCGCGCCTATATCCATGACCCGCAAGCCAAGGTGAAGGGCAATCGCATGCCCTACGGCGGCATGAACGATCCGAAAGACGTCGACGATGTCGTGGCTTATCTGAAGACGCTGAAGTAATCCGTCACGTCAGGCACGACGCGTTCCCTGCCCGGCCTAGAACGCCGTTGCCGGGCTCAAGGCCACGTGCAGCGACTTGTAGTCGTCCAGGAGCTTGATGGCGCGATCGAGTTCCGGTCCAGCCGACATGCGCCCGAGGCTTTCCTGCACCTCGTCGATCGTGGCCTTGAGGCTGGCGGCGTCGAACTCGTCCACGGAGCTTGCGGCATCCGCCAGCACCGTCAGCGCCAAGCCCGAGAATTCGGCGAAGCCTCCCATCAGCACGAACTTCTCGATGTTGCCGGCGCTTCTCACCGCGATGATTCCCGGACGAAGCAGGGCGACGATCGGGACATGGCCGGCCAGGACGCCGAAATCACCTTCCACCCCGGGCAGGTCGACCTGATCGACCTCATCCGTGAAAAGCAGCTTTGCAGGCGAGACAAGGTCAAATCGAAACGGGTCCAAGGGCTTCCTCCACGCTCTGCCGGCTCATGGCCGTCATATCATCCCTTGACGATTATCTCTTGAAGGAGTCGACTATCAGAAAAGAGGCAGCCCGAAAGCCGCCTCTTTTCGTGTCCTGACGGTCGGAAAACGAAGCTGCTTTCATCGCGCTCGCTGCAAGGACAACAGCCGTATGCGTACCCTGCTCGCTCTTGTTGCCCTGACACTTTGTGTTCCCCTCGCTCCCGGCCTTGCGCAGGCCCTTTCCGACGTCTCCCCGGCCCTGCTTGAAGATATCGCCCTCGGCAGCCGCATCCTTGCGGAGTTCGGCGTGGTCGACGGGTTCGGCCATGTCAGCGCGCGGCATCCGATCAATCCCAACCACTTCCTGATGTCGCGGTCGCTGGCTCCAGCGCTGGTCACCGCCGACGACATCATGGAGTTCGATCTCGACGGCAACGCCGTCGATGCGCGCGGCCGCTCGCTGTTCCTGGAGCGCTTCATCCATGCGGAAATCTACAAGGCGCGGCCCGACGTGATGAGTGTCGTGCACACGCATTCGCCGGGCGTGATTCCGTTTTCCGTGAGCAAGACGCCGTTGCGGCCGCTGTTCCACAATGCCGCGTTCCTCGCGGGCGGCGTGCCGGTCTGGGACATAGCCAAGGAGTTTGGCTCGACCGACATGCTGGTGCGCGACAGCGGCATCGGCAAGTCGCTGGCGCGCACGCTTTCCGACAAGCCGGTCGTGCTGATGCGCGGCCACGGCGATGTCACCGTCGGCCCCGACGTCAAGATCGCGGTGTTCCGCGCCTACTACACCGACGTCAACGCGCGCCTGCAATCGCAGGCGATCGGGCTCGGCACCGAGGTCACCTATCTCGGCGCCGACGAAGGCGCCAAGGCCGACGCGATCAATCTCGCGGTCATCGACCGCATCTGGAATCTGTGGAAGCAGCGGGTGCAGCCGGGACTCGGCAAATAGCCGGCCTTCAATAGAAGCGGTGGAAATGATGGATCGGCCCGTGGCCGTGGCCGACTGAAAAACGATCCGCCGATGCGATCGCCGCGCTCACAAAATCCTTGGCATTGCGAACTGCGGTCTCGAGCTCTGCGCCTTTCGCCAGCCCCGCCGCGATCGCCGACGACAGCGAGCATCCGGTGCCATGGGTGTTTTGCGTCGTCACGCGCGGCGCCGGCAGCGCGATGGTGCCGCTCGCGCGGACAAGATGGTCGATGCTCTCGCTGCCCTGCCCGTGACCGCCCTTGATCAGCACGGCGGGGCAGCCCAGCGCGAGCAGCTTTTGGCCCTGGCGTTCGATCGCGGCGACATCGAAAGCGATCGGCTCCTCCAGCAGGGCTGCGGCCTCAGGCAAGTTTGGCGTGATGACCGAGGCGAGCGGAATGAGTTTTTTGCGCAATGCGTCGACCGCGTCCGCAGCGAGCAGCCGGTCGCCTGAGGTTGCGACCATCACGGGGTCGAGCACGACATGCTTTGGCGACCAGTGTTTCAGCGCATCGGCAATGGCGTCGATGCTCGACAACTGCGCCACCATGCCGATCTTGACCGCGCCGATGTCGAGATCGCCGAACACCGCATCGATCTGCGCACGCAGGAACTCGGCCGGCACGAGGTGGATGCCGGTCACGCCCTTTGTGTTCTGCGCGGTCAGCGCCGTGATCGCGGACGCCCCATAGACGCCGAGCGCGGCAAAGGTCTTCAGGTCAGCCTGGATGCCGGCTCCTCCTGAGGAATCCGAACCTGCGATGGTGAGTGCTGCGGGCGTGATCATGAGTTTTCCCTGCCCTGTCCTAACGCGGCGCTTCCGCGCCAGCAAGCTCACTTGCTAACTCCCCCAAAACTGGCCTATTTCTGACCGTCAGATACCCGGAGACATCAGCGATGGTTCCTTTCTTCGTCCAGATAAAATGCAAGCTCGGCCAGTCCTATGTGGTCGCCAACGCGCTTGCGGAAGCCGAGATCGCCTCCGAGATCTACTCCACCGCGGGCCATTACGATCTGCTGGTCAAGTTCTATGTCGACAAGGACACCGACATCGGCCACTTCGTGAACGAGAAGGTGCAGGTCATTCCCGGCATCCAGGACACGCTGACCATCATCACCTTCAAGGCATTCGGCGGCCGCTAGTGCAGCCTCTAGTCACAGTCAACTTCGACCGTCTGAAGGCCTTCATCCATGAGGCGATGCTCCGGCTTGGCCTGCCGGACGACGATGCCATGGCGGTTGCGACCCTGATGGCGCAGGCCGACCTGCAGGGATCGGACGGCCACGGCGTCAGCCGGCTGCCGCAATATGCCCGCCGCATCAAGGCCGGCGGCTTCAACGTCCGCCCCAACATCCGCGTGGTACAGGAGCATCTCTCCACCGCGCTCATCAACGGCGACAACGGCATGGGCCATCTCGTGATGAGCCGCGCCGCCGAAATCGCGATCGAGAAAGCGAGCGTCACGGGCATCGGCTGGGTGAATTCGCAATACTCCAACCATGCCGGCCCCGCCTCGCTCTATGCGAGGATGCCGCTCGCCCACGACATGATCGGGCTCTATTTCGCGGTCGGCAACGCCAACCACCTGCCCCCCTGGGGCGGCCTCGACATGCTTCTGTCGACCAATCCGATCGCCGCCGCGATCCCGGCGGGAGCCGAGAAGCCGATCGTGCTCGACATGGCCACCACGGTTGCGGCCTATGGCAAGGTCAAGACCAAGGCGCTGCGTGGCGAGAGCATGCCGGAGGGCTGGATGATCGATCGCAAGGGCAAGCCGCTCACCGATCCGAAGCGTGCCGAGGAAGGCATGCTGCTGCCGCTCGGCGGCATGGAAGCCGGCTACAAGGGGTTTGGCCTCGCCATGATCATCGGCCTCATTGCCGGCACACTCGGCGGTGCGGCGATGGGCAAGGACGTGATCGACTTCAACCATGACGACGACAGCGTCACCAATACCGGACAGGCGATCTGCGCCATCAACATCTCTGCCTTCGGCGAAGTCGATACCTTCAAAGCCGCCGTCGATACCCTGGTGCGCGATTTTCGCGGCAGCGCGCGCATGCCGGGCGTGGACCGGATTACGGTCCCCGGCGAGCGCAGCGAGGAAACGCGCATCGCCCGCGCACGCGACGGCATCCCGATCGCACCCGCCCTGATGCGCTCCCTCGATCAGTTGGCCGGTGAGTTGGGGATCGCGAAGCTCGGCTGAGGCCTTGGGGGAAATCACGATGGGCGATGCGTTTTCGCTTCCGATCGCCGAGATTGCGGCATTGCTCGGCGAGGGCAAGCTCAAAGCGCGCGCACTCGCCGAGCAGGCGATCGCCAATCATGAGCGTTTCGGCTCCAGGCTCATGGCTTATTCGCAATGGGCCCCGGAGCATGCGCGGAAATGCGCCGATGCCGCTGATGCAGCCTTTGCCGTCGGTTCACGGGCGGGCTCGCTGCAGGGCATTCCGACTTCGATCAAGGATCTCTTCGCCGTCGCGGGCTTTCCGACCTATGCGGGTTCGCCCAGGCGTTTGCCGGCGAAATTCGAGATCGACGGCCCGGTCGTCGCCAATCTGCGGGCGCAGTTGGCGACGGTGATGGGCAAGACGCATATGGTGGAATTTGCCTTCGGCGGCACCGGCCAGAACGCGCATTACGGCAGCCCGCGCAATCCCTGGGACGCGACGGCGCATCGCTCGCCCGGCGGTTCGTCAAGCGGGGCCGGCGTCTCGCTCTGCGAGGGCTCGGCGCTCCTCGCCTTCGGCACCGATACCGCGGCGTCGGTGCGCCTGCCCGCCGCGATGACCGGCAATGCGGGCTTGAAACTCACCAAGGGGCGCTGGTCGACCGAGGGCATCGTGCCGCTGAGCTTCACGCTCGATACGCCCGGCATCGCAGCATGGCGGATGCTGCTTTCAGCTTCGCCGCGCTCGATCCCGATCACGGCGACGGGTTCGCCTTCCTGCGCGGCGTGCCGACCGGCGTCGACGGCATCCGCATTGGCATCGCCGATCCCTGGTTCTGGGAAGGCTGCGAGAACGGCATCGGTGACATCGTCCGGCGGGCGATCGATTCGCTGGCCCACGCCGGCGCGGTTGTGACGGAAGCAACGCTGCCCGAGGCGCGCGAAGTTTTCGCAATCTACGTGGAAGGTGGCATTTCGGCGATCGAGTTGCGTGCTTTCCTCGATCGCGAACTGCCGGACTGGCTTGCGACGATCGATCCCGTCAACGCGCCCGCGCTCAAGAATGCCGAGAACCTGTCGGCACGTGAATACTTGTCCCGTCGCTTGCGGCTGCTCGACGCGGCGAAAAGCGCCGTCGCGCGTTTCGACCATGTCGACGTCATCGCTGCGCCGACCGTCATGTTCACGCCGCACGTCCTGACCGACGAGGTGAGCGCGGAGCAATTCTGGGCGCGCAGTCGCAACATCGTGCACAATGTGGCGCCGGTGAACTATTTGACGTTGTGCGCGGCTACGCTGCCGGTGGGTCTTGATCGCCTCGGCATGCCGGTCGGCTTGCAGTTCATCGCCCGAGGCGGCGATGACGATCGGCTGGTGGCCATCGCCTGCGCCGCCGAGCGCGTACTGGGCACGCCGCGCGAAACTCTGGGTGCGCCGCCAATGTGCAAGGGCTAGCGATCGGAGCGTCGCTCGGCATGTTCGCCAAGTGTCGGTACGGGAGACCGTATCCTTATACTGCTAAATGCGCCGCACTTGCGGTGCCAGTTCCAGAATTAACGCGCAGCGCGGGCATTAATCTAAACTAACAAGCTTAACCGACAAACTGTCTTGCACCACCTCGCATAGAGGATAGCACTCCGTCTGTTCCGTTAATCTTGCATGACGGAAAAATAACCGATCAATTTCAGACGGATGGAAGCATTAAAAATGGTACAGTCGACAACAAGAGGTCCCTTGACCGACGTGGCACGCGACGTCCGAAACCGGCCCCTGATGCACGAACCGCATTCATCTTACATCGCCACGCCCACGGTGAGCGCGCCGGATCTGGCGATGCCGGACTATGTCGAGCATCGCGACGGCGCCACCGAAATCGGAAAACTTTCGGCCGAAGCCGTGGTCCGGGAATACGAAGCTACGGCGAAAGAGATCGAGTCGATGGGCGGCGAGTTGGTCGAGCGTGTCAAGCAGTGCGAGGCGGTGACCCGCGATGCACTCTCAGTCATCGAGGAGTTGAACCAAGTCGCGGCGCGCTACCGCGAGGAGGCCAAACGGGTCTTCGAACACATTGAAGGTTGCTCCCTGGTGGTGGCTGAGGCTCGCAAGATCTGCAGCGAATTGAAGGACAAGATCGCCGTCCCCGTCGCGAAGACGGGCCGAGGCCAAAAAGGAAGTGAGAAGTAAGGCGTATCGGTTCACCGTGCCGCCATACGGGTGACGCGTACGCCCGTACGGACGCATCGTGGACACGATAGTCGGAAGAGCATCCTGGGATCGATCTCACCGAACCCAATGTCGGCTTTTCATTTCTTCTTCGGCGGCTTCGGCGGGCCTTCGACCGGCGGCAGCGACTTCACATACTCTCCGATCGCGGCACGATCGGCGGGCTTGAGCTGCGAGGTGTTCTTGATCACGCGCACCATCGCGCCGCCGGCGGTGTCGCCGTCGGGCGCCACGCCGTTCTCCAGGAAATCGGCGATGTCTTTTGCGCTCCAGTCGCCGATCGCCTTCTGCGTGATGTTCGGCACCCAACCCTCGCCTTCCAGGTTTGGTCCGCCGGCAAAGCGCTGCGAGGTGATGATGCCGCCCAGGAAATTGCGCGGACTGTGGCACTCGGCGCAGTGGCCGAAGCTGTTGACGAGATAGGCGCCGCGATTCCAAGACGGCGGACGCGACTGGTCGGGGATGAACAGGGCCCCATCGAAGTACAGCCATTTCCAGATGCCGACATTGCGGCGGATGTTGAACGGGAACGGCACATCATGGTCGCGCACCTTGCCCGCGACCGGCGGCAGCGTTTTCAGGAAGGCGAAGAGATCGCGTACGTCCTGGACCGTCGCATGGGCGTAGGAAGTATAGGGAAAGGCCGGGAAGTATTGCGTTCCGCCAGGCGAAACGCCGCGCCTCACCGCATTGACAAAATCGGCCTCGCTCCATCGCCCGATACCGTCGTTGGGATCGGGCGAGATGTTCGGCGCATAGAAGGTGCCGAACGGCGACGGTATCGCGAGGCCGCCGCCGAGCCTGAAACGGTCGGGCTGGTTCGGCACCGCATGGCAGGAGGAGCACCCGCCGGCATTGAAGATGATCTCCCCGTTCGCCGGGTTCGGCGTGTACGCCTTTTCCGTCACGGCCGCCTGCAGGGGCGGTGCGGTCAGCCACCAATAAACCGCGAAGGCGGCGGCGCCTGCGAGAACCAGCAAGAGGATAATTCGCCGCACCGTCACCCCAACCGTCATTGACCAAGGTAGCTTACGGCTAGCTCGCTCGCCGCTCCAGCCATAAGATGGACCAAAGTTGTACGGCGATAGGGCCGATTTCGGGAATAAAATAGTATTCGCATTGTTGTGCGATAAGTACCGTCACTTGACGTCAACAGGGAGAGAGCAGCTATGACCAAAACCATGTTCGCCGCGCTTGCGTTTGCGGCCTCCGTCGCCTTCGCGGGCCCGGCGTTCGCCGACAAGTACAAGGCGACGCTGGATGCCAAGTCCGAAGTGCCACCGAACGCCTCCCCGGCGACCGGTACCGCCGACATCGACTACGATCCGGCCAGCAAGAAGCTGAGCTGGAAAGTCACATATTCCGGACTGAGCGGACCTCCGACCGCGGCCCATTTCCACGGGCCCGCCGAGGCCGGCAAGAACGCCGCCGTCGCCGTCGCGATCCCGAACATCGCAACGCCGCCGACCGAGGGCAGCGCGACCTTGACCGACGCGCAGGCTGCCGATTTCCTGGCCGGCAAGTATTACGTCAACGTGCACACCCAGGCCAATCCGGGCGGCGAAATCCGCGGCCAGGTCACAAAGTAGGTCGGCTCTCAACATCCCTTGAAGTGACGCGGGGCGGATGCATCGGCATCCGCCCCTTGTCGTTGCGGCGCGTCGTCAGTTTGCGAGATATTTACGCAGGATTTCAACCAGACGATCCGGCGCCGTCTGCGGCGGCATGAAGCCGAGATACCGGCCATCGCGGCCCATCAAATAAATCACTCCGGAATGGTCGATCGAATATTCACCGTTCTTCGGGTCTTCGACCCTCGCATAGAACGCCTTGTATGAATTGGCGATTTTTCGGATATCGTCCGGCGCCGGCTATTCCAGCCCGGCGCGATGAAAGCCTTCGAGGTAATGGATGCGGTCGGAATCGTTCTTGATCGGCACGTTGTTCATGATCCACGCGCGCGAGACATTGGGCTGCGCACGGCGCAGCTCCTGCAATGCGGCGGCGGCGAGATCCTCCTGCCCGGAAATGCCGGCGGCCGCGACCAGCACGCGGAGCGCCCCGGTAAAATCCGCGCGCAGGCGGATGGCGGTTTGCGCCATGCGGATCGCGTCCTCGTAATTGCCGCCGATGTAATGGGCGAGCGCCGCGGAGCCGTAGTTCAGCGCCACGGCCGGATCGCGCGGGCTCAAGCGCAGTGCGCGGTTGGCAGCCTCGACCGCCTCTCGCCAGCGGCCGCAGAACGCCAGCGCCGAGGCGTAATAGTTCTGGGCGTGCGAGAAACTCGGATTGAGATGCAGCGCCAGCTCGAGTGCGGCGATCGCATCGTCGAAGCGTCGCAGGAGCAGATGTACGCCGCCGAGCGCGTGATGCGCCCAGGGATCCTCGCCGTCGAGCCGGACCGCAGCCAGCGCTGCGCGCTCGGCAAGCGGAACGACGATGCTGGCGTCCGCCCAGCCCATATGTGCCCCGAACGCGTAGCTCGCGCCGAGCAGGCCGAGTGCCTGACTGTAGTTCGGGTCGATCGCAATCGCCTGCAGCAACAGCTCCTGCGCGATTTCCTGGTCGCGCGCCGACACCAGCGAATAATGGGCCAGCGCACGCATCACCAGTTCCCAGGCGTCCATGCTGGAAGGCGGCTTGCGGCGCGCGCGGTAGTGCTCGGCGGCGTAGAGCCGCGGCTCGATCGAGGCTACAATGGCCTCGGTGATCTCGTCCTGCACCGCGAACACGTCGGCCGCGTCGCGGTCATAGCGCTCCGCCCAGACATGGCTGCCGCTGCCGACTTCGTTGAGCTGCACGGTGATGCGCACGCGCCCGCCGTTCTTGCGCACGCTGCCCTCGACCACATAGCCGGCGCCGAGTTCCTCGCCGACCTGCTTCACATGCACGGACCTGCCCTTGTAGATGAAGGAGGAGTTGCGCGCGATCACGAAGAACCAGCGCAGCCTCGACAACCCGGTGATCAGGTCCTCGCTGATGCCGTCGGAAAAGTACTCCTGCTCCGGATCGTCACTCATGTTGTTGAAGGGCAGCACCGCGATCACGGGACGCTCGGGCAGCCTCACGGCCGGGCGAAGCTCCGCCGGCGCCTCGATGGACAGCGGAGCGGCGGCAGGCCGAGGCATGTTCTCACATGCCCGAGCATTCAGCGTACCGATGAAACGCAGGCCCTTGCGGGCCATGGTGCGGATCAGCTTCTGGTCGCGCCCGGTATCGCCGATCGCCTTGCGCGCCGCATAGATGCGGCTGGTCAGCGCCGCGTCGGAGACGATACGCCCGCCCCAGACGGAGGCGATCAGATCGTCCTTGGTGACCACGCGATCGCGGTTCTCCACGAGGTAGACCAGGAGATCGAGCACCTGCGGCTCAACCGCAATCCGCTCAAGGCCACGGCGCAATTCGCGCGTGTCCGTATCGAGCACGTGACCGTCGAAGTGAAACTGCAAGTTTTGGCCTCAAATAAAGGATTGCCGTGCAACTCAAGCGAAGCGGAACTCCACTGCATTTTCGGTCGCTAACGGCCTCATGCCACCATCAGGAAATCTGCAGGGCAACTTCAGAACAATCATGGCCGTCTCAAGGGAGGCTTCAAGCCAATCACTCTATCCCCCGTTAATCCGGCATGCGAGGGGCAGAATCTTTTGAAGGAACATTTGGCTGGCTATTTCTGCTACCTTTCCCCGGACGCCCGACTGCTCACCGTGATCGACGGCCGGTCACAGGATCGTGAGCAGCCGCGACGCTGCCGGGAACCTTTTAATCAAAGGCGATTCAATAAAGTGGGGGGCGGAAAGCCCACCACTTGCCAGCGTAGGCGAAATCGACATCATCGGCTTGGACGGCAACGACAATATCTCGGTCGATGAGGCCAACGGATGCCATCGGTGCATCTGTTCGGCGGCAACGGCGACGGCAACGATGTGCTGGATGGCGACACCGGGAACGACCAGGCTTTTCGATAGCTAGTCCAGGCCGGCGCGGCGGAAGGCGTCCAGATAGTGGTCGCGGTCGGCCTTGTATTTGAACGGCAAGTTTTGCGCGATCCAGGCCAGCGAGAAACCGGGCTGCCCGCGGCGCAGTTCCCGCAAGGCGGCCGTGGCGATTTCGGCCTGTCCGGCCATCGCGGCAGCGGCGGTCAGCATGCGGTAGCCAGAGACATGATCGGTGCGAAGCCGAATGCTTGCGCGTGCCAGCCGCATCGCCTCCTCGTAATTACGTCCGGTGAACTGGGCGTGGGCGGCGATGCCATTGTAGATCGCCGCAAACGGATCGCGCGGACTGAGGCGCAACGCCTTCGCGGTGGCCACGCCGGCTTTCTCCCAGTGGCCGCTAAAAGTCAGCGCGAGGCCGTACACGCTGAGCGCCAGCGCAAAACTCGGATTGAGGCTGAGCGCCAGCTCAAACTCGGCGAGCGCATCGTCGAAACGCCGCAACAACACATGAACACAACCCAACGCATGGTGCGCCCAGGGATCCTCGCTGTCGGCGCGAATCGCCGCCAGCGCCGCGCGTTCGGCGATCGGCACCGAGGTCGCCATCTCGCTCCAGCCATTATAGGCGCAAAAGGTATGGCTGGTGGACAGAACGGCGAGCGCCTGGCCGTAGTGCGGATCGATCGCAATCGCCTTCTCCAGCAGCTCCTGGGCGATGACATAATCCGCTCGCGTGACCCGCCAGAAATGCGACATCGCCCGCATCACCAGACCCCAGGCATCCATGCTGTCCGGGGTTCTGCGCTTGGAGTGGAAGTTCTCCGCCGCGTAGAGCTGCGGCTCGATCGAGGCAACGATCGCCTCGGTGATTTCGTCCTGAACGGCGAACACGCCGGCGACGTCGCGATCGTAACGCTCCGCCCAGAGGTGGCTGCCGGTGGCGACGTCGTTGAGCTGCGCGGTGATGCGCACACGATCGCCTTCCCTGCGCACGCTGCCTTCGATCACGTAGCCAACGCCTAGGTTGTCGGCGACCTGCTTGATGTTGACGGATTTGCCCTTGTAGACGAACGAGGAGTTGCGCGCGATTACGAAGAACCAGCGCAGCCTCGAAAGCGCGGTGATGAGGTCTTCGCTGATGCCGTCGGAGAAATAATCCTGCTCCGGATCGTCACTCATGTTGGCAAAGGGCAGCACGGCGATGGCGGGACGGTCGGGCGGCGGCAACACCGCGCCCGTTGGCTCACCGCCTTCACCCAAAGGCGGTTCGGCGCAAAGCTCGCCGAGCTCGTCGTCCGTCGATGGCGTGTGGACTTCGCCGACGAAGCGCATGCCTTTGCGCGAGATGGTGCGGATCAGTTTCTGCTGCTGACCGCTGTCGCCGATCGCCTTGCGCGCGGCGTAGATACGGCTTGTCAGGGTCGTATCCGAGGTGATGCGGCCGCCCCACACCGAAGCGATCAGGTCGTCCTTGGTGACCACGCGATCGCGGTGCCGCACCAGGTAAAGCAGAAGGTCGTAGACCTGGGGCTCGACCGCAATCAGTTCAGAACTGCGGCGCAGCTCGCGCCGGTCGCTATCAAGCACAAAATCTGCAAAAGCAAATTGCACGCTGCTGTCCTGAAATTGGATGGCCGCGACTGCCGCCGCGACAGATCTGCAAGATCGAGCCAACGGGTATTTGACGCATCTCCCGCGCGCCGCCGCAGTGGCTGATTGGCGCTGTGCCCGGATACGGGCCCGGCGATCACGGCCCGATCACATTACCATAATCAGGAAATCAGCAGGGCTTATTCAGAAGAATTCATGGCCCTCTCAAGCCCGGCTTCAAGCCTGTCATGCGGTCCACGGCTAAGCATCCGTCCAAGGGGCTTGGACCTAAAAGGATTGCAAAGCATGGCTACCAGTGCATCATTTTCCCAAGGATCGGGCGTGCTGTCGGTGTTCGGCGACGCGCTCAGCAACACGATCCTCGCCAGCCGCGATGCCGCCGGAAATATTCTCGTCAACCACGGCGCGGTTTCCATCGCGGGCGATCAACCGACGGTCGGTAACACCTCCGTGATCCAGGTGTTCGGGCAGGCCGGCAACGACACCATCTCGCTCGACGAAAGCAACGGCGCGCTGCCCGGAGCCCATCTGTTCGGTGGCGACGGCAACGACACCCTGACCGGCGGCTCCGGCAACGATATCCTGTTCGGTCAGGCCGGCAACGACGTGCTGCAGGGCAAGGGCGGCGACGATCTGCTGTTCGGCGGTGACGGCAACGACACGTTGATCGGCGGCTCCGGCAACGACCAGATGTTCGGCGAGGCCGGCAACGATCGCATGATCTGGAATCCGGGCGACGGCACCGATCTGATGGAGGGCGGCGACGGCGTCGACACCGCCGAGGTGAATGGCGGCAACGCCTCCGAAGTCTTTACGCTTGCGGCCAACGGAACCCGCGTGCGTTTCGATCGGACCAGTCCGGCGCCGTTCTCGCTCGACATCGGCACCACCGAGAACTTCGTGCTTAACATGAACGGCGGCGACGACGTCTTCACCGCCGGCAACGGCCTCGCCAACCTGATCCACCTCACCATCGACGGCGGCGCCGGCAATGACACCATTACCGGCGGCGACGGCAACGACACGTTGCTCGGCGGCGACGGCAATGACGTCATCACCGGCGGCCGCGGCAACGACTTGCTGCTCGGCGGCGCCGGTGACGACACCTTCATCTGGAATCCGGGCGACGGCAGCGACACCGTCGATGGCGGTTCGGGCAACGACACGCTGCTATTCAACGGCGCGAACGTGAACGAGAACGTCAACATTTCCGCCAACGGCCACCACGTCCGCTTCACCCGTGACGTCGCCAACATCACGATGGACCTGAACAATATCGAGCAGATCGACTTCACGGCTCGCGGCGGCGCCGACAACATCACGGTCAACGACCTCACCGGCACCGGCGTGGACCAGGTCGCGATCGACCTCTCGGGCACCCCGGGCACCGGGCAAGGTGACGGCGCATCCGACCAGGTGACCGTCAACGGCAGCAACAAGGCCGAGCAGATCAAGGTGACGGCGAGCGGAACCACGGTCAACGTCACCGGCACCCCGGAAGCCGTTGTGGTCACCGGTGCAGAAGTCGGCGACCACCTCACGATCCAGGGCCTCGGCGGCAACGACAGCATCGACGCGTCCGCGCTCGCGGCAGGCGTTATCGGGCTGGTTATCGACGGCGGCGCCGGCAACGACGTCATCACTGGCAGTCAGGGCGACGACCTCCTGATCGGCGGCGACGGCAACGACATGGTGACGGGCGGCCGGGGCAATGACGTCGCCGATCTCGGCGCCGGCAACGACGCCTTCGTCTGGAATCCGGGCGACGGCAGCGACACGGTCGAAGGCGGCACCGGCACCGACACGCTGGTGTTCAACGGCTCCAACGCGCCGGAGAACATCGACATCTCGGCTAACGGCAGCCGGGTCCGGCTGTTCCGCGACGTCGGCGCGGTCACCATGGACCTCAACGGCATCGAGCATATCCAGCTCAACGCGGCCGGTGGTGCCGACAACATCACGGTCAACGACCTGACCGGCACCGGCGTCACGCAGGTCGCGATCGACCTGAGCAGCGGGCCTGGCAGCACGACCGGCGACGGTGCGGCGGATAACGTGACCGTCAACGGCACGGCTGGCGATGACAAGATCACCGTAGCCAGCAGCGGCGGCTCGATCGTGGTCAACGGCCTGGCCGCGCAGGTGACCATCGCCCATGCGGATGCCGGCGACTCGCTCACCATCAACGGCCTCGGCGGCAACGACACCATCGATGCTTCCAAGCTCAAGGCGGGCCAGCTCGCCCATCTCACGATCAATGGCGGTGATGGCAACGACACCATCATCGGCAGTGCCGGAAACGACACCGTGATCGGCGGGCGTGGCAACGACGTGGCGTTGCTCGGAGCAGGTGACGACACCTTCGTCTGGAATCCCGGCGATGGCAGCGACACCGTCGAAGGCCAGGCCGGCACCGACACGCTCCAGTTCAACGGCGCCAATGTGGCCGAGAACATCGATATCTCGGCCAATGGCAGCCGGGTGCGGTTCACGCGGGACGTCGCCAACATCACCATGGACCTCAACGGCGTTGAACACATCAATTTCAACGCTCTCGGAGGCGCCGACAACATCACGGTCAACGATCTGACCGGGACCAGCACCAACCAGGTCAATCTCGACCTCGGCGTCAACGGCGCCGACGATGGCGCTGCCGACACGGTCACCATCAACGCCACCGCCGGCGCAGACGTCATCTCGGTGACCGAGAACAACGGCGTGATCACGATATCGGGTCTTGCGACCGAGGTGAACATCACCGATGCCGGTGTAGGCGATCGCATCGTCATCAACGGCCTCGGCGGCGACGACGTCATCACCTCCTCCGGCCTGAG
>DATMNV010000231.1:0-16118 GCA_035568535.1 Bradyrhizobium sp.
GTTCACGGCCTTTGCCGTGGTGCTGGGTTCTCTGGTCATCCAGGGCGTCACGCTCCGGCCGTTGATCCTGGCGCTACGGCTCAAGCAGGATGATTTCGTGGCGAACGAAGTCGCCCGCGCCCGCGGCACCGCCTATCGCGCTGCGCTAGCGGAAATCGACGGCGATCCGTCCGAGGAAGCCGAGCTTCTGCGCCTGGAATATCGCGGAGTCCTGCTGCACGCCAAGGGCGATCCCGACGGCCGCATCACCTCAAGCGAGCTGCCCGCCGATCCGTTGCGCCGCCGCGCCATCCTGGCGGCTCGGCGCGCTATCCTTCACCTGCGGGAAACCGAGGCGATCGGCGATGACGCCTTCCACCAGCTCGAGGAAGAGCTCGACCGCGCCGAGCTCGGCGCCCAGGGCTGACCGGCAAGAGCGCGATGAAATCAAGTCGAATGGCAACCGCGGTGAGGCCGCGCTCCCTCTCCCGCTTGCGGGGGAGGGCTGGGGTGGGGGTGTCTCCGCGAGTCGCATTGTTCGTGTGGGGAGAGTTCCCCCACCCGCATCGCATCTTTCGATGCGATGCGACCTCCCCCGCAAGCGGGAGAGGTGAAGCGAGTCCGCGGATAAGGTGGCTCAATCAAAATTCATCACGCTTTAAATCACGCCCGGCAGGTCAATCCGCCATCGACCACGAGCTCGATGCCGGTGACATATTTCGACTCGTCGGAGGCGAGAAACAGCGCGGCGTTGGCGACATCCCAGGCAGTGCCCATATGGCCCATCGGCACCTGCGCGTCGCGGGCGCGCCACATCGCTTCCACATCGCCATTCGCATAGCTCGCCGCCAGGCCCGCCGAATGTTCGACCATCGGCGTCTTCATCAGCCCGGGAAGGATTGCATTGACGCGGACATAGTCCGCCGCGAACTCGACCGCCGTGGAGCGCGTCATCTGATTCATCGCCGCCTTGCTGGCATTGTAGCTGACATAGGAGATGCCGACATGACGGATCGAGGCGATCGAGGAGATGTTGATGATCGAGCCGCCGCCCTGCTTCACCATCAAGGGTATGACGCGCTTCATGGCCAGATAGGCGCTCTTGAGATTGACGGCAAAGACGCGGTCCCATTGATCTTCCGCCACTTCAACCACGCTGCCCACCTCGGCGATGCCGACATTGTTGTCGAGCACGTCGATGCGGCCATGGGCTTTCAGGCATGCCGCAACCATGGCTTCGACCTCAGCGGCCTTGGACACATCGGCGGTGAAGGCCATCGCCTTGCCGCCTTCTTTGGTGATGATGCCCACGGTCTCTTCGGCCGCGGCCGGATTGCGGTCGACGCAAAACACCTGTGCCCCTTCGCGGGCAAAGGTGACCGCGGTCGCCTTGCCGTTGCCCCAGCCGGGGCCGATCGAGCCGGCGCCGACCACCATCGCAACCTTGCCCTTGAGCCGATCCATTGTTTTCTCCCTGTTCTCGTTATTGGCACGCGCGCAGCGTGGTCACGTTAGCACCGATCGAACGCCCGAAAATATCCGAGAGCGTACGGCATTGTCCGTCCGCGCATAACCGCCATTCGCCGGCGGCGCCGGAATTGCCGAGCACGACTTCCGGCATCGGCGGACGTTGCGGTTGCCACTGAAACCAGCCATTGATGAGGCGCGCTTCCGGCGGCGGCTCCATGCCGGCGCCGGAACCTTTCACTCGCGCCTGCACAAGTTCAAGCACCCGCGGCGTCACGCGCCAGTCCTCCTGCCATTCGACCTTCTCGACCGAATGGGTCCATGCGAGCGTGAACGCGGCGAGCGACAGCGCCTTCACGACACCGGAGGAAATCAGGCAAAGGCTCACACCGTGGCCACCGCGGCGCGCCCGCGCTGCCGCCATTGCCAGAACACGAGCGCGAGCGTCAGCGTAAAGCCGAGCGTGTCACTGAAGCGAAAGTCGCCGAGCAGGCACAGCGCGGCGGCCATCGCAACCGCGCGCTCGAGCAGCGTCAGCCGCACAAACAGGAAGCCGATCGCGATCACGCCGAACAGGCCGATCGCGACCAGCGCCTTGACGGTGGCAAAAGCGACGGCGCCGTAGAAGCCGAGTATGGCCGCCATGGGATCGCCGGCCTGCAGCATCAGGGCCGGCGAATAGACGAAGATGAAGGGAATGACATAGCCCGCAAGCGCGATCCGCATCGCCTCCCAGCCGATCTTGTCCGGGTTTTCCTTCGCGATGGGAGCGGCCGCAAGCGCGGCCAGCGCCACCGGCGGCGAGAGGTCGGCCATGATGCCGTAGTAGAACGCGAACATGTGGCTCGCGATCAGGGGCACGCCGAGTTTTGCCAATGCGGGCGCGGCAAGCGCCGCCGTGATGATGTAGGTCGGAATGGTCGGGATGCCGGTGCCGAGCAGAATCGACAGCAGCATGGTCATGATCAGCGCAAGGAACAGGCTTTTGGCCCCACGCCCGATCACCCAGCTGCCGAAGATCGCGCCCACACCGGTCTGGCTCATCATGCCGATGATGACGCCGACGATGGCGCAGGCCATGCCGACGGTCAGCGCCGACTTGGCGCTATCGGCGAGCGAGTCGCGGCAGGCGCGCAGCGTCGCGCGGCCGCCGCGGGTGAAGGCCGTGATCACGACCAGCGCACCGACGACAGCGACGACCGGGATGGTCTCGAGCCCGTTGTGCGAGACGGCGGCCGCAGCCAGCGCAAGGCCGATCCAGAATACATAGCGGAACAGCGGATTGGAAAAGCCGAGCGTGATGCTGGCACCCAGGATCAGCGCCACCGTCAGCGCGAGCCCCATGCTGCCGGCGTAGAGCGGCGTAAAGCCCTGGAACAGCATGTAGACCAGCGCGGCGAGCGGCAGCACGAGATACCAGCGCGCCACCACCGCCTGCCAGGCGCTTGGGATCTCCGAACGCTTCATGCCGACGAGGCCTTGCTTGCCGGCTTCCAGATGCACCATCCAGAACGCGGAAGCGAAATAGAGGATCGCCGGGATCACCGCCGCCTGCACGATCACGGAATATTCGACGCCCAGCGTCTCCGCCATGATGAAGGCGACTGCGCCCATGACCGGCGGCATGATCTGGCCGCCCATCGAGGCTGTGGCCTCTACGCCGGCGGCAAAGGCGCGGCGATAGCCGAAGCGGATCATCAGCGGAATGGTGAACTGGCCGACGGTGACGACATTGGCGACGCCGGAGCCCGAGATCGTGCCCATCATGCCCGAGGCGAACACTGCGACCTTCGCCGGGCCACCGCGGGTGCGGCCGAACAGGCCGAGCGAGACGTCGGTGAAGAGCTGGATCATGCCGGCGTGTTCGAGGAACGAGCCGAACAGGATGAACAGGAAGATGTAGGTCGCCGAGACATAGATCGGCACGCCGTAAAAGCCCTCGGTGCCGTAGGAGAGATGGGTGATGATCTGGTCGAAATCGTAACCGCGATGGTTGAACGGCGCCGGCAGATATTGGCCGAAGAACCAGTAGAGAAGGCAGGCGCCGCACATCAGCGGCAGCGCCAGCCCCATCAGCCGCCGCGTGCCCTCGAAGATCAAGACCGCCAGGAGCGCGCCGACCGCGAGATCGGCATTGGTCGGATCGCCGTCACGCGCGATCAGGTCGGCATAGAAGATCCACTGATAAAGCCCGCACAAAAACCCGATGCCGCCGACCAGCCAGCCAAGCGCGCGGCCGAAGTCGCTCCTCGCGGTGAAATTGCCGATCAGGCCGAACGTCAGCAGCAGCAGGAAGCCGACATGAATCCCGCGCACTACCTGGCTCGGCAGATAGCTGAACGCAGCGACATAGAGCTGGAACGCGGCAAAGGCGATGCCGATCGCATAGGCGAGAAGCCCCCACGCGCCGGGCCCGAAGCCCTCCGGAAATCCATGTTCGAAATTGTCGAATTCGACTTTGACGGGTAGCTCCTTGTCCACGCCCTCGGCTTGCAACATTCCAGTCGGCCCCCGCCCAATGTGCTTCGATTACAATATCGCGGCGCTGCTCGTCGTCATGCCCGGCCCAAGGCCGGGCATGAAGACGGGGATAGCTCAGCCCCCTACTTAATCAAACCCTTTTCCCTGTAATACCGGATCGCGCCCGGATGCAGCGGCACCGGGCTGCCTTCGGCCGCGGTCTCCAGCTTGATCTCCTTGCCGGAGACATGCGCGTTCGCAAGCTCGCCCAGCGACTCATAGATCAGCCTGGTCATTTGGTAGGCAATATCGTCGGAGACCGCGGAGCTGGTCACGAGATAATTCACCACCGCCGCGGTCGAAACGTCCTTGTCCTGGCCGGTATAGGTGCCGGCGGGGATCACCACGGGAACGAAGGGCGGGCCGATCTTCTCGACCACCTCTTTTGGCACCGCAACCACGTTGATGTCAGCCGAGACGGAAAGGTCCTTCAGCGAGGCCACGCCGAGGCCGGCCGATTGCAGCGTCGCGTCGAGCTGGCGGTTCTTCATGAGGTCTACGGATTCGGCAAAGGGCAGATATTCGACCTTGCCGATGTCCTTGTAGCTCATGCCGGCGGCGGCCATGATAGCACGCGAATTGAGCTCGGTGCCGGATTTGGGCGCGCCGACCGAGAGGCTCTTGCCCTTGAGGTCGGCGAGCGTCTTGATGCCGCTGTCCGCGGTGGCGACGATCTGGATGTAATTCGGGTAGATGGCGCCCAAGGTGCGCAGCTTGTCCATCTTGCGCTTGAAGCCGGCCTCCTCGTCGCCGTCCCAGGCGGCTTTCACTGAATCGCCGAGCGCGAACGCGATCTCGCCGCGGCCCTGCTGCAGCAGGATCAGGTTCTCGACGGATGCTTTGGTGGCCTGCACCTGGACTTTGACATCAGGCAGATGATCGCCAAGGATTTTTCCGATGGCGACGCCGAGCGGGTAATAGACCCCCGAGGTGCCGCCGGTCAGTACGTTGATGAAGGATTGCGCCCGCCCCACCGGAGCCGAAAAAATTGCTGCCGCCGCAACCACTGCAGCGACCACTCTCGAAATCATGGATCGTATTCTCCCCAGGCCCGCGCCAAAATTGGACGCAGCAGAGGCCGGGGTCAACCATTGCTGGCTGATGGCTGGTAGCTCCGCACTGACCTCAGCGCATACCGCGCCGCGGAACCTTGGCCGCGGCGGTGGAATCGCCACGGCGCCTCGCCAAGCGCGGCACTCAGCTCACGCCACCGCGCTTACTGGAACGTCATGTCCAGGCATTTGGAGATGTCGGAGCCGAGCCCGGAGGAGATGGTGATGCAGCCGCGCACCTTCTGCTGGGTGGTGTCGGCGGCCCAGATCGAATAACCGCCGGTGCCGAAGAACGAATTGGTGTTCGGCGGCTCGGTTTCGGTGGCATCGAAGGTGTAGTTGGAATCGGTCTCGAAGACGCGCAGCTTCTTGCTGCAGCTGCCGTCGGCCTGCACGTTGATGACTTCCTTGTTGTCGCGGGTCAGCGCCAGCGAGACCTGGCAGCGGAAATATTCCGAGGTCTTGGTGTTGAAGACATAGGTGTAGGACTTGCAGGTTGCGGTGTTGAGCTTGCCGGCGGCCAGCCCCCGGCTGCAGGCGATCCGCTGGTTGTTGGAGAGCTTGAACAATTCGTCCGCACTCGCGGCGGAAACCACCGTCACCATGGAAAATACTACGGGCAAACAGAGTTTCATGACGTGGCTCATCCGAATCATCCCCATAACTGCTCTTGTAGAATTGGTTGTAAACTGAAAGCGGAAGATAGTCGCCACGCGTGCGGCAGGAAATCACAAAGTCATTGTTGAGGCGTGATGCAGCGCTCCGACGCTTCATAATCTTGACGGAGTGGCGACGTTCGTGATTTGTTCAAGACGTGGGGGCGATGGGGAGGAATGACCATGACGAGAATCTCGACCAGAACATTGGTGCTGGCGGCCGCGATCTGCGGTTTCGCCACTTTTGCGTTCGCGCAAGCAGCGGGACCGACACCGTGGGAGCTGAATCCGGATAACGGTTACGGCTATGACAAGGAGGGCAAGACCTTCCAGTACAAGATGGGCACCAACAATGCCGGCATGCTGCTGAAGGGCGCCAAGAAAGTGCCGAAGGGCACGCTGTTCTTCATCGGCCAGAACGGCCAGCTCTACATGCGCACCGGGCCTTACCTCGACGGCAGCGGCAAGTTCCTGTTCGGCTCGAATTGAGATTCGCGGTCGTCCTGCGAACGTTTTCGTGGGGTGGGCAAAGGCGCGTCAGCGCCGTGCCCACCATGAATATCTGAGAGCCGATTGCCGACGGTGGGCACGCTTCGCTTTGCCCACCTACAATTCTCCTCGCTTGGCCGGGACGACGGTGATCAAAACGCCGCCGCCAGTTCCTTTGCGCCCGGCAGATTGCTGTTGGCGTCCATCCGCGCGTCGGTGACGGCGAGCAGCTTCGCCACCGTGTTGTTGCGGCTCGCCACCGGGTTGCGCTCATAGCCGGAGCGCTGGAAGAAATTCGCGGTCGGGACCTGCTCGCGCAGATCCGACGGCATGGTCACCATGTCGAGCCCGGTGCTGTCGCCGGTCAGGTTCATCATTTCGAGCTCGGCAGCGGTCAGCGGCCGGTCATATCCCTTGGTCCGGGCGAACTTCACCGAGGTAAGGAGCTTGTGGGTTTGCAGCATCGGACCGACGTCGATGTCGAGCACCATGGCATGCAGCGCCCAGCCCTGCGGCGTGTCGCCGATCTTCTCGTGCTCGGACCATTCGTCCGGCACCGAGCGGGCGAATGCCAGCATGTTTTTCAGCACGGCGATCTTGGCGTCCATCGCCTGGCGCGCCGGGCCTGACAGCGACGCGGCCCTCTCGTTCAGCACCTTCACGAACAGCGGGCCCTGCTCGGCGATCAGTTCGACGCTGTTGGTGGTGAGCAGCTGGTTGTAGCCGATCGCGGTCGAAATCGCGCGCGCTCCCGGCCGCCACGAGCTCAGTCCCGACTGCATGTCGTGGCTGCCATTGCCGCCGGTCTCGAAGGCATAGACCCGCACCGCCTGCTCGCGCGTCAGCCCCGATCGCGCGGCGAAGCTGGCGTAAGCGCGCTTGAAATCGGCCTCCGACGCAGGCCGCTGCGGCGCCCACTGGAAATAGTCGGACGCCGCCTTCAAGAGATCGGCGACCACGGGAATGATTTTTTGCGGGCGCGGCGTGGCTTCCGGCTCTCCTTGCGGATTCACCGGACGCCGCGGTCCGGCATAGACCGGCGGCTGGGTCAGCACATAATCGTCGAGCGTGACCACCTGCCGTTCGCGCCGCTTGGCGTTGCGGCCGCGCCGCTTCTCCGCGATCGAACTCCAATAGCCGCCGGCGTCGGCTTCATACGCATCGCGCGCGGCCTGATATTCGGCGAGCTTGCGGCTATAATCGGCGATCGCATCCGGCGAAGCCGTCTGCGCCATGGCGGCAGGCGCCATCGCCAGAAGCAGGAACGCGAACGCGTACAGGCGAATCGTTTTCGAGCGCATGGGGTTCGTTCTAGAGCATGATCCGGAAAAGTGTGTAGCGGTTTTCCCTCGCGACAAACGCGTAGCGTTTGCGCGGAGATCATGCTCAATCAAAAAGTTAAAGCGCGATGACGATTCAACCCAATCTCATCGCGCTTCGGCCCAAACCGCGCCTACTTCCAGGCAAACACCGGCTGCTCGAGATCGGCGACGCGGGTATCTCGCCCGGCCAATACTTCGCGGAATTGATAGATCATCGCCGCGGTAGGCGCATGGATCAGCCGCTCGTCCCAGTGAAAGCGGATCACGCGGCGCGCGCTTTCGGGAATGGCGATGAAATCGAAGGCCTTCTCACGCTCTATGGTGACGAGTGGAATCCGGTGCACGGAGGCGACTTCCTGCGGGTTCGGCACGATCGCGCTATTGCCGTCCGCCCACACCACGACCGGCGTGATCAGATAGCCGGATCGCGTCGGATAATCGTCGAGCAGGCCGAGCACCGCGTCCGGGCCGAGATCGAGGCCGAGCTCTTCGCGCAACTCGCGCAGCGCCGACTGTATTTGCGTCTCGCCGGCGTCGCAGCGCCCTCCCGGCAAAGCCCATTGCGCGCGATGGGCGCGCAGGCCGGCGGCGCGCCGCGTCAGCAGAAAGGCGGTCTCATCCCCCTCCCCTGCGCCGGTGAGCGCGATCGCAACCGCCGCGCATTTCAGCTCGGGCGCCCTGTCGAGGGCTTGGGTGCGCGCAAAGGCGGCGCACAGCTCTGCGATATTCCGCCGGGTGGTATCGTTGAATGGACGGCTCATGGCGCTTGACTACATCACGTTTGCGCTTGATGGAATGACGGCAAACCCGAAGGGAACGGAATACCAGATGATCGACAAGGCCGCGGCAAAACTCAAATCCGATGGCTGGAAGATCGTCGAGACCACGGGCTTCATCCATCTGATCGGACCGTTTTGGCAGCGGCTGGTCGACGGCGACAACGAATATGCGCTGATCGCCGAGGACAAGCATCACAACCGCCGCGGCCTGGTGCAGGGCGGCGTGCTGATGACATTCGCGGACCGCACCTGCGGCATGACCGCGCGTCATGTCACGGGCAAGCCGAGCATGGCGACCGCGCAGCTCGACGTGCATTTCGTCGAGGCCGGCAAGATCGGCGAGGTGCTGATCTCGCGCCCGCGCGTGGTGCGCGCGACGCGAAGCCTGATTTTCGTCAGCACGGAGGTGACCGTCGACAAGCGTGTCATCGTCATGGCAAACGGCGTGTTCAAGATATTGAGGACTGAATAAGGAGGTCCCGATGCAATACCGCAAGCTCGGCCGCAGCGGCCTGAAGGTTTCGCCGATCTGTCTGGGCACCATGATGTTCGGCGGGCCGACGGATGAGGCGACTTCGACCCGCATCGTGGCAAAGGCGCGCGAGGCCGGCATCAATTTCATCGACAGCGCGGATGCCTACAACAAGGGCGGCTCCGAGCAGGTGGTCGGCCGCGCCATTTCCAACAACCGGCCGAACTGGGTGCTCGCGACCAAGCTCGCCAACCCCATGGGCGATGATCCCAATCGGGCCGGGCTGTCGCGGAAGTGGGTGCTGCAGGCCGCCGACGAAAGCCTGAAACGGCTCGGCACCGACTACATCGACATCTACTACCTGCACAAGGAAGACCATTCGACGCCGCTGGAAGAGACCGTGCGCGCGATGGGCGAATTGATGCACACGGGAAAAATCCGCTATTTCGGCGTCTCGAATTATCGCGCGTGGCGCGTCGCCGAAATCTGCAACATCTGCGATCGCCTCGGCATCGACCGCCCGGTGGCGAGCCAGCCCTATTACAACGCGATGAACCGCATGCCGGAAGTCGAGCACTTTCCGGCCTGCGGTTTTTACGGGCTCGGCATCGTGTCCTACAGCCCGCTGGCGCGCGGCGTGCTCACCGGCAAATACGCGCCCGATGCGACCCCCGGCAAGGACACGCGTGCCGGCCGCAACGACACAAGGATGATGCAGACGGAATGGCGGCCGGAGTCGCTGAAACTCGCGCAGGAGATCAAGGCGCATGCCGAGCAGAAGGGTATCACCGCCGGCCAGTTCGCGGTATCCTGGGTGCTCAACTCGTCTTTTGTCAGCTCGGTCATCGCCGGCCCGCGCACCGAGGAGCACTGGGACGACTACATGCGCGCGCTCGACTACAAGTTCACCGCCGAAGACGAGGCGCTGATCGATCGGCTGGTCGTGACCGGCCATCCCTCGACCCCCGGCTTCAACGATCCCGCCTATCCGATCGAGGGGCGACGCGCACGAACGGGAGGCTGAGCCATGCGCGGCACGATACACGAAGACCGCTACGGCCTGCCTCTTTCAACCAGCTCCGCCACCGCCGCCACCGCCTATCGCGACGGCATCGACCGCATGCTGTCGGCCTGGCCGGGCGCGGCGGAAGCGTTCGACCGCGCCATCACCGATGATCCCGATTTCGCACTCGCCCACATTGCCCGCGCACGCGTGCATTCGTTCTACCAGCAGGGCGAGGCGGCGCGGAAGGAAGCCGCAACCGCGCGCGATCTCGTCACGCGCCGCGGCACCGAGCGCGAACAGAGCCATGTCGAGACGCTGGCGCTCGCCGCCGAAGGGCAGCTTCCCGCTGCGCTGGCGTCAGTGCTGAAGCACCTCGAAAGCTGGCCGCGCGATGCGGTGGTGCTGTCGCTGCCGCTCGGCGCGTTCGGGCTGTTCGCGTTTTCCGGCATGGCCGATCACGACCAGGCGCGGCAGGATCTGTGCGAGCGCCACGCGCAACACTATGGCGAGGACTGGTGGTTCCTTTCTAACTACGGCTGGTCGATGACGGAGAACGGTCAGGTCGCCAAGGGCCGCGCCATGACCGAGCGCGCCTTCGAGCTGCGCCGCCAGAATGCCTATGCCGCGCATGCGCTGCTGCACGCGATGTTCGAAGACGGCTCGGTCCGTGATGCGGACAGCCTCGTCACGCAATGGATCGGCGGCTACGACCGCTCCGGCATCCTGCACGGCCATATCCTCTGGCACCAGGCGCTTGGCGCGCTGGAGCAGGACGATGCGGCCAAGGCGCTTTCGATCTATGCCGATGTGCTGCAGCCCTCGGCGACGGCGGCGCCGCCCTTGAACGCGATGTCGGACTGTGCCTCGCTGCTGTGGCGGCTCGAAGCCTATGGCCACGCCGTGCCCGAAAAACTCTGGCAGGATGCGAGCGGCTATGCCCGCCGCTATTTCCCCAAGCTGAGCCTGCCCTTTGTCGAGATGCATATGGCGCTGCTGGCGGCCGCGACCAGCAACGAGGCGGAGCTGGATGAGCGGCTCAACGTGATCGAGCAGCGTCTGGCCGACGGCAAATTGCCGGCAGGGTCTGTCGTGCCGAACATCTGCCGGGCGATGCGCGCGTTTGCGGGCGAGGATTACGCGACGTGCGTCGGGCAGCTCGAGGGCGTGCTCGGCGAGGTCGTGCGCATCGGCGGCAGTCACGCCCAGCGCGAGGTCATCGAGGATACCTTCATCGTCGCGCTGATCCGCTCGGGAAAATTGCCCCAGGCGCGTGCACTGCTCGACGCTCGCCTGCACCGCCGCCCCTCGCCGCGCGATGCGCGCTGGCGGGCGGCTGCGGCTTGAAAAGAAAAATGCCGAAACAGTGGCGGCCGGCGGGCCCTTGCCGCGACTTTGTCGCTTTTCGCGCCGAAGAATCCCGGTTAAACCCTCTGACGTCTTCTTTGGCGATGCTTGATGGTGGAACTGGCATGACCCAACGCTTCCGCTGGCAAGCCCTTGCACTTGCCGGGATTCTTGTCGCATCCCCTGCCCTCGCCGAGCCGAGCTATCCGGACCGGGACAAGCCGGACGTCGACCTCTATGCGCTGATGTCGGGCAAGTGCCCGACGGTCAGGATCGCCGGGCATGCTTTCGCCTGCAAGGCGGTGGCCTATTTCCACAGCGAAAAGGGCCGAGCCAGCTTCACCGTCGCGCTCGACGATCCAGCCGATACCAGCCATATCGTCTCGTTCTCCGGCGAATATGGCCACCGGACCCAGGACGACATCTACCTGCTCGCCGTCGACCGCATGGAGCTCAGTTCCGGGGACCGGCCGAAGGTCGATGGCCTGCCGGTGCCCGCGCTCGAGCTTTCGGATGGCGCGTGCCGTCAGAACGGCAATTTCGCGAGACTCCAAGTCTCCACCATCACCTGCACGGCGACCGACAAGAAGGGTCGGCAATACCAGCTGCAGTTCGAATCCGACGGCTCGCCGATCACGGTGCGGCGCGTGCGGATGTCGGCGCCGACGATCAGGCAGGACCCGTATCGGTGATGGCGCGCGGCTTCGGTCGGCCGAATCTCCAAGCCAGCCTTTTTATTCAAGCGGCCACCGCCGCACATCGACAAATTTCCCGGCAATCGCGGCGGCGGCAGCCATCGCCGGCGACACCAGATGCGTGCGGCCAAGGTGGCCTTGCCGGCCTTCGAAATTGCGGTTGGAGGTTGAAGCGCAGCGCTCGCCGGGATTGAGCTTGTCCGGATTCATCGCAAGGCACATGGAGCAGCCCGGCTCGCGCCAGTCGAAGCCCGCTTTCATGAATATCCGGTCGAGGCCTTCGGCCTCGGCCTGTTGTCTCACCAGGCCCGAGCCGGGTACGACCATCGCGGAGACGTTGGCGTTGACCGTCTTGCCCTCCACCACGCGCGCCGCCTCGCGCAAATCCTCGATGCGGGCATTGGTGCAAGAGCCGATAAAGACGCGATCGACCACAACATCGGTGATCCTTTCGCCGCCACCTAGTCCCATATAGGCGAGCGCGCGCCGGGCGGCCGCGCGCTTCTTCTCGTCCGCGATCTCCTCCAGCCGCGGGACATTGCCGGTGATCGATGTGACCTGCTCCGGACTCGTGCCCCAGGTGACGAGCGGCGGAAGGGCGCCGGCATTGAGCCGTATCTCGCGATCGTATTCGGCGCCTTCGTCGGAGCGCAGCGTCTCCCAATAGCGCATTGCAGCGTTCCACAGCTTGCCCTTGGGCGACTTCGGCCGACCCTCGAGATAGTCGAAGGTCTTCTCGTCGGGCGCGATGATGGATGTCCTCGCGCCAGCCTCCACCGACATGTTGCAGAGGGTCATGCGGCCTTCCATGGAGAGCGCACGCACCGCCTCGCCGCCGAATTCGAGCGCACAGCCGACGCCGCCACCCGCGCCGATCTCGCCGATGAGGGCGAGGATCAGGTCCTTGGCCGTGACGCCGGACGGCAGCGCGCCATCGATGACCGCGCGCATGTTCTTCGATTTCCGCTGGATCAGCGTCTGCGTCACCAGCACATGCTCGGTTTCGGAGGTGCCGATACCGAGCGCGAGCGCGCCGAAGGCGCCGTGGGTCGAGGTGTGGCTGTCGCCACACACGATCATGGTGCCCGGCAAGGTAAAACCCTGCTCCGGCGCGACGACGTGGCAGATGCCCTGGCGGGCGTCGAACTCGTCGAAATATTCGAGGCCGAACAGCCTGGCATTTTCGGCGAAATAGGCGATCTGCGCCGCGCTTTCGGGATCGGGGTTCGGCTTGCTGCGGTCCGAAGTCGGCACGTTGTGGTCGACGACCAGAAGCGTCTTCTCCGGAGCTTTCACCGGCAAGCCGGAAAGGCGCAGCGCGGCGAAGGCTTGCGGACTGTCCACTTCATCCACGAGATGGCGGTCGACATACAGCAGGCACGTGCCGTCCGCCTCCTCGTGTACGACATGGTCGTTCCAGATCTTGTCATAGAGCGTGAAAGCCAAGGATTCCCCCGCGAGGCGCCGAACGACGTTTCCGGCGGACTCTCTATCGTCGCCGCAGCGCCCGCAAGCAGGTAATGCTGGGGCAAGCCTCAACAAAGCTGAGCCCGGCGCTGTCCAGCCATTGCGGTTGGGGCGGTATTCGGCGTGACGACCTTTGAGTTGGGTTAGGCCCGCGAAGGCGGCTACTGATCTACCCTGCCGCTTGCAGCTCGGCGGAGTGCGTCGACTCGACGGGCAGCGACGCCTGGGCGAGCATGTTGCGGCGCGCCTCGTAGAATTCCAGCACGCGCTTCGCGGTTCGCCACTCAAGCTCCTCGAAATTGATGCGCGCCCGGTCGAGATCCAGCTTCGACATCCTGCGATCGGCGACTTCCATCAAGAGCAGGTTCTTGACCGTTGCCCAGGAGCAGCCGGCGACTTTCGCAATCACCTGCACTGCTCCGGGATTCGCATTGAGGACCGCCCGCTCCGCCATTTCGATCGGACAGCCGGCGAGAATGGACAGCGCGGTAATCGTCCTTTCGAAATCCTGCGCCCGGGCGGCGGCGTGAACGTCGGTCTCCTTCAGCTCCTTCCAGTCGGTGAGCCGCTTGATCCTGAATCTCGCCTTGACGTGCTCGTCGCAGGCTTTGCGGACTTCGCCATTGATGCCGTCGGTCACGTCGGTCACCGCCCCCAGCACGACATCGGCGAAGATCGGATTTGCCTCGACGATCTTGCTGCACACCGCCGCCGAGGCGGTTTCAAGCAGTCTCAGGAAGTGGTGGCGGGGAATGTCGTGCCGTGCGCCGACATGCAGCGCGAGCTTGACGTCTGTGCCGGACAGCTCGACCAGCTTGCCAAAGCCGTCATCGGAGATGCGGGCGCCCTCGTTGCTCGCGACCGCATGGACGACGCGCTGTTCGCCGCGCGCAATGAGAATGTCGGTGATGGCTTCGCTGATGCTCCGGCGTTGCGCGATGGCGTAGAGATGATCCTGGCTCTGGGTGCTGGCGCTCGCGATCAGATCGGACTCTGCCAGCACCATCGATTGACTGAGCACGGGAGCTGCGACCGCGGCGCTATCGCTGGCGGCGAAGGCGCGCGCCAGCGCCGCCGGCGTGTTCGGGTCGGCGGCAAAGCGCTGGGCGAGCTCGACCCGGGTTTTCAGCTCGATGACCTCGACCAGGACCTTGAAAATCTCGTCGAACAGCTCGACCTGCCGCGTCGAATAGCCGGCGGAGCCGGCGAGAAACAAATCCGTAATCTGCGTGAGCGCCCTGAGCTGTCTTTTCGTCGACCCGGATGTCGCCGCATCCTGAACTTCGTTAACCAGGGAATTGAAAATTGTCATGACCGGGGATCTCGTGAGGCGGGCTCGCCGTGAAGCGAGGCAACAGGTGGGCGTCTGCGTACAGTGCTACCAGCGGCGCGTGAAAATTGTGGACACGAGCTGCCTCAGAGACGATTCAAATTGTCCCGATGTTTGAAATGGTGTGCTGAGCTTGAAGAAAGCTCATGGCGCGGCCCCAACGATCACCCCCGCCGGCTTGCGCGCGATGTCGCAGGCCAACGCGGCCGCGCGGCGTTTCGCGACATCGAGCATCGCCGGGCAGATATCGGAGACGACGCAGCTCCGCCCCTTCGTGCCGTCGAGATTTCGTACCACGCGCAGCGAATGCAGGATCGACGAATGGCCGTTGCGGGATTTTGGATGCTACATTGCCACGAGTCTTGGATTATTGCGACAGAACGAACCGAGGGCGTTTCCGTCATTGGTGAGTGAAGCAACAGCTGCGGCATGGTTCGGTTCATGAATCCATCTCTGCGATCCCCTGATGCAAACGGCCTCCGCGTCCGCACCATGCGGCCGGACGAAGTCTCGATTGCCATTGACTGGGCAGCAGCCGAGGGCTGGAATCCCGGCCTTTCCGACGCGGCCTGTTTCGCCGCGGCCGACAGGCAAGGCTTCTTCATCGGCGAACTCGGCGGCGAGACGGCTGCGACCGTCTCCTGCGTCAATTACGGCGCGGGCTTCGCCTTCCTCGGCTTTTACATGGTGCGCAAGGATTTGCGCGGCCGAGGGCTTGGTCTGCGCATCTGGGACGCGGCCATCGCGCATGCGCGCCCGCGCGTGATCGGGCTCGACGGCGTGGTGGCGCAGCAGGAGAACTACAAGAAGTCCGGCTTCGAGCTCGCCTACGCCAATATCCGCTATGGCGGCACGGTCACCGCGGCGAATGCGCCGCGCGCGGGTGTCATCGCGCTCAGCGAAATCCCCTTGGCGATGGTGGAAGCCTACGACGCGACCGTGTTCCCCGCGCCGCGTCCAACGTTCCTGCGCGCCTGGATCGGCGCGGCGGGCCATATCGGTCGCGCGCTCCTGCGCGCTGGCGAGCTTGCCGCCTGGGGCGTGATCCGCCCATGCCGGCAGGGTTTCAAGATCGGCCCGCTGGCGGCCAACGATCGCGCCGCTGCTGAGATAGTACTGTCGGCCCTGCTCTCGGACATCGGAGGCGGCGAAATCTTCCTCGACGTTCCCGGCATCAACCGCGACGCGATCGCACTGGCTAAAGACTTCGGCCTTGCGCCGGTGTTCGAGACCGCGCGCATGTATACCGGCGCGATACCGCCGTTGCGGCTGGAGCGGGTGTTCGGGGTCACGACGTTCGAGCTGGGGTGAGGCGCGCGCTGCCCGTTACTTCACGATGCTGCGGCGAGCGCGGGCGTAACGGCTTCCCGGAGCGCGGATTCGAGGATGTCGACGTCCTGCGCAACGCTGCCGCCGCTGACGCCGACGCCCGCGACCAGCTGGCCCTCGCTGGTGAGCGGCGCTCCGCCGCCCATTGAGCAAAACCGTCCCCCGGAAAGCCCCATCAGGGGGAAGAGCTCCTGCCCAGGCTGCACCAGCG
>DATMNV010000232.1:0-63964 GCA_035568535.1 Bradyrhizobium sp.
ATCTCCTGCTCCAGCGCCCGAATCTGCTGCGAGAACGGCGGCTGCGCGATGCCGACCCGTTCCGCCGCGCGCGTAAAACTCAGCTCCTCGGCAACTGCGAGGAAATAGCGCAAATGTCTGAGTTCCATAACTATATCCAAAACATATGGATTGGCCTTTATCTAGATATTTGACTGGCAGCATTAATGGGCCGATTTGAACTGGCAAGCGAATAGTGCGGCGAACGCGCGAAATGCCGGAGGGGGACCCGCCATGTCATTCAAGCAGCAGCTCCAGCAGAAGCGCGCCATCCTCGTGCCCGGTGCGCCCAATGCGCTGGCGGCCCGCGTGATAACGGACCTCGGCTTCGAGGCGATCTACGTCACCGGCGCCGGCGTGACCAATATGTCGCTCGGGCTTCCTGACCTATCCTTCGTCGACCTCACGCAGATCGTTCAGCACACCATGGCGATCCGAAACGTCACCGACCTGCCGCTCGTCGTCGACGCCGACACCGGCTTCGGCAACGCCGTCAACGTGGCGCATACGGTTCGCATGCTTGAACGTGCCGGTGCCAGCGCCATGCAGATTGAAGATCAGAAGATGCCCAAGCGCTGCGGTCATTTCGCCGGCAAGGAGTTGGTTGCGCCGCAGGAAATGGCCGCAAAGGTCAAGGCGGCGGTCGATGCCCGCCGATCCGAAGAACTTCTGATTATAGCCCGCACGGACGCGCGCGCAACCGAGGGGTTCCAGGCCGCGCTCGATCGCGCGGCGCTTTATGTAGAGGCCGGCGCCGATTTGATCTTCATCGAAGCGCCGGAAACTGAGGACGAGGTTCGACGCATTCCCGCGGCGCTGCCGGTCCCGCAATTGGTCAATCTCGTGGTCGGCGGGCGTACCCCGATCTTCGGCCAGGCAGAATTGGCGGAGATCGGATTCGCCATGGCGCTCTACGCGAATGTGGCGTTGCAGGGGGCAATCCTGGGAATGCAGAACGCATTGGGTGCGCTGGTCCGGCACGGGCGCATGGATGAGGACGGTGCCATCGTCGCGAGCTTCGCCGAGCGGCAGAGGCTGGTCCGGAAGAGCCAATATGACGAGCTCGAGCGTCGCTACGCAACTTGAATCGACCATAACAACTACCGCCTGGTCCCGAGGAGCGTCTCATGATAGGCCGGCTTCTACTCGCTGCTGTTTCGGTTCTTGTCTATGCCGTCTCCGCGCCAGTGGCTCGCGCGGAGTTGCCCGAGCGGCCCATCCGCTGGATCGTGCCTTTTGGATCTGGCGGTGCAAGCGATCTGATTGCACGCGTGGTTGCTGAAGTCGTCTGCAAGGGGCTGGGGCAGCCGATCATGATTGAGAATCGCCCCGGTGCAGGCGCCGTGATCGGCACAACCGCGGTCGCCAAGTCAGCGGGTGACGGCTACACATTCCTGATCGGCGCGTCGGGCGTTGTCACCAACAGTCTGCTCTTGAAAAGCATTCCCTATGCCGATTCCGAACTCGTCCCGATCGCAGCGAAAGCCAAAATGAGCGAGCAATAAACAGCGGACACAGGCACGACAAGTATCTCGCCACGACGACCGGTTCAACGGGACACCTAAGCGGCGGGCTCGAAGCCGATCTTTGCCGACGGTTCAATTCGCGGAATGAGTGCCACATGACGAACTCGAACCTCGCTACGCGACGTAAATCGACAATAAATCTGTAAAGAACAAGAATACTACATGGGAGGACAGTCATGACCAGTACAGCGCAAGATGTGCCGATGGATGCTGCGTCCGGGAAACGGTTGGCTGTTACAAGAGTCCAGCTGCGATCCATCGTCGGCGGTTGTGTCGGCAATCTGATCGAGTGGTACGATTTCCTCGTCTACTCGATATTCTCGATCTATTTCGCCAGTTCGTTCTTTCCCCAGGGCGACCAGACCGCGCAATTGCTCAACGTCACCGCGGTAGCAGCGGTCGGCTATGTCGCGCGCCCGCTCGGCAGCTGGCTCATGGGCCGCTACGCCGACCGAAGAGGGCGGCGGGTGACGCTGGCCGTGTCCGTCTCCCTGATGTGTTTTGGCTCCCTTCTGATCGCGGTGACGCCGACATACGCAACCATTGGGGTCGCTGCACCGGCGCTTCTGGTCGTGGCGCGCCTGCTCCAAGGTTTGAGCATGGGTGGCGAGTACGGGACCAGTGCCACCTATCTGAGCGAGATGGCGCCAAGGGAGCGCCGCGGCTTTTTCGTTGGCTTCATGCAGGTAAGCGTAGTGTCCGGCCAGCTCGCCGCTCTTGCTCTTCTCCTGCTCTTGCAGCACGCGATCCTTCGTCCCGGACAGATGGAGTCCTGGGGCTGGCGCATTCCATTCGTCATCGGCGGCATCTTCGCGCTCTTTGCACTCTACCTGCGACGCGGTATCGCCGAAACCGATGCCTTCCGGAAGGCCGGGATCAAGGAGCAGAGCCGTGGATCGATCACGACCCTTCTCGCGCATTGGAGGGTGATCCTGCTGGCGATCGGCATCACAGTGGGCGGAACAATCTCGTTCTATACCTACACGGTCTACATGCAGAAATTCATGGTCAATACCGTCGGCATGACAAAGGAAGCGGCCTCGCTCACGACCGCAGCTGCTCTTTTGTGTTATCTGCCCCTCCAGCCATTATTCGGCCTGGTGTCCGACCTCATCGGACGCCGTCCGGTGATGATCTTTTTCGGTGCCGCCGGCGCGCTGCTGACCGTTCCGCTGCTGACCGCCATGAGCCATGCCGGCAGTGCGTGGGAAGCATTCGCTTTGAATTTCGCGGCTCTCTTCATTCTCAGCGGGTTCACGTCGATCCACATGCTGGTCAAATCCGAACTCTTTCCCGCCGAGGTTCGCGCCCTTGGCGTCGGATTGCCGTATGCGATCACCACGGCGATCCTCGGCGGGACCACCGAATGGGTTGCGCTCCAGTTCAAGGCGATGGGGCGAGAGGAGTGGTTCTACTGGTACGTGACGGGCGCTATCCTGATCTCGCTCGTCGTCTACCTGATTATGCCCGAGACACGTTGGACATCAACACTTGATGGCGCGACCCTACAACCACTTGGATCGCAAATCGGTAAACAGTGTGCGGAACATACCAAAGCTTCCGAGAAACAGGGAGCACTATGAACTCCGCGCGCCGTCAGTTTCTTCGACTCTCCCGAGTGATGCCGTTACCGCATCTGCGCAACGAACAACTCGGACAACGAAGCCCGGGTGGAGGCGGTTCCCGCAATACCGAGATCGTCCCAACGCACAGCGCCCCGCGTGCGCTAGACGTCCCGTCGCGCAGACTAAAAACACATGCAACGTCGTCGACAAACCGTCCTCGGGGCCAGGACGAACTGGAAAACGTCGCGCAGGAATCCACGCGCACCATCGACATCGACCAGTTCGTAGCGCGGGACGAGATCGATCCCCGTTACATCATTCGTCCCTATTATCTTGTGCCCGGACGCTTCTCGCGGTGATCCGCGAAACCATCCGGGCCATGGACAAGGTCGCCATCGCCCGCGTTGTCCTTCACCGACCGCGAGCACATCATCGCGCTGGATGCGCGGGTGGGTGCGGCAGGGTTACTTGAAATCGTGCCGGTCGGTTGCTTTCCAGGTACAGATGCTTCGGCCGAAAAACGGCTTGGCGCGACCGGCCGCTTCTGGCGCAAAGCGGTCGATGGATGTGGGCCAACCTGACCGAGCATCGTATTGAGTGATAGCCAAATTCCCTGTTAGGCTAAGAAAATTCCCTGTTGCTCGAATAGTTTTCCCTGTTAGCCAGCCTAGGGAAATGCCTCCCAAGCACCTGCAATATCGTCCTTTTCTGTGATCGCATCCGCCTCTCGAGGCCTCGAATCGTCAGTTTCCCTGATAAATTCCCTGTTAGCAGGGAATTTATCTGGAGACAGGTGCGATCAGCACTGCGTCACCAGCCAGTCACTTCGCCGCACCTTGCCGCAGCCACTTGCGAAATGACCGAATGACAAGTATATGTAGTAAATCGAGTTTCGGCCGAACGACTTGGCCTCGCCGCAGATAGCGCGCCTGACTGACGACCCTCTCTCCCAGAACCCGATTTAGCTTGCTGCGCTCTCGAGCGTAGTTCCGAACATATCTACCTTGAAGGACGACCTCCCATGAGCACGGGAACTGTGAAGTGGTTTAACAGCCAAAAGGGTTTCGGCTTCATTCAGCCGGACCAGGGAAGCCAGGATGTTTTCGTTCATATCAGTGCGGTTGAACGCGCCGGCATGAGCACCCTCAACGAGGGACAGAAGGTTTCTTTTGACGTCGTTGCAGACCGCCGGACTGGCAAATCTGCAGCGGAAAATCTGCGCGCCGTTTAAGCGGTCGCAATCGGTGCCATGCTGCTTTGACCACGGATGTACTGGCAGAGCCATTGGTTTCGCGACCCCGCGACTGGTTTACCGGCCGCGGGGTATTTTTTGTAACTTCGCCGCACGAAGTGCCTGCCAAGACCAAACCTTGCGCCGTCTGTTGGCCGCGTTGAAACAACTGAGGTCGTGAGCGTGTCCACCAATATCGATTCAGACCACGACGACATCATGTATCCGGATATCGTCCCGTTTTTAGCGGTCCACGCAGGCTGCGTTGCGGCGATCTGGTCGGGCGTCACATGGCAGGCGATTGCAATTTGCGGCGCTCTGTATTGGTTGCGCATGTTTGCGGTCACTGCCGGGTATCATCGGTACTTCTCGCATCGGGCCTATTCAACAAGCCGGGTGTTTCAATTCATCCTTGCGTTCCTCGCGCAAAGCACCGCTCAAAAGAGCGTGCTGTGGTGGGCCGCGAAACATCGACATCATCATTTGCATTCAGATACCGAACAGGATGTGCATTCACCTGGGCATAAGGGCTTCGTCTACAGTCATGTCGGCTGGATGTTCTATCGACGGCACGACGCCACCGATCTGGTGAAGGTTTCGGATTTTGCGTCGTATCCCGAGTTGATGTGGCTGCACAAATTCGAGATCTTGCCGGCGGTCATGGTCGGGGCGCTCTGCGTCCTCATTGCCGGATGGGCCGGGCTCGTGGTCGGCTTCTTCTGGAGCACCGTGCTGCTGTATCACGCAACATTCTGCATCAATTCTCTCGCGCATGTTCGCGGAAGCAGGCGGTATGTTACCGGCGATGATTCACGCAACAATTGGCTGCTGGCTCTGTTCACGATGGGTGAGGGTTGGCACAACAATCATCACGCCTGCCAAAGCAGTGCGCGACAGGGCTTCCGCTGGTGGGAGGTGGACCTGACCTATTACATTCTCGTGGTCCTGTCCTGGCTCGGGATTGTCTGGAATTTGAAGGCGCCGTCAGAGCAGTTTCTGCGCGATGAGCAGCGGTTGGGATCACGCGTGGTAAGGCGAACGGCGGAGCAACTCGCCGGGCGTTTCAATCCCGAACACATTGCCCTTGCGATCAAGTCGTCGGTCCATGAGTCCGAATTGTCGTCGGTTCGTGACACGCTTCTGCTGCTGCGGCATCGGGCTGATTTGCTCTGGAATTGGCATCTGCCGAACATGCCGACTCGGGACCTGCTCCTGGCCGAAGCAAGGAAGATGTTCCCGAAGACGGTATCCCTGGACGACATCGTCGACCGTGCCTATCAGCTTCTTGTCGAGGCAGTCGGCTCTCTGTTGGTCGTTCAACCTTTATGGGCCACGGCAAATCCGACGCCCCGGGCGTGACCGCCACCCGGTCTTTTTTGCTGCAATGGCCGGATCAGGCGACCATCGCCGCTTCGTCGACGATGCTCTTGATAACCGAATGCGCCTGCCGGATTTCCATCAACTCGATGAATTTCGTGTAAGGCAGCGGCGGGGAGACGATATAGCCCTGGCCCTCCTGGACGCCGCAGGCGAGCAGCGACTGCATCTGTTGCTCGGTCTCGATGCCCTCGGCGACGACCGTCATCTGCAGGTCCTTTGCGAGCCGCACCAGCGTTTCGACGATCCGCGACGTCGACTCGTCCTTGATGGTGTCGACAAAGAATTTGTCGATCTTCATGGTGTTGGCGCCGAGCGCCTTCAGGTGCGAAAGCCCGCTGTGGCCGACGCCGACGTCGTCGATCGCGACCTTGAACCCGAGTTCGCGCAGATCTCTCACGACCTGTGCTGCCTTTTCCAGATCCTGCAGCTCATCGCGCTCGGTGATCTCGAGCACGATCTGGCGCGCGGAGACTCTCGCTTCGGATACGATCTTGCGCAGCGTGTCGACAAAGCCCTCGCTCATCAGATGGCTCGGCACCACGTTGAAGGAAAGCTTGAACTCCTTGTTTTGCCGCAGATGTGCGTTCAGATCCCTCAGCGCAATGGCGAGGATCTGCCAGGTCATGGCGCGGATGCGTCCGCTCTGCTCCGCAAGCGGGATGAATTTCATCGGAGGCACGATGCTGCCGTCCTCGCGGATCCATCGCGCCAGCATCTCGCAGCCGAGAATCTCGCCGGTGGTCAGGTGGAAGATCGGCTGGAAGAACGGCCTGAACTCGCCGCGCGCCAGCGCGCGATCGAGATCCGCGACGGGTCCTTCGGCGCGCCGCGCCCGGACCAGCAGCATGCCGAAGGCGAGGCCGAGGCCGAGTGCGGCGAGCATCGCCGGCCAATAGCCCCGGCCAGAGGCCCTGGCGAGCGCGCTGCGTTCGACGCGAATCGTCGCGTGCAGCGGATAGCGGCTCGAGGTCCTGGTGATCTCGACGGGGTTGACGAGCTCGATGTCTTCCAGCGAGAATTGCGCCAACTGCTGCCTGTTGTTGAGGTCCAGCAGGACTTCGCTGCGCGCGCGAAGTTCCGCCGGCATGATGTCGAACAGGAAGGAGTTGATGCCGACGATCGCGACCAGCGACCGCTTGGCATCGACATCGCGCATGACGCCGAGTGCGTCGCCGCCGAACTGCTCGACACGGAACAGGCGCAAGGTGGGATCGCTGGTCGGCAGCATCTCCGAGCGATCGATCCAGACCTTGTCGAATTCGAGGGTTTCCGAATAGGCCGAACAGACGATCGAGCCGTCGTGATTGACCAGACGCACGTCCTTCACCGCGGAGCGCTGGTAGACATGGAGACGGAAGGTCTGCAGCGAGGACGGATCGCAGTCGAGGCGGCCGCTGCGCGCGATCTCGTCGACGCTCGCCGCGCCGAAATCGACCGCGACCTCGGATCGGCGCAGCGAGATGTCGGTGAGTTCCTGCAACCGCTGCTGCTGCTGGCCTTCGATGATGGCCTTCGCCGCAAAATGGCCGAAGGCCGCAAACACGGCCATGCTGGCGACGACAGTCGCAATAGATGACAGGCTCGAACGGTGGAGCTTCATCGGACACGCTGGCGTTGAGTTAAAAGTAAAATTACGCCGACGGTAGCGGGTAGCCTATAATTTTCGGTTTAAGACTGGCTTGCGGAACCGACAAGTATTTGTGACGAAGGGCAAATTTACGATGCGGTAAGGTTACGTGCCGTTCAGGTTCCCCGCCTTCCCTGCGCTTCGAGGTGACGGCTGTAGCGCGACATCGCAAAGCAGAAGGCGAAATAAATTACCGCGACGAAGATGTAGACTTCGACGCTGAAAGCCTGCCAGGCGGGATCGATGATCGCGGTCTTCGCCGTGGTGAGAAGATCGAAGATGCCGATGATCAGCACGAGGCTGGTGTCCTTGAAGAAGGCGATGAAGGTGTTGACCAGCGGCGGGATCACATGGCGGATCGCCTGCGGCAAAATGATCAACCGATGCTTCTGCCAATAGGAGAGGCCGAGCGCGTCGGCGGCCTCATGCTGTCCGCGGGGCACGGCCTGCAGGCCGCCGCGCACGACTTCGGCGAGATACGCGCCGGCGTAGAGCACGACCGCGATCTGGGCGCGCAGCAATTTGTCGATGTTGACGCCGTCCGGCATGAACAGCGGGAACATCACGCTCGCCATAAACAAGAGGCTGATCAGGGGTACGCCGCGGATCAGCTCCACATAGAGCACGCAGAGCGAGCGGATTGCCGGCAGTTTGGAGCCGCGGCCAAGCGCAACGAGAATACCGAGCGGAAAGCCGAAGGCGAGCCCGAAGGTGGCGAGGATCAGCGTCACTGGCAATCCGCCCCAGCGCTCCTGCGAGACAAAGGGCAGGCCGGGTACGCCGCCCCACATCAGAAGGCCGATCAGGGAAAGCATCACGGCCCAGATCAATACCAGTTCACGCCGCCAGAAACGGCGCAGGCACGAGACGTAGAACAGCGCGATGAAGAGCAGCGTCGCCAGCGCCGGCCGCCATTGCTGGTCGTAAGGGTAGGTGCCGAACAGGATGAAGCGATATTTTTCCGGGATCACCGCCCAGCATGCGCCGATGCCGCGCGCCGCGCGGCAAGCGCTGGTGTCGTTGCCTGGAACGGTCCACACCGCGTCCCAGGTGCCCCACTGCGCGAAGCTCGCGATCATTTTCACAAACAGTGCGAGCAAGAGAAGCGTGATGATCGAGGAGGGGATCGACGAAAACAGGTTGGCACGCAGCCAGCGCAGGACGGGATTGGCGTCCATGCCCGAACGCGGGCGGCGCGAGGGACGTGGCGCTTCTGCAGCCGTCGTCATGGCTCAGCGCTCCACAAGCGCGATATGCGCGTTGTACCAGTTCATGAAGAGGCTGATGCCGAGGCTGATGGTGAGGAACACGGCCATGATCAGCGCGATCGATTCGATGGCCTGGCCGGTCTGGTTCAGCGTGGTGTTGGCGATCGAGACGATGTCCTGGTAGCCGATTGCGACAGCGAGCGACGAATTCTTGGTGAGGTTCAGGTACTGGCTCGTCATGGGCGGGATGATGACGCGCAGCGCCTGCGGCAGCACGATCTGCTTCAGGACAAAGCTGCGGCGCAGGCCGAGCGCGACCGCGGCGTCCCATTGTCCCCTGGGTACGGCCTGGATGCCGCTCCGCACGATCTCGGCAATGAAGGCCGAGGTGTAGGTCACGAGCGCGATCAGCAGCGCGAAATATTCCGGCGCAAAGGTCCAGCCGCCGACGAAGTTGAAGCCGCGCAATTCCGGCAGGGTCACGGTCCAGGTGACGCCAAGCAGCCATGACAGCAGCGCCGGCGCGGCGATCACGAGCAGCAGTCCGTAAGGCCAGCTGCGGCACGGGCGGCCGTCGTGTATTTGCAGCGCGATCAATCTGCGGCGCAGCATATAGAACAGGACAAAGCCGAGCACCGCGCTGCCGATCACCCAGAGCTGGCCGCCGTCGAGCGGTATTGATGGAACGATCAGCCCGCGATTGGAGATAAATACGCCGTCGATCGGCGTCCAGGCGGTGCGCGCCAGCGGCAGCCCCTGCATCAGCACGTACCAGAACAACAACTGCAGCAGCGGCGGGATGTCGCGCAGCACTTCGACGTAGATCGCCGCAAGCCGCGACAAGAGCCAGTTGGACGAAAGCCGCGCGATGCCGACCAGTGTGCCGACGATGGTCGCGAGCACGATGCCGATCACGGCGATGCGCAGCGTGTTGACGATGCCGACCATGAAGGCACGCAGATACGTGTCCTTCGGAGTGTAGGCGAGCCATGTATCGACGATGGGCATGCCGGCTTCGCGGCCGAGGAAGGCAAAGCCGGTCGAGATGCGGCGCACCGACAGATTGTGGACCGCGTTGGACCAGAGCCAGGCGACCACCGCGACGGCGATCGCGACCACCGCGATCTGCCACAACAATCCCCTGAACTGCTCGTTCTGCAGGGAGAATCGCATCCGCTGGCGGGGAGGGCGTTTGGGCGTCGATGTCGTCACAGCACAAGATTCCCGTTCGCGGGCGGCAGGCTCGGCGGCGCGTTTCATATGTTGCATCGATTAGAGAGATATGCAACGTTTGTTTCATGGCCGAGCAGCCCTCGAAATCCTCGCCCTTGAATGAGCTCTGCAGCGCCTTGCCCTCGCTGCCGATGCGGCTGCAGGAAGTCGGCCGCTTCGTCGCCGCCAACGATTATGACGCCACGACGCGCTCGATGCGCGAGCTCGCCGCCGTCGCCGGCGCGGACCCAGCGTCTTTCACGCGTCTTGCCAAGGCACTCGGCTATTCCGGCTGGGACGAATTGCGCGCGGCGCTGACGGAAGCGCGAAGGCCCGCGCAATCCTCGCCATTCTCCGGTCGTGCGCGCAGACGGCGCCAGGGCCCCAATGCCGAATTGTCGCTGATCTCCGACAAGCTCGAAGCGGAAGCCGCGGGTCTTTCGCGCATCTCGCCGGACACAGTCGCGAAAGCGGCGCGGGCGCTTCATGCGGCGCGGCGGATCTGGATCGCGGGTTTTCGCAGCTGCCGCAGCGTGGCCGAACTGCTCAATTACGAGCTTCGCCTGTTCCGGCCCGACGACGTGCAACTTGTCGGCGGCTCGGGACCGGAAGATCTCGACTTCGGCGCGTTCCGGCCCAGCGACGCGGTCGTGGTGATCGGCTTCAACCCGTATTCGACCGCGAGCGTGTTGTCGGCGCGCGCTGCGCATCGCGCCGGTGCAAGCCTGGTCGCGATCGCGGATTCCGTTACCGCGCCGATGGCGGAGGGCGCCGATCATCTGCTGCTCTATGAAGCCGCATCCTCGCCGGGATTCTTCCCGAGCCTGACCGGCGCGATTGCGATCGCGCAATCGCTGGCCGCGGTCACATTTTCCCTGGGCGGCGCGGGTGCGAAAAAACGCCTCGAAGATACCGAAGCCCGACTTGCGGCACTTTCGCAATACGTTACCGAGAAAGGTTGAACATCATGGCCAGAAGCCGCGTGCTGCACCGAAGCCTGCGCGAGACGCCGCCGAGGGCGATTGGTGGCGAGGGCATCTGGCTGTTTGGCGAGGACGGCCGGAAGGTGCTGGATGCCTCCGGCGGCGCCGCGGTGTCCTGCCTTGGCCACCAGCACCCGCGCATCATCGAGGCGATGGCAAGGCAGGCTTCAAAACTTGCTTATGCCCACACGGCCTTCTTCTCGTCCGAAGCCGCCGAGACGCTCGCCGATCATCTGGTCGGCCACGAGCCCGGCGGGCTCGCTTACGTCTATTTCGTCAGCGGCGGCTCGGAGGCGGTCGAATCCGCGATCAAGATCGCGCGGCAATATTTCCTGGAGGCCGGGCAGCCGAAGCGTCAGCGCTTCATCGCGCGGCGGCAGAGCTATCACGGCAACACGCTCGGCGCGCTGTCGGCCGGCGGCAATGCCTGGCGACGCGAGCCCTACGCACCGCTGCTGTCGCCGTCGTTCAGCCATGTGACGCCGGCGTTTGCCTATCACGAGAAGCGCGACAATGAATCCGAGGCGGATTTCGTCGCGCGGCTGGCGGCGGAGCTGGAGGCCGAATTCCAGCGGCTCGGTCCCGACACGGTCGCCGCCTTCATCGCCGAGCCCGTGGTCGGCGCGACCGCGGGTGCTGTCACCGCGCCGGAAGGTTATTTCCGCGCGGTTCGCGAGATCTGCAACAGGCACGGCGCGCTGTTGATCCTCGACGAGGTCATGTGCGGCATGGGCCGCACCGGCACCACCCATGCGTGGGAGCAGGAAGGCGTGGCGCCCGACATCCAGGCGATCGCCAAGGGGTTGGGCGGCGGCTATCAGCCGATCGGCGCGATGCTCGCAACCAGCGTCATCGTGGATACGATCCGGCAGGGCTCGGGCGCGTTCCAGCACGGCCATACCTATTTGGCGCATCCGCTCGCCTGTGCAGCCGCGCTCGAAGTGCAGCGCGTGATCGGCGAGGAGAAACTGCTCGATCGGGTGAAAGAGCTCGGCAGGCATCTGGAGAAACGGTTGACCGAGCGCTTCGGCAATCACCGCCATGTCGGGGATATCCGCGGCCGTGGCCTGTTCCAGGCAATCGAGCTGGTGGAGGATCGCGCCACCAAGAAGCCGTTCGATCCGGCTCTCAAGCTCAACCAGAAGATCAAGGCCGCGGCGTTCGAGGGCGGCCTCGGTTGTTATCCCTCCGGCGGCACGGCTGATGGCAAGAACGGCGATCATGTGCTGCTCGCGCCACCCTACATCTGCACAACAGACGATATTGACATGATCGTCGACCGGCTCGGCGCGGCGGTCGACAACGCGTTGAAAAGTGTTGGTCACTAGGAGGAGAGTGCAATGAAGAGGGGAGTACTTGTTGCAGCGTTGCTTGCCGTCGGCGTCTCAAGCGCCTCGGCCGCAACGCTCGATACCGTCAAGCAGCGCGGCACGCTGGTGTGCGGCGTCTCCACCGGCTTTGCCGGTTTCTCGATGCCGGATTCGCAAGGCAATTTCAAGGGGCTCGACGTCGACTATTGCAAAGCGCTTGCCGCCGGCGTGCTCGGCGACGCCAGCAAGGTGCGCTATGCCGCGCTTACCGCGCAGAACCGCTTCACCGCGCTGCAGTCGGGCGAGATCGATGTGCTCTACCGCAACTCGACCCAGACTTTCTTGCGCGGCACTACCTTGGGACTGCGGCAAGGGCCGGTCAATTTTTATGACGGCCAAGGCTTTGTGGTGAAAAAGGACACCGGCGTCAAGGAACTGAAAGATCTGAAAGGCGCCACCGTTTGCGTCGCGCAGGGTACCACGCATGAGGTCACGCTCGGCGACTACGGCCGCGCCAACGGCATCGACTGGAAGCCGCTGGTGTTCGACCGCGTCGACACCATGTACCAGACTTTCTTTGGCGGCCGATGCGATGTCATGACCCAGGACGCTTCCGCGCTCGCCGGCGCGGTTGCGACCGCGGCACCAAATCCGGCCGACTATCTCGTGCTCCCGACCACCATCAGCAAGGAGCCGCTCGGTCCGTTCACGCGCAACGGCGATGAGGTCTGGAGCGACATCATCACCTGGCTGCATTACGGCCTGGTCGAGGCGGAAGAGCTCGGCGTCACCCAGGCCAATGTCGACGAGATGGCAAAGTCCTCCGCGCCCACCGTGCAGCGTCTGCTCGGTGTATCCGGCGATCTCGGCTCGCGTCTCGGCCTCGACAACAAGTGGATGCAGCAGGCGCTCAAGGCGACCGGCAATTACGGCGAGATCTTTGAGCGCAATGTCGGTCAGGCGAGCCCGCTCAAACTCGAACGCGGCCTCAACGCGTCCTGGACCAAGGGCGGCTTGATGTACGCCGTCCCGTTCAAGTAGAACACTGGTTCACCTCTCCCTGCTTGCGGGGAGAGGGAGCGGAAAGAGCGACCCGACCTCATGCGCATCACCCTGGTTCATGCCTTAAAACATTCGATCGTGCCGATCGAAGCCTCCTTCGCAAAATTGTGGCCGGAGGCGCGGCTGATGAATCTGCTCGACGATAGCCTGTCGGCTGATCTCGCCCGCGACGGCAAGCTGACGGATGCGATGACCGATCGTTTCCTTTCAATTGGCCGCTATGCGGCGAGCACCGGCGCCAACGGCATCTTGTTTACCTGTTCGGCCTTCGGGCCCTGCATCGAGGCGGTGGCTGGTGAGCAGGCGCTGATTCCCGTGCTCAAGCCGAACGAAGCGATGATCGAGCAGGCCGCGAAAAGCGGCCGCAAGGTCGGGCTGTTGTCGTCCTTTCCGCCCACGTTGGCGTCGATGCCTCGGGAATTTCCGGCGTCCGTCGAGCTTGTGCCGAAGCTCGCCGAAGGCGCGCTTGCCGCGCTCGATCGGGGCGATCGCGCGGAGCATGACCGTCTCGTCGTGGAAGCCTCAAAGGATCTGCGCGATTGCGACGTCATCGCGCTCGCCCAGTACAGCATGGCGCCGGCGGCCGAGCAGGTCGCGCAGGCGACGGGCAAGTCGGTGCTGACCACGCCGGATAGCGCCGTGATGAAATTGAAGGCAATGCTCGGCGCGTAGGTGTGCCCAGAATGACCTCACCCTCCACCGCCGACCACCCATCCCGAAACGCGCATTGTGCAGCGCAGCAGGGGCGGTAAAAAGGCAGCCTCCTCATGAGGTTGCTTTGTGACTGAAATCAATGCCGACGCCTTTGTCTCTTCGGGCCACCGCCCGATGGGCTTTCCTGAATTCGTTGTGGTAATCGCCGCCATCATGGCGCTGAACCCGCTGGCCATGGACATGATGCTGCCGGCGCTGCCGAACATCCGCGATGCCTTTCACATCGCGGACCCCAACCATCCGCAACTCGTGCTGTCGATGTTCCTGGTCGGCTTCGGCGTCGGCCAATTCCTGATGGGCCCGCTGTCGGATCGCTTCGGCCGCCGGCCGGTGCTGCTCGGCGGCATGGTGCTTTATGCTGTCGCGAGCCTGCTTGCGGTCGCCGCTCCATCCTTCGAAACCCTGCTGCTGGCCCGCGCGCTGCAAGGTCTTGGCACGTCGGCGACGCGCGTGATTGCCACCTCGATCGTGCGCGACTGCTACGCCGGCCGGCGCATGGCGAGCGTGATGTCGCTTGCGATGATGGTCTTCATCGCCGTGCCCGTGGTTGCGCCGTCCTTCGGCCAGGCGGTGCTCTTGACCGCGCAGTGGCGCGGCATCTTCATCGTGCTGATGCTTTATGGCGTGGTGGCGCTGATCTGGAGCGCGCTGCGCATGCCGGAAACCTTGCCCTCCGGAATGCGCAAATCGCTCGCGCTCCCCGACGTGTTCGGCGCTTACAGGCAGACCGTCACCAACCGCCAGACGCTGGGCTATGCGCTCGCGGCCGGCGGCGTTTGGGGCGCGATGTTCGCCTTCGTGTTTTCCTCGCAGCAGGTGTTCACCGAGATCTACAAGCTCGGCCATTACTTCCCGCTGGCGTTTGCCGCCATTGCCATCGGCGTCGCGCTCGCGGGCTTCTTCAATTCCCGCTTTGTCGGACGTCTCGGCATGCGCGTGATCTCTCATGGCGCTCTCGTCACCTTTGCGCTCGTTGCCGTGATCCTGCTGGTCGCGGAGAAAATGCAAATGCTGCCATTGCCATTGTTCATGGCGCTGTCGGCGGTGATGATGTTTGCGTTCGGGCTGATGATGGCGAACTTCACCGCGCTTGCCATGGAGCCGCACGGCCACATCGCCGGTACCGCGTCATCGCTGTACGGATCGATCACGACGCTGCTCGGCATCGGCGTCGGCATGGCGATCGGCCAGAGCTATGACGGTACGCTGCTGCCGTTTTCGATCGGCTTCTGCATCTGCGCGCTGGCGGCGCTGGGCATCGCGGCGGTGACCGAAAAGGGCCGGCTGTTCCGGCCGCATCACGCGCCGAGCAGGTAAACCCCTTAAGGTGCGCTCATAGGCGGCTAACTGTCGCGGATTGTTGAGTTGACGATTTCGCGGCTGCTGACATTTTGGCATTTTCAATTTTGGACCAAACCGATGTTTGGCTGCAGGATTGGCCTTTATTTAATTTCAGTTTTACTGCCGCTGGCGGCACAGGCCTCGGAGGTAAATCCCTTCACCTTCATCGCCGCCGACTTCGCTGAGCTCGATCGGAGCCAGGGCATCGTTCCCGCGGTCGTCAAAGCGCAAGTCCTGCTCGATCGCGCCAACATTTCCTCGGGCGAGATCGACGGCAAGATTTCGCCGCGGCTGGACGAGGCGGTCGCAGCCTTCGCGGAAATTCACAATCTGCCGGCCGACACCAGATGGAGCCGCGCCTTCTGGAATGAGCTGACCTCCGAGGCCACCGTTCCCGTCCTGACCGAATATTCCATCTCCAGCGACGACCTGAAAGGACCGTTCGTGCGGCTTCCAGCCAAAATGGAAGACATGACGTCCCTCAAGACGCTCGGTTACGCCAATATCCGCGAAGCGCTCGCGGAAAAATTCCACATGAGCACGGAGTTGCTTTCGAAGCTCAATCCGGACGCGTCATTCTCGGAAGCCGGCGAAGTGATCATCGTCGCGAACGTGCTGAACGCGAACAAATCAGCGAACGCATCCCGTATCGATGTCGACAAGGACCATCAGACGGTCAAGGTGTACTCAAGCAGGAACGAGTTGATCGCGTCCTTTCCGGCGTCCATCGGCAGCGACGACAAGCCGACGCCTTCAGGAATGCTGAAGGTGACGGCGATCAATTCGGAGCCGACGTTCCACTACAATCCAAAATATCAGTTCAAGGAAGTCGAGACCCAGAAGCCGTTCGACCTGTCGCCGGGGCCGAACAATCCGCTTGGCTCGACCTGGATCGCACTGTCGAAGCCGAGCTACGGCATCCACGGCACGCCGGAGCCGTCGCTGGTCGGCAGGGCCGCCTCGCACGGCTGCGTGCGGCTGACCAATTGGGACGCGCAGCGTCTGGCTGCGATGCTGTCGCGCGGCGTTGCCGTCAACTTCATCGAAAAGCCTGACCTGAATTTCGTTGCGTATTGACAGGCGGGTCGGCTTCAGGAACTGACCGCGTTGCGCGCAATCACATTGCGATAGAAAGACACACTCAGCTTCGGAATCCGCTTCTGCGTTTCGAAATCGACCCGATACAATCCGAAGCGTTTTTCAAATCCAAAGATCCACTCGAAATTGTCCATCAGACTCCAGAGGAAATAGCCGCGCACCGGCGCGCCCTCCGCAATCGCGCGCTGCAGCTGGACGAGGTAGTTGCGCAGGTACATGACGCGGTCGAGATCGTAGACATTGCCGTCGGCCGAAATCTTGTCCTCCGATGAGGTGCCGTTCTCGCTGATGAAGATGGTATCGACGTTCCAGACCTTTGCGGTCAGACGCGGTACCCAATAGGCGGTTTCCGGGCCGATGCGGAGCCAATCCGAATTCATGTGCGGGAAGGAGGCAGGGAAGGGTAACACGTCGAAGCCCGGCTTCTTGTCCTTCGGCACGATGTAGAATTGCGGGGCGTAGATGTTGAGGCCGACGAAATCGATCTTCGTGCCGATGATTTTCAGTTCATCGGCGGTGAATTTCGGCGCGTCCTTGCCGGCATAGTCGAGATAGCCTTCGGTGTATTTGCCTTCGAGGATCACGCCCAGAATGCCGGCGTTGAGTTCGCGCGTGGCAATTTCGGTGGCGTGAACATGTTCCGGCGTGTCGATGGCCGGTACGCACGCCGCAATGTTCTCGGCAAGGCCCACCCGCGTGCCGGGGCGCGCCTTGGCGCGGATCGCCTGCACGGCGAGCCCGTGACCCAGCACGACGTTGTGACGCGCCTGGTTCAATTCGCCCGTGGGCAGCTTGAGGCCGGGCGCATCGATGGCCCAGCCATAGCCGAAGTTGAGGAAACGTCCGGCCTCGTTGAGGGTGAAGAAGCTTTTGACGCGATCGCTCAGGCGTTCCACGACGTAGCCGGCATAGTCGCCAAACGCCTTCGAAGTGTCGCTCGACTGCCATCCGCCGACGCGGTCCTGCAGCGATTGCGGCAGGTCCCAGTGATAAAGCGTGGCATACGGCTCGATACCGTTGGCGAGCAACTCGTCCACGAGGCGATTGTAGAAATCGAGGCCTTTCGGGTTCGCAGGCCCGTCGCCGTTCGGAAACACCCGCGGCCAGGCGATCGAGAAGCGATAGGCCTTGGCGCCGAGATTCTTGATGAGGCCGACATCCTCTTTATAGAGGTGATAATGATCGTTGGCGCGATCGGCGTTGGTGCTGTCCTCGATCTTGCCGGGCGTGTGGCTGAAGGTGTCCCAGATCGACACCCCGCGGCCATCCTCATGAACGGCGCCTTCGATCTGGTAGGCCGACGTCGCCGTGCCCCAGATGAAGCCGCTCGGGAAGCTGGCGGGCGCGCGACCGTCGGGTTCCGTGCCGACCGCACTGTCCTGCGCCAGCGCGGGCGGTGTCATCAGGCCAAGGCCGGCAAGCCCCGCGAGCTTTGCAAAGTTGCGCCGTGAGAACTTACCGGGCATCGACGTCCCCTGTCAGGCTTGCCTTGATCGGCATCGCCCCTTGTTGCGATTTGTCAGGCTGGTTCGGATCGATCTGATAGGCCGAGACCCGGTCGATCTGGAATTCCACCATCTGCGGCGTCTCGCCGTCGACGACACCGACGCCGCCGAACCATTTCGAGCCCATCGCGAGGTTGATGATCATGTACATGGGATCGTCGAAGCCGACGGGGACCTTGATGTCGGACACGGGCTTGCGATCGATGAAATAGATGATCCGGTCCGGCAGCCACAGGACGCCGTAGTCGTGAAAAACGAGCGCGGCGTCGGGCAACTGGAAATCGAACCCACAGGACTCGATTTTCTGCGTGGTCGGAATGCGCCAATGCGTGGTCATCACGAGGTCGCCGGGATGCTGGCCGCGGCCTTCCATCACGTCGATCTCCGGCGGCCAGCCGCCGTCATTGGCGAGCATCCAGAACGCCGGCCAGACGCCGGTGCCGACCGGGATCTTCGAGCGGATTTCGAAGTAGCCGTATTTTTGCGAAAACGAGGCTTGTGTGGTCAGGATGCCCGAGATGTAGGGATTGTCGAACAGCGCCGCCTGCAGCTCGGGCGGCGTGCGGCTCGCAATGATCGACAGCACACCGTTGCGGACCCGGAACGGGTCGAGGTCGAGCGGCCGCAGCGCGAGGCCCCGGTAATGCGGGTCCACATAGATCTGCTGCTCGCCGTTATATTTGGTTTGGCGCTTGAGCTGGGAGCCGGCACCGCCCCAATATTGCGCCTCCGGCCAGGCCGCGCCGCCGGAGTAATGAGGCACCCAGAGGCCATGCTTGAGCGGATGCTCGTCGAAATCATCGTGGAAGGTCCGATGCATCGAGACCGATGCGAGACCGGCGGCATCCATCTTGTCGACGCGCCGGCATTGTTCGCCCGCGGGGTCGCGCGTGGCCGACAACGTCAGCTGCTCCGGCGCGGCCTGGAGATGATCCTGCGCGAAACAAGGTGCGACCGGTACGAGACAGCCGATCAGGGCCAGAACTTTCGGGTTCAATGCGGTATTCCCAAATTCATGGTCGATGGTCGTAAGTACATCCCGAGCTTAGGCCGATTTGAAGGCGCGATAGACGCCGCGCTCGAACTGCCGGTAAACTTTCAGCGCGCGCTCGTCGGCAAAGGGCAACATCTGCATCATGATGACGCCGGCTATGCCGGAAGCGGGATCGATCCAGTAATAGGTGTTGAGCAGGCCGGCCCAGGTCAAGCTGCCGGCCTTGCGGCCGTCTTTTACAGGGTCGAGCGTGATCATGTGCCCGAAACCCCAGCGCTTGCGGACACCGGGAAAGAAATCGACGTCGCTCGACAGCGACGGATTCGTCGTTTTCATGATGCCGGCCTCCAGATCGCCGATCTGGTTTTGGGACATCAGCGCCACGGTTTCCGGCCGCAGGATGGTGGTGCCGCGCAGGCTCCCGCCGTTCAAAAGCGCCTGCAGCAGGGTCAGATAGTCGGGCGCGGTGGAGTAGATGCCGCCGCCACCCGAAAACATTTTCGTGACCGTGGGCTTTTCCGGCGGCTCAGGTTTGAAGCTGCCATCCGCCTGGCGCCGATGCACGCTGGCCTCTCGCGCCCGCTGGCTTGCAGTCAAGTTGACGACGGTATTGTGCATCTCGAGCGGGCCCGTGATGTGCTCATGGAAATAGCGCTCGAGCGGCATGCCGCTCGCGATCTCCACCAGCCGGCCGACCCTGTCGATGCTGCCACCATAGGACCATTTCGCGTCCGGGTCGAAAGCCAGTGGCTTGCGCGGCAGCTTCCTGTTGGTCTGGCAGCATTTGAGATAGCGCACGACATTGGGGTCCCACAGCGGATAGCTGAACCCGGAGGTATGCGTGAGCAGATTGTGCAGGGTGAGCGGCGTTCGCGCGGAACGCATTTGCGGCGCGCCCTTGGCGTCGAAGCCATCGAGGACGGGGACAGAAGCAAGCTCGGGATCGATCTTTTCCGCGGGCTCATCCAGCCTGAGCTTGTCGCGTTCGACGAGCTGCAGAGCTGCGACCGACGTGAGCAGCTTCACCATTGAGGCGATGCGAAAGGTGGTATCGGTCGTCATCTTCGCCGGCGCGCCATGGCAGCGCAGGCCGAAGGCGCCTTCATAGAGAATGGATTGATCGGTCGCGGCCATCGCCACCACGCCGGGTGCATGCCCGCTGTGGACGGCTGCCTGCAACACACCGTCGAGCTCGTGATTGGGAGGCGAGGCGGCTGCGCGTGCAGAGGAGACGCCGGCAATTGCACTGGCGCCGGCCAGTGCCAGGGTCTGCAACGCGTCGCGGCGGGTGAGCTGCGCCGTCATTGGCATTCGCTCGAGGGTTGGTGATGCTCTTTCGAATATACGACTTTTCGGGCGCGTTTGTCTGCCCTTCCTGGGGCGTGACCCTCTGGTTTCGCTGATTTGTGACGGCTTCAAAATCCCGGGCCGTGGAGCGGCCCGGGATTTTCCGAACGGCAAACGCGATGTTGCTCAGTGCGCGCCGCCGCCCGCTGCCGCAGCCTTTGGCTTTCGCGTCATCAGGATCGCGGCGGCCGAGAGCAGCAGCACGACGCCGAGCACCATGAAGGTGTCGCTAAAGCCCAGCACCAGCGCCTGGCGCTTCACCAGCTTGCCCAGGGCAACGATGGCCTGCGCGTGCGCGGTGGTGGGATCGGCCACGCCGTGGCTAAGGAAGTAGTTGGTCAGTCCCGCGATCCGGCTGCGCACTTCCTCGCGGCCGAGGTCGACCGACTGGCCGATGATGTTGGAGTGGAACTGCTCGCGCTTGGTGACGATGGTGGCAAGTACGGCGGTGCCGATCGCGCCGCCGAGGTTGCGCATCATGTTGGAGATGCCGGACGCGGCTGCCGCATCCTGCGGCGCGACGCTGCCGAGCGAGACGTTGCTCAAGGGGGCCAGCGTCAGCGCCTGGCCGATGGCGCGGATGATGTTGGGAATCCAGAACTGGTCACCGGAATAATCCAGCGACATTGTCGTGTTCATGAACGAGCTGTAGGCGAACAGCATCAGCCCCAAGGCGGCGAGATAGCGGGCGTCGATCCGCTGCATCAGCTTCGGCACCAACGGGATCAGGATCAGCTGCGGCAGGCCGGTCCAGGCCAGCACATTGCCGATCTGCTCTGCATTGTAGCCTTGCACCTGGCCGAGATAGGCCGGCAGCAGGTAGATCGAGCCGAACAGGCCGAAGCCCAGGAAGACCGCGGCGATCGTGCCCATGCCGAAATTGCGGTTGGTCAACAGCCGCAGCCGCAGCAGCGGTTTTTCCACGATCAGCTCATTGGCGATGAAGAGCGACAGGCTGATCGCGGCGGTGATGGCCAACTTGACGATGAAGGGCGAGCCGAACCAGTCGTCCTTGTTGCCTTCTTCCAGCACCGCTTGCAGCGCAGACAGGCCGACCGCCATGGTGACGATCCCGAACCAGTCGCCTTCGGCGAGCAGCTTGAGCTGCATCGGCTGACGTTCCAGCGTGAAGAAGAGCGTCGTGACCATGACCGCTGTCGGGATCACGTTGACGAAGAAGATGGTCTGCCAGCCGTAATTCTCGGTGAGATAGCCGCCGATGGTGGGGCCAATGGCAGGCGCAAAGGTCACCGCGAGCGCGAACATGGCAAGACCAATCGGCTGCTGGCCCTTGGGCAGCTTGGTGAAAACCAGCGTGAAGGCCATCGGAATCAGCACGCCGCCGAAATAGCCCTGCAGGCCGCGCATCGCGATCATCGAAGGCAGGTCGTGGGTGAAGGCACAGGCGACCGAAAAGATCGCGAACAGCGTGGCATGCACGAGCATGATCTTGCGGAACGAGAACACGCGGCTGAGATAGTCGGTCAACGGAATGACCACGATCTCGCCGATCAGGTAGGAGGTCGAGATCCAGGAGCCGTTGTCGACGCCGGTGCCGATGCCGCCCTCGATGTTGAGCAGCGAGGCGTTGGTGATCTGGATGTTGAGGATCGCCATGAAGGCGCCGATCATCGCCGCAACGATGGATATCCATACCACCGGGCTGGCGCGATCGGGATTTTGCGGGGCCGCCGGTGCAGCGGCCCGTGGGACAGATGCAGGGGATGAAAGGGCGAGCGCACTCATGGCATCACCTCTGGGCCGCAGCGTAAGCGATCTTTGACGTTTCGGGCGCCCTGGCGAGAATAGGCTGGCGTGCCTGCGTCTCGATGGTCGGGGTCACGGACATGCCGGGGCGCAGCTCGATCGGGGCGCCGCCTTCAAGCGCGATCTTCACGGGGATGCGCTGCACCACTTTGGTGAAATTGCCGGTGGCGTTGTCTGGCGGCAGCAGCGCGAACTCCTGGCCGCTCGCCGGCGCCAGGCTGTCGACGTGACCATGCACGACCTTGCCGGGGAACATGTCGACCTCGACGTCGACCTTCTGGCCCTCATGCACGTTGGTGAGCTGGGTTTCCTTGTAGTTCGCGATGATGTAGGCGCCGGTCGCCGGCACCAGCGACATCAGTTGCGTGCCGGCCTGCACGTACTGGCCGGTGCGCAGCGTCCGGTTGCCGACCACGCCGTCGATCGGAGCTGTAATGGTGGTGTAGCCGAGATTGAGCTCGGCCTGGTGCTGCTGGGCGGTGGCGCGCGCGGAAGCGGCAACGGCCTGCGCAAGTTCGGCCTTGATCAGGTCGACCTGCTTCAGCGCGGAGACCAGGTTGGCCTGGTCGCGCAGGATCGCTGCTTCGGCGCCGGCGTTGCGCGATTGCGCGGCCTGTGCGTTCTGCACGCTGCCATAGCCAGTCGAGGCGAGATCGGTGTAGCGCTTGTTTTCCTGGCCCGCAAAAGTCCTGGTGGCGGTATCGACCTCGATGGTCGCCTTGGCGGCCGCGATAACGGACTGCTGCACGTCGAGCTGCGCCTGCTTGCTGGCAATCGTTGCCGTCGCCGCCGCGACGTCGGCCTTGGCCTGGTCGAGTGCCACGACGAAATCGCGGTCATCGATCCGTGCCAGCACTTGTCCGGCCTTGACGCGCTCGTTGTCGCCGACCAGCACCGCGCTCAGGTAACCCGAGACTTTCGGCGCGATGGTGGTGTTGTCGGCCTTTACATAGGCGTCGTCGGTGGAGACCTGGAAGCGGCCGACGGTCCAGTAGTTCCAGCCGTACCAGACGGCGCCCGACAGCACGGCGACCGCAGCGCCCGCCAGCAGCAGGCGGCGCAGCTGACCCCTGATGTTGCGGGCCTTGGGGGCTGCGACCGCGACCACATTGTCGTGATCGCTGGCATCGCCCTTCGCTAGCCCCTCGATGGACCCGGCCGTAACCTGCTGTTCGGCCTCGAACGCGGTGGAATGACGACTCATGGTAGCCCTCCGTTTGATTTAACCCCTTGCAAATGAACGGAAATCCAATTCCGTGAGGCGAGGAGCCTATTTAGGAAACTTGACGTTTTCCAAAATAGACCCTAGATTGGGGCTGTCAATAGGATGACAGGCATCATGCAAAAGCATGGCTCGATGGCATGACAATTCCGAAGGCGGACCATGACAAACGTGAAGGCAAACAACGTGAGCGAGGGCGGCGGCGCGGCGGATGAGCCGCGGCGTGGCCGCGGACGGCCGCAACAGCGCTCCGACGAGGAGACGCGGACGATCATCGCCGAAGCGGCGAGGACTGAGTTCGCTCATTCCGGCTATGCGGCGACCACCATGGAAAACGTGGCGCGGTGCGCCGGCGTTTCCACCAAGACGATGTATCGCCTGTTTCCGAACAAGGCCGCGGTGTTCGAAGCGATGGTGACGGAGCGGATCGATACCTTTGTATCGGTCGTGAAATTGCGCGCCTGCAACGGCAGCGATGTCGAGGCTGCGCTGACGGAGGCGCTGCAGGTCTGCGCCGAGCTGATGCTCGACGGCGACGTGATCGCACTTCAGCGCGTCATCCTCGGCGACAGCGACAAGTTTCCCGATGTCGCGGAGACGTTCTTTCACAAGGCGATCACGCCGACCCAGAATGCGCTGGCGAACTGGCTGCGGGCGCAGCAGAAGCGTGGCATCATTGAGATCGACGATGCGGACACCGCCGCCGGGATGTTGCTCGGCATGCTTGCCATGCAACCGGTGCGCTCCGTCATGTTCGGCCACCGGCCGCCGCCGTCGCCGGAAGAGCGGGCGCAGCGCGCCAGGACCTGCGCCAGATTGTTCTTGAGCGGATGCCGCCGCTGATCACGTTTGCGACGCACGGATGACAATCGACGGCGCGGTGTTCTGCGCCTGGACTAAGGCACGCGAACCGATCCGGAAGGTGGCGTCATGCGTGGCTTCCCGCAGCTCATCATTGCCTTGATCGCCCTCGCATGGCTGATGCCGCGGGAAGCTTTGGCCGAAATCCAGTGCGAAGGCCATGAATTGCTGTCGACGCCGCGGCTGGAAGGCAGCTGCGCGACCACGCTCGTGAAAAGATACGCGTCGCCCGACAAGAAGCTGCACGTGACCGTGCTTCCGGCCGACATCAGCCTCTCGCGGCGGCGTTCGACACGCTCAAGCCGAACTAGCGCATGATCCGGAAAAGTGGGCACCCGGTTTTCCCTCGCGACAAACGCGTAGCGTTTGCGCGGAGATCATGCGCAAACAAGGATCAGTCGCGCTCAGAACCGCGACGCCGCGATCAGGAGGATGGCGGCCTCGCCGATCTGCTCCATCGCGCCCAGCACGTCGCCGGTCTGGCCGCCGAACTCTCTTGTGGCGGCCCGCGCCAGCAGGAATCCCACAAGCGCCAGTATCAGGAGCGCAACGACGGTCCCGGTCAGGCCGAAGCTGAACAGCAGGCAGAGTGCACCCAGGAGCAGCGCCGCAGCCACGCTCGACCCGGGCGGCGATCCGGCGCCGCTCGAAAGCCCGTCCGATCGGGCCAGTGGCACAAGATGCATGAAGGCCGGCAGGCAGGCGCGCGCCGCCACATGCGCCGAGATCAGCGCCAGCGCCACATAGCGCGGTTCGGCGATGTCGGCAATCGTGCTCCAGCGCAGCAACAGCGAGATCGCGAGCGCGCAGGCGCCGAACGTGCCGATCCGGCTGTCGCGCATGATCTCGAGTTTCTGCTCCCGCGTCCTGCCCCCGAGACCGTCGGCGGTATCCGCAAGGCCATCCTCGTGCATCGCGCCGGTCAGCAGCAGTGTTGTCGCCAGCGTCAAGGCCGCCGCAGACGGCGGCGCCACGTTGAGGCGGATCGCCAGCCAATACACCAGCGTGCCGGCAAGGCCGACCAGGAGCCCCGCGATCGGAAAGGTCCAGCTCGCCCTTGCCACATCGCCTTCGCCGACCGGAGCGGCCGGTCCGAGCGGCAGGCGGGTGCACAACGAAAGGCCGATCCTCAGATCGGCGATCAGCTTTTGCAGCGTGTCGGCGTAATCGTTCATGGGCTACTTTACCCGCATCGGTATTCCGGCGACGACGAGTTCCACTTCGTCGGCCACGCGCGCGATCATTTGATTGAGGATTCCGGCAGCATCGCGGAATCGGCGCGCCAGCGCATTTGCCGGTACGATGCCGAGTCCTACTTCGTTGGTGACCAGCACGACTGGGCCGTTCTGCCGGCCAAGCGCCTCCGCGAGCAGCACTGCCTCTCTCTCCCAGTCGCGTTCGGCGAGCATCAGATTTGTCAGCCACAATGTCAGGCAATCGACCAAACGCGCGCCGCCGCCGTCCGTTGCGTCGAGCGCGGCGACCAGCTCCAGCGGCGTCTCGCGTTCCAGCCAGTCGCTGCCGCGCCGCGCGCGATGTTTGGCGATGCGTTCGCGCATCTCGGAATCGAGCGCCTCGGCGGTTGCGATGTAAACGGGCTGGCCCGGCAATTCGCGCGCGCGCGCTTCCGCCCGCGTGCTCTTGCCCGATCGCGCTCCCCCGGTGATGAGGATGATGCCCATACTGTCCCCACTTCCAGCCCCGCACTAACCATCAATTGCGGACGATGACAAACGGCTAAATCATTAGAAGAGGGCTTGCGCGCAGGCCGCATTGTCCCGCATCAGGGGGAGTGGAGGATTTTGCGTGGCTTTTGCGGGAGCGATGGCGGTGGCGATGGTCATGGACGCCCTGGTGGGCTGGCCCGGCGCGCTGCTTGCCCGCATCGGCCACCCCGTCACCTGGCTCGGCCGATTGATCGCCGCCCTGGACACGCAATGGAACCGCGAGATGGACGCGCCTTCGCTTCGTCGCACGACCGGCATCGCCGCAGCGCTGCTCGTGATCGCGCTGGCGGCGGGATTCGCCTGGATCGTGCAACGAATGATTCCCGCCGGACTGATCGGCATCGTGATACTCGGAATCCTGGCCTGGCCGTTTGTCGCGTTCCGCTCGCTCTACGACCACGTCGCTGCCGTCCGCGATCCCCTGCGCGCCGGCGATGTCGAAGCCGCGCGCAAGCAGGTCGCGATGATCGTGGGCCGTGATCCCTCGAAACTCGACGAGGCCGGCATCGCGCGCGCCGCAATCGAAAGCCTCTCCGAAAATGCCTCCGACGGCATCGTCGCGCCGATCTTCTGGGGCGCGCTGTTCGGACTGCCCGGCATCGTCGGCTACAAGGCCATCAACACACTCGATTCCATGATCGGCCATCGCAGCGAGCGGCATAGATTCTTCGGCTGGGCCGCCGCGCGCATCGACGATGTCGCGAATTTCTTGCCGGCGCGCCTGACGGGGCTGCTGTTTGTGGTGCTCGCCGGAAGCACCCAGCGCTCGCAAGCATTGTCCTGCATGTGGCAGGAGGCGCGCCACCATCGCTCGATCAATGCCGGCTGGCCGGAGGCCGCGATGGCGGGCGCTCTTGGCGTGCGCCTGTGCGGTCCGCGCTTCTATGATGACGAGCTCGCCGATGAGCCTTGGCTGAACGGCGCTGCGGGCGATCCGGCCGCCGCCGATATCACGAAGGCACTGGAGCTCTATGTTGCCGCGATGTTCGCGCTTACTTTGCTTCTTGTCGTGCTCGCCGTCGTCTAGGATCGATCGATGCAGGACCACGGCGGAAATCTCGATGTCGCGTGCAGGCGTTTCGGCGGACGCCCGGAAGACTGGATCGATCTCTCCACCGGCATCAACCGGCAGCCTTATCCGGTTGGCGATTTGCAGTCGCGGCATTGGACTGCGCTGCCCTCGCGCGCGGAGACCGAGGCCCTGCACGAGGCGGCGCGAAGCGCGTACGAAACGACCGCGCCCGTGCTTGCCGTTGCTGGCGCGCAAGCCGCAATCCAGCTGCTGCCGCGGCTGGCGCCGCCCGGCGCCGTAGCGATTTTAACTCCTACCTATAATGAGTATGCGCCGACCTTCGCCGCCGCAGGCTGGCGAGTCGGGGAGGTCGGCGATCTCTCGGCGCTGGCTGATGCCGATCTCGCCATTGTCGTCAATCCCAACAATCCCGATGCGCGGCAGCACGATCCCGCCAAACTGCTGGAGCTATTGCCACGAATAGGCCGCCTCGTCATCGACGAGAGCTTTGCCGATGCCGCGCCCGGCCTGTCGCTGGCGGCAGAGGCGGGGAGGCTGGGGCTTCTGATCCTGCGCTCCTTCGGCAAATTCTACGGGCTCGCCGGTTTGCGGCTCGGTTTTGTGCTCGGCCACGAAGCGGACGTTGCCGCCTTGGCCGCTATGGCCGGCCCCTGGCCGATCTCCGGCGCGGCGATCGAGATCGGACGGCGCGCATTGCTCGATCGCGATTGGGCCGATGCGACAAGAGCACGCCTGGCGCGCGAGGCCCAGCGGCTTGATGATCTTGCGAAGGGTGCGGGGTGGAAGCTGATCGGCGGCACGCCGCTGTTCCGGCTCTACGAGACCGGTAACGCCGTTGCGGCGCAGGAGCGGCTCGCGCGTGCAAAAGTCTGGTCGCGCATCTTCAGCTGCAAGCCGGGATGGCTGCGCCTGGGTCTGCCCGGCGACGAGGCCGAATGGGCGCGCCTCGCCAACGCGCTGTCAGCGCGCTAGCGCGAGCAGGCCTTCGACATCGAGATGTTTCTCGACGTGCTCTGCGAGCGCATCGAGTGCGCCTTCTACTTTTGCGCCATAGCCTTCATTGGAGGCGGCGACGCCGAGCTGCGCGAGGAAAGCACGGCGGAAATCGTCCGACGTAAATAGCCCGTGCAGGTAACTGCCATGCACGCGTTCATCCGCGGAGATCGCACCCTCAGGCGCACCGTCGACGAACGCGAAGGGACGGGCGCGATCCTTCCCTTCGGTGCGGCCGATGTGGATCTCGTAGGCCTCGATGGTCTGCTTCGTCCCTGCGTGCGTAGCGCGAACGCGCGTGAGACTCTTCTCGGGGCTCATGACGGTGGTGACATCGAGCAACCCGAGCCCCGGCGTCTCTCCGGCCGGTCCCTCGATGCCATCGGGATCGGCAACGCTTTGGCCCAGCATCTGATAGCCGCCGCAGAGTCCGAGCACATGGCCGCCGCGCCGGACGTGGGCGTGGAGATCGATATCCCAGCCCTGCCTGCGCAGGAAATCGAGGTCGCCGCGGGTCGACTTTGAGCCGGGAAGGATCACGAGCGCAGCGTCGCCTGGGATCGCTTGGCCGGGGCGTACCATCACGAGATCGACCTCCGGCTCGAGCTTCAGTGGATCTAGATCGTCGAAATTCGCGATGCGCGACAGTGCCAGGAACGCGATCTTGCGGCGGCCGTGCTTGCGCGCCTCGCCAAGTCCGAGCGCGTCCTCTGCCGGCAGCTCTCGCGCGCGATCGAAATAAGGGAGTACGCCAAAACCGCACCAGCCTGTGCGATCCGCAATCGTCCTGTAGCCGTCATCGAACAGCGAAGGGTCACCGCGAAACTTGTTGATGATGAAACCTTCGATCATGGCGGCATCATCGGGATCGATCACGGTCCTGATTCCGACCATCTGCGCAATGACGCCGCCACGTTCGATGTCGCCGACAAGCACGACTGGCACATCAGCACGCCGCGCGAATCCCATATTGGCAATATCGTTCTTTCGCAGATTGACTTCGGCCGGGCTGCCGGCGCCTTCGACCAGAACGAGATCGGATTTCGCCTTCAGCCGCTCAAAGCTTTCCAGCACGGCCGGCATCAGCGACGGCTTCATCGCCGCATAGTCCCGCGCGCGCATGGTCGCGACGCGCTTGCCATGCACCACGACCTGTGCGCCGACATCGGTCTCGGGTTTCAGCAGCACCGGATTCATGTCGGTATGTGGTTCGACCCCGGCAGCCAGCGCCTGCAGCGCCTGGGCGCGGCCGATCTCGCCCCCATCAATCGTCACAGCCGCATTGTTCGACATGTTCTGCGGCTTGAACGGCAGCACGCGGAGTCCCCGCCGCGTCGCGGCGCGCACGAGACCTGCGACAATGAGCGACTTGCCCACGTCCGAACCGGCTCCCTGGATCATCAACGTGCGCGCCATGCGGGCCGTCTTAGAACTCGACGCCGGGCTGCGCCTTGACGCCGGAGCGGAACGGATGTTTGACCTGCGTCATTTCGGTGACGAGATCGGCGGCGTCGATCAGCTCCTGCTTGGCGTTGCGTCCGGTCAACACGACATGCGTCAGCGGTGGTTTCGAGGACTGCAGGAAGGCGACGACTTCGTTGATGTCGAGATAGTCGTAGCGCAGCGCGATGTTGATCTCGTCGAGCACGACCATGTGCAGGTTGGGATCGACGATCAGCTCCTTGGCCTTTTCCCAGCCAGCTTTGGCTGCGGCGATGTCGCGGGCGCGGTCCTGCGTCTCCCATGTAAAGCCTTCGCCCATGGCGTAGAACTGGCAGAGCTCGCCGAAATGGGTGGTGAAAATCCGCCGCTCGCCGGTATCCCAGGCGCCCTTGATGAACTGCACCACCGCGCAGGGGAAGCCGTGCGCGACACAGCGCACGATCATGCCGAAGGCGGAGGAGGACTTGCCCTTGCCCGCGCCGGTATGGACGATGATCAGCCCTTTCTCGCCGCTCTTCTCGGCCATCATGCGGTCGCGGGCGGCCTTCTTCTTGGCCATTTTGACGGCGTGTCTGACATCCTCGGCCAGTTCCTGTTCGGAAGTCATTCGGGGAACTCCTTCGGCTTGACAAGGCCGTTGCTTGGGCAAATGGTGCGTCAAGCATTGGTTCCTGTCCTACGACAGGCGAAGAGGGAATGCGATAGGGCCTATATCGGGCCCGAAAAGCAGCCGCCCCCGCGACCGTGACCGGAGAGATCCTCAATTGGCCACTGACCCCTCGGGGTCGGGAAGGCGGGGATCAGAGGAGAAATCCTGCTCCGCAAGCCGGGAGACCTGCCAATGCACCGTGTTTGGACCGGCGGACGGGGTGTTCCGCGACGGGGAACGGGCCGGGCCCACCGGCACGTGAGCCTCATCGCATCTTCCCGCCACCACGTTGATAGGAAGGGCGATGGCCGTCACGCTTCACGTCTGCATCACCTGCAAGGCAGGACAGACCATTCCCGAAGGGCAGCCTACGCCCGGAAAACTGTTGCATCGGGCGATCGCCGAGATCGGCGCGCCCGAGGGCGTCGATGTGGTGCCGATCGAGTGCCTGTCCGCCTGCAACAACGGCTGCTCGGTGGCGCTAAGCGCGCCCGGCCGCTGGTCCTATGTCTACGGCCGCATGTCGGAGGCAAATGCAAAGGACATCGTTGCCGGCGCCGCCGCCTATGCCGCGGCACCCGACGGTCTCGTGCCCTGGCGCTCGCGGCCCGAGATTTTCCGCAAGCAATCGCTGGCGCGGATACCCCCCATGTCGTTGCCGGAGGCTGCAGAGTGAGCGAGCTTGCGAAAATTCCCGTTACCGTCATCACCGGCTTTCTCGGCTCGGGCAAGACCACGCTGATCCGGCATCTGATGACGAACGCCGGCGGCAGGAAACTCGCGGTGCTGGTCAACGAGTTCGGCAGCGAAGGCGTTGACGGCGAGATTCTAAAGTCCTGCGCCGACGTCAATTGTCCCCAGGAGAATATCGTCGAACTCGCCAATGGCTGCATCTGCTGCACGGTGGCGGATGATTTCATCCCGACCATGCAGACGCTGCTGGCGCGCCAGACCCGCCCCGATCACATCCTGATCGAGACCTCGGGCCTCGCGTTGCCCAAGCCGCTGCTGAAGGCGTTCGACTGGCCGGAAATCCGCTCGCGCATCACCGTCGATGGCGTGATCGCACTCGCCGATGCGGAAGCGGTGGCTGCCGGCCGCTTCGCGCCGAACCCTGAAGCGGTCGAAGCGCAGCGCGCGGCGGACGAAAGCATCGATCACGAAACGCCGCTCTCGGAGGTGTTTGAAGACCAGATCTGCTGTGCGGATATCGTGTTGCTGACCAAGGCCGATCTCGCCGGTCAGGCAGGACTTGAAGCCGCAAGGCTTGCGATCGCGGCCGAGACGCCGCGCGCCGTGCCGATGCTGGCCGTGACCGACGGCGCGATCGATCCGCAACTGATCCTCGGGCTGAATGCCGCGGCCGAAGACGATCTCGCCGCGCGCCCGTCGCATCATGATGGCGAGGAAGAACACGAGCATGACGATTTCGCTTCCGTGGTCGTCGATCTCCCCGAAGTCACCGACATCGATGCGCTGGTTGCCTCGATCGCGCGACTGGCGCGCGAGCACAAGGTGCTGCGCGCCAAGGGCTATCTCGCGGTCAAGGGCAAGCCGATGCGGCTGCTGGTGCAGTCCGTCGGCGAGCGCGTGCGCCATCAGTTCGACAAGCCCTGGGGCACAGCGCCGCGGCGATCGAAAGTCGTCGTGATCGGCGAGCAGGGCGATATCGATGAGCAGGCAATCCGGGCAGGACTTGGTCTATAAAGGATTGGGAGTCTGATGCACGTCGTCTTCCGCGAGAGCCATGGCCTGGAGGAGACCGCGACATCCGTCGATCTCGGTCAGGATCCGGCCGATCTCGTGGTACTCTCGTTCTCCGACAGCGATCTCGCGGCGTTCGCCGCCGGCTGGCGGCGCGGCCGCGAGACCCTGCCGTCGCTCCGGCTCGCCAATCTGATTGCGCTGCGCCATCCGCTCTCCGTCGACACCTATGTCGAGCGCACGCTCGAGCATGCGCGCGGCATATTGGTGCGGCTGATCGGCGGTGAATCCTATTGGTCCTACGGCGCTGCGGCGCTGCATGAACTGGCGAAACGGCGCGGTATCGCGCTGGCCGTACTCCCGGCCGATGGCCGCGATGACCCGCGGCTGGACGCGCTCTCGACCGTGCCGGTCTCGACCCTGCGGCGGCTGCGCGTGTTGTGCGACGCCGGCGGCGCGGTCGCCGCACAGGTCGCGATCGCGCAGTTGGCGCTGGCATCCGGTCTTTATGCGGGGCCGGTGTTCGGCGAGACCGAAATCCCCGAGATGGGTTTTTACGACCCGGCGAAGGGCGTGCTCGCATCGCTGCCGCCGTCCGATGGCCTTCCGCATGCGCTGGTGACCTTCTATCGCTCCTATCTCACCGCCGCCGACACCGGACCGGTCGACGCGCTGATCGGCGCGCTGCGGGAGAGGGGCTTTGATGCCTGCGGCGCCTTCGCAACATCGTTGAAAGCGCCCGACGTCGCCGATTGGCTGCGCGCGCATTTCACGGAATGCACGCCCGCCGCGATCGTCAACGCCACCGCGTTCTCGGCGATGGGTGATGACGGCACGACGCCGTTCGATGCGGCTTCCTGTCCGGTGTTCCAGGTGGCGCTGTCGACCGCGCGGAAGGAGGATTGGGCCTCCTCGCTGCGCGGCCTGTCGCCGGCCGACCTCGCGATGCATGTAGTGCTGCCCGAAGTCGACGGACGGCTGCTCGCCGGTGTGGTCAGCTTCAAGTCGCCGGGCGAGCGCGATGCCGATCTGCAGTTCGCCCGTCTGGCGCATCAGCCAGATCCCGAGCGCATCAATGCGGCCGTCGACCGGGTTTGTGCGCGGCAGCGGCTGGCGACGATGCCCGCGCGCGAGAAGCGCCTTGCCGTAGTCCTCTCCAGCTATCCCGGTCGCCCGCATCAGATTGCGCATGCGGTGGGACTGGACGCCCTGGCCTCGACCGAGACCTTGCTCGATGATCTCGGCGCGGCGGGCTTCGATGTCGAAGCTGTCGACGGGCTCGGGCCGGCGCTGGGCAAAGCGGAATTGACATGGAGTGTCGGGGATTATCGTGATGCATTGATCAAGCTCCCGGCTGCCTTGCAGGAAAACCTGGAAAATGCCTGGGGCGCGCCGGAACACGATCCGCAAGTGCGTGACGGAAAATTCCATTTCGCCGCGATCCAGAGCGGCAAGGCGATCATTGCGGTGCAGCCCGAGCGCGGCGAGGTGCAAAGCCGCGCCGCCGACTATCACGACCTCTCGCGCATTCCACGCCATGCCTATGTCGCGTTCTATCTGTGGCTACGGCGGCAGGGCATTCACGCGCTCATCCACATGGGCGCGCATGGCACGCTGGAGTGGCTGCCCGGCAAGTCGGTCGCGCTGTCGGAAGAGTGCTGGCCCGAAGCGCTGACCGGCGACGTGCCGGTGATCTATCCCTTCATCGTCAACGATCCCGGCGAGGCCGCGCAGGCCAAGCGCCGCATCGGCGCGGTCACCATCGGCCATCTGCCGCCGCCGCTGGCCGCAACGACGCTGCCGCCCAACCTCGTGCGGCTCGAGCAATTGCTCGACGAATATTCCACCGCCGACGGCCTCGATCCGGCGCGGCGCCAGCGCCTTGTGGTCGCAATCCGCGATGAAGCCCGCGCTGCCGGTGTCGAGGACGATCTTGGTCTTACCGCCTCCGCCGCACCGGCTGAGGCCATTCCGCGCATCGATCGCTTTGTCTGCGATCTCAAGGAAAGCCAGTTCGGCGACGGCCTGCATGTGTTCGGCCGCGGTGAGTGCGGCGATGAGGAGCGGCGTGGGTTGGTCGCAGCGCTGTCGGGCCGCCGCGTTGCCCCGGGGCCTGCGGGCTCGCCGCATCGCGGCCGCCACGACGTGCTGCCGACCGGTCGTAATCTCTTCGCCGTCGATCCCCGCGCCGTGCCGACCCGCGCCGCGCATGCGCAGGGCATCAAGTTGGCGGAAGAATTGCTGCGCCGGCATCTGCAGGATCACGGCGACTGGCCGAAGGGCCTCGTCGTCGATCTCTGGGGTTCGGCGACCATGCGCACCGCGGGCGAGGAATTCGCCATGGCGCTGCAGCTCGCCGGCGTCGCGCCGAGCTGGGATACTGGGTCCGGCCGGCTCACCAGTTTCGAGATCATCCCGCTCGCCGCGCTCGGCCGGCCGCGTATCGACGTGACCTTGCGCGTCTCCGGCCTGTTCCGCGACGTCTTCACGCCGCTGGCGCAATTGTTCGAGGCGGCCTCGGAGGCGCTGTCGCAGCGCGATTTCGAGGGGGACGAGAATCCCTATCTTGCGCGAGCGGCGCGCGTGTTCGGCCCGCGTCCCGGGCAATATGGTGCCGGCATGACCCCGACGCTCGATGCGTTCACGAGCGAGTCCCGCACGGCAGCCGGGCAGGCGTGGCTTGCGTCATCGTCGTGGTCGTTTGCGTCCGACGGCGCAATGCAGCCGGACCGCAAGGGCATCGAAGCGCGCCTTTCGGGCGCCGATGCCTTCGTTCATGTGCAGGATCTGCCCGAAACCGATTTGCTGCTGGCGTCCGATTATGCCGCGCACGAAGCGGGCGTGGCGGCGGCAGCGGCGAGCCTCGGCTCGGAGATCAAATCGCTCTATCATCTCGATGCGACGCGACCGGAGGCGCCGCGGGCGCGAACGCTTCCGGAGGAAATTTCGCGTGTGGTTCGCGCGCGCGCCGCAAACCCAAAATGGATCGCGGGCATGATGCGCCACGGTTTTCGTGGAGCGGCCGAGATCGCGGCGACGCTGGAGCATATGGCCGCGTTCGCGCATCTCGCCGACGCCGTGCCCTCGCATCTGTTCGATCTCTATTACGATACGACGCTCGGCGATGACGACATCCGCGCGTTTCTTGCCCGAGAGAACCCGCAAGCGCTTGCCGCCATCGAAGATTGTTTCCGGCGTCTCGATGAATCCTCGCTCTGGGTGACCCGGCGCAACTCGATCCTTGCCTCGCTGCGGGAGGCCTCATGAGCGCCTTCGAAATCAGGGGCTGGTGTCCCTCCGCGCTGCGGCCCATGCCATCAGGCGATGGTTTGGTCGTGCGGTTGCGTCCGCGCGGGGGACGGCTGTCTTCCGCACAGGCGGCAGGCATTGCCGAGCTCTCGACGCGTCATGGCAATGGTCTGCTTGATCTCACCGGCCGCGCCAATCTGCAGATCCGCGGTGTCAGCGAAGAAAGCCACGAGCCGTTGATCGAAGGGCTCGATCGACTCGGACTGGTCGATGCGGAACTGCAGTCCGAAATCCAGCGCAACATCCTGGTCGCGCCGTTCTGGCGCGACGGCGATGAGACATCGTCATTTGCGGCAGAGCTTGAAGAAGCCTTGGCTGCGCGGCCGCTCGGCTTGCCCGAAAAATTCGGCTTCGCCATCGATTGCGGAGTGAAACGCGCGCTTGCGCAGGCGCCGGCCGATATCCGCATCGAGCGCGGCATCGATGGTGGGCTGATCGTGCGCGCGGACGGGACCCCGCTGGGGCACTCGGTCACGCGGCAAGATGCGATTGATACCGTGCTGTCGCTCGCAACATGGTTCGTCGCTTCCAGCGGCGCGAAGGACGGGCGAGGGCGCATGGCCGCTCATATCGCCGGCGGCGCGAAGCTGCCGGATGTTTTGGCAGGTGAGATTATGCCGGCGGCGGCGATCGCTCCGCCTAAGCCGGGACTATGTTCCGGTGGCGCACTGGTCGGCTTCGCATTCGGGCAAATGCGGAGCGAAACGCTTGGCTACCTTTCCACCGTCGCTCCCGGTTTGCGCATGACGCCCTGGCGTATGGTCCTTCTCGAAGGCCTGCGCGAGATGCCCGCGCATGAAGGCCTCGTCACGCGTGCAAACGATCCGTTGCTCTGGGTCATTGCCTGCACGGGCGCGCCGACCTGCCCGGAAGCGCAAGCGGAGACGCGTGCGCTTGCGGCGGCGCTTGCGCCGCACTTCGCCGCAGATACGAGGCTTCATGTCTCCGGCTGTGCCAAGGGCTGCGCCCATCCGGGACCGGCCGCGATCACCCTGGTCGGCACACGAGATGGTTTCGATCTCGTCCGCAACGGTTCGCCGCGCGATGTTCCCGCGATGCGCGGACTCACGCCAGCGAAACTCCTCGCCGATCCCGGCGCGCTCACGGGAGCGCGCTGATGCCATACGCCTTTGAAACCGATGGCGCCACGATCTACCGGCAGTCCTTTGCGACCATCCGCGCCGAGGCGGACCTTGCGCGCTTTTCGCCCGATGAGGAGCCGGTGGTGGTGCGCATGATCCATGCGGCCGGCATGGTCGGTCTCGAAGCGCACATCCGCTTCACGCCTGATATGGCGTCCTCGGCGCGCGCGGCCTTGCAGCATGGCGCGCCGATCCTGTGCGACGCCCGCATGGTCTCGGAGGGAATCACACGCGCCCGACTGCCCGCCGGCAATCGCGTAATCTGCACGCTTGATGATGCGAGCGTGCCCGCGCTCGCCTCCTCCATGCAAACCACACGCTCCGCCGCCGCGCTCGAACTGTGGCGGCCTCGTCTTGAGGGCGCCATCGTCGCAATCGGCAATGCGCCAACCGCGCTATTCCATCTCCTCAACATGCTCGAGGACGACGATTGCCCGCGGCCGGCGGCGATCATCGGCTGCCCCGTCGGCTTTGTTGGCGCGGCAGAGTCCAAGGCCGCGCTGATGGCATCTCCTCCGGCGCCCGCGCTCACCGTGGTCGGCCGGCTCGGTGGCTCCGCGATCACAGTCGCGGCCGTGAATGCACTCGCAAGCAGGAGTGAATGACATGGGACGCATCATCTGCTGCGGCCTGGGGCCCGGCGATCCCGACTTGATGAGCGTGCGCGCCGATCGCGAGGTGCGGGCCGCGACGCACATCGCCTATTTCCGCAAGAAGGGCCGGCCCGGCCAGGCGCGCACCATCGTCGAGGGCATGCTGGCACCGGGTGTCCGCGAATACGCAATGGAATATCCGGTCACGACCGAGCTTGCGGTCGGCGGCGAGGAATATGCGCGGCTGCTGGCAAGCTTCCACGACGCTTGGGCGGATCGGCTGGCGGAGCTTGCGCGCGAGGCGGACGTCGTCGTGCTCTGCGAGGGTGATCCCTTCTTCTACGGCTCGTTCATGCATCTCTATACGCGGCTACAGGGCCGCGCCGAGGTCGAAGTCATCGCCGGCATTCCCGGCATGGCCGGCTGCTGGAATGTCGCGGGCCTGCCGATGGCGCTCGGCGATGACGTCATGACGGTGCTGATGGGCACGCTACCCGAAGCCGAACTCGAACGCCGCGTGCAAAATTCCGATGCGCTGGTCATCATGAAGACCGGCCGCAACCTCGCCAAAATCCGCCGCGTTCTGGAAGGAGCCGGGCGGCTGGACGAAGCCTGGCTGATCGAGCGCGGTACCATGCCGGACGAACGCATCGCGCGTCTCACCGATGTCGATCCGGCGGATTGTCCTTACTTCGCGATCGTGCTGGTGCATGGCCGCGGCGGCCGGCGGCAGGAAGCCGCGGAATGACGGGCACGCTCACCATCGCAGGCTTGGGTCCAGGCGATGCCGCGCTGGTTACACCGGAAGTCTCCGCCGCGCTCGCCGATGCCACGGACGTGCTTGGCTATGCGCCCTATGTCGCGCGGGTGCCGGCCCGCGACGGCCTGCGGCTGCATCCGTCCGACAATCGTCAGGAATTGCAGCGCGCCGGTGAGGCCTTGAAGCTGGCGGCCGAGGGGCGCAGCGTGGTGATCGTCTCCTCTGGCGATCCCGGCGTGTTCGCGATGGCGGCGGCCGTATTTGAAGCGCTCGAAACGAAGCCGGAGCTGCAGGATCTTTCCATCCGCGTGCTGCCTGGCGTCACCGCGATGTTGGCGGCGGCTGCGCGTGCCGGCGCGCCGCTTGGTCATGATTTTTGCGCGATCAATCTCTCCGACAATCTGAAGCCGTGGCCGCTAATCGAAAAGCGTTTGCGGCTCGCGGCCGAAGCGGATTTTGCCATCGCAATCTACAATCCGCGCTCGGCGAGCCGGCCGGAGGGATTTGCTCGCGCGCTCGACGTTTTGAGGGCGGCGGGTTGCGGCGACCGCACCATCATTTTTGCGCATGCGGTGACGACGCCCAAAGAGCGCATCGAGACGCTGCGGCTGGAGGATGCCCGGCCGGAAATGGCTGACATGGCGACGCTGGTCATTGTCGGCAATTCGGCGACGCGCCGCGTCGGCCGCTGGGTCTATGCTCCGAGGCGCGTATCATGACCAAGCCACGCCAGCACCTCCTCGACGTTCTCGGCGTGCGGCCGCTGCGGCAGGGCCGGGCGCGCGATCATGATCACAGCAAGCCCAAGCTCGCGCGCAGCGTCGATCTTGGCGCGCGCGCCCGTGCCGCCCGAATTGCGCGCCACCAGAATTTCGACGCCGCGGATGCGCATCAGCTCGCGGTCGCCTTCGAGCGTGAAAGGGCCGCGCGAAACGATCACGTCGGCGCCGGGCAGCGGCAGGTCACCATCAGGCGCATCGACGAAGCGCAGCGTATAGGCATGCTGCGGCTTGGCCGCGAATGGCGCGATATGCTGCCGGCCGATAGCGAGGAATACACGCGCGGGCTTCTCGGGCAGGGCAGCCGCCGCGGCGTTGACGTCAGAAACCTCGATCCAGTTGTCGCTGGCGGTGCGAATCCAGGGCGGGCGCTCCAGCGCCAGCAGCGGAACTCCCGTGGCGGCGCAGGCTTCGACCGCATGGTGGCTCATCTCCGCGGCGAAAGGATGCGTCGCATCGATGACGTGAGTGATGCCTGCCTCGCCAATGAAATCCGCAAGTCCGTCCACGCCGCCAAAGCCGCCAGTTCTGGTCGGCAATGCATGGGCGAGCGGAATCTGCGTGCGTCCGGCGTAGGAATAGATCGCGTCGATCTTTTCCCTCACGAATGCCTCCGCAAGCTGGTTGGCGTTGCCTGTTCCGCCCAGAATGAGGGCGCGCATGTCTGAACCCTGGTTGACCATCATCGGCATCGGCGAAGATGGCCTTGCCGGGCTGTCAGAAGCAAGCCGAAAGGCGTTGGCTCAGGCCGAGACCGTGTTCGGCGGCGAACGCCATCTGAAGCTTGCCGGTATCGACGGCCGCGGCAAGCCGTGGCCGGTGCCGTTCGATCCGACTTGCGTGCTGGCGCGCCGTGGCCGACCGACCGCGGTGCTGGCGTCCGGCGATCCGTTCTGGCATGGCGCCGGCGGAAGCCTCGCGTCGCATTTGTCGCTTGAGGAATGGGTTGCGCATCCATCGCCCTCGACCTTCTCGCTTGCGGCGTCGCGGCTGGGCTGGCCGCTGGAGACGACAATCTGCATCGGGCTTCATGCAGCGCCGTTCGAGCGGCTGGTACCGTTGCTGACGCGCGGCGCGCGGATCATCTCGCTCGTACGCGACACCAGGGCCGCAGCCGATCTCGCGGGATGGCTCGTCGCGCGAGGCTTTGGCGATTCTCGGCTCTGGACCTTGTCCGCGCTTGGCGGTCCGCGGGAGCAGATCCATGAAAGCAGGGCGGACAACTACGCAACGGGATCGATCGGCAGTCCCCTGGCCGTCGCGATCGAGGCGGCTGGCGCAGCCGGATTGCCGCGTGCATCCGGCCTCGCCGACGATCTCTTCAAGCATGACGGCCAGATCAGCAAACGTCCGATCCGCGCGTTGGCGCTGTCGGCGCTGGCGCCGCGGCCGCGCGAACGACTCTGGGACATCGGCGCCGGCTCCGGCTCGATCTCGGTCGAATGGGCGCTGGCGGGAGGCCATTCGATCGCGATCGAGGCGCGGGAGGATCGCGCCGCGAACATCCGCGTCAATGCGGAGGCCTTTGGCCTCGCGCACAGGATCACCGTTATGGCGGCCAGCGCGCCGGCAGCGCTTTCGTCTCTCGATAAGCCCGATGCGGTGTTCATCGGCGGCGGCCTCGATGCCGCGATGTTCGATGCGGTCTGGCCGCTATTGCCGGAGGGCACGCGGATTGTCGCGCATGGCGTGACCCTTGAGACGGAGACGCTGCTGGCAGAGCTGCAGCAAAAGCACGGCGGCGAGCTCATGCGGATCGAGATTTCGCATGCCGCGCCGCTCGGCCGTTACCGGTCCTGGGAATCCTCCCGCCCGGTCGTGCAATGGAGCGTGGTGAAATGACCGTGCATTTCATCGGCGCCGGCCCGGGCGCGCCCGATCTCCTCACATTGCGCGGACGTGATCTGATCGCGTCCTGCCCGGTCTGTCTCTATGCGGGCTCGCTGGTGCCGAAGGAAATCCTCGCGCATTGTCCGCCCGGCGCGCGCATCGTCAACACCGCGCCGCTGTCGCTCGATGAGATCATCGACGAAATCGCGGCCGCGCATGCGCAAGGCAAGGACGTGGCGCGGCTGCATTCCGGCGATCTCTCGGTGTGGTCGGCGATGGGCGAGCAGTTGCGGCGCCTGCGTGAGCTCGGCATTCCCTTTACCGTTACACCCGGCGTGCCGTCGTTTGCCGCGGCGGCCGCCGCGCTCGAAGCGGAGCTGACTCTGCCCGGCCTTGCCCAATCGGTGGTGCTGACGCGCACTTCGGGCCGCGCCAGTGCGATGCCGGAGCGCGAGACGTTGGCCGCCTTCGCCGCGACCGGCGCGGTGCTCGCGATCCATCTTTCGGTACATGTGCTCGGCAAAGTGATTGCCGAGCTCGCGCCGCATTATGGCGCCGATTGTCCGGTGGCAGTGGTGTGGCGCGCGAGCTGGCCGGATGAAAGAATCGTGCGCGCGACGCTCGGCACGCTGGAAAGTTCGCTCGGCGCGGAGCTGGAGCGTACTGCGATCATCCTGGTCGGCAAGACGATCGGCACTCGCGATTTCGAGGAAAGCCGACTCTATGCCGCCGACTATGACCGTCGCTACCGGCCGGTCGGCACCTCGCCGCGTTTCCCGGAGGTGCCGTGATGGCGCGCTGCCTTGTTATCTCCGCGCCGGCATCCGGCACCGGCAAGACCACGCTGACGCTGGCGCTGGCGCGCGCCTTTCGCGATCGCGGGCTTGCCGTGCAGTGCTTCAAGAGCGGGCCTGACTATATCGATCCCGCCTTTCACAGCGCTGCGACCGGGCGCGCCTCGGTCAATATCGATAGCTGGGCGATGTCGCGCGAGACGATCGATGGGCTTGTCGCGCGCGGCAGCGAGGCCGATTTGGTGCTGGCCGAGGGCTCGATGGGCCTGTTTGACGGCGTTGCCACGCCAGGCCAATCCGGCACCGGCGCCAGCGCCGACCTTGCAGAAATGATGGGGTGGCCGGTGCTGCTGGTGCTCGATCCTTCCGGCCAGGCGCAGACCGCGGCGGCAGTTGCCGCGGGCCTGCGCGATTTCCGCAAGGGGGTGCGGTTCGCCGGCGTCGTGCTCAACCGCGTCGCGAGCCCGCGCCATGAAGATCTGGTGCGGCGCGCGATCGAAGGTGCTGGCATTGCGGTATTCGGCGCGCTGCCGCGACATGCGCCGATCGCGCTGCCGGAGCGCCATCTCGGTCTGGTCCAGGCTGAGGAGCTGACGCGACTGAATGAGCTGATTGCCGAAGCCGCACGTCTCGTTGCCGAGCGCATCGATCTCGACGCCGTGCTGCGGTTGGCCGAATGCGACTGGATCGCACCTCTTATCAATGCACCACCGCGCGTGACGCCCCCTGGCCAGCGCATCGCTTTGGCGCGCGATGCCGCATGCTCGTTCATCTATCCGCATGTGCTCGAAGGTTGGCGCGCAGCCGGCGCCGAAGTCCTGCCGTTCTCGCCACTCGCGGATGAAGGACCGTCTGATAGCGCCGATGTCTGCTGGCTGCCCGGCGGCTATCCGGAATTGCATGCGGGAAAGATCGCCACCAATGGCCGTTTTCGCGGCGCGCTGAACGTATTTGCCGAAACGCGGCCAGTGCATGGCGAGTGTGGTGGCTACATGGTGCTGGGCGAGGGGCTCACCGATGCCAAGGGCATACGCCACGAAATGATGGGCCTGCTCGGTCTCGAGACCAGCTTCGCCAGGCGCCGCATACATCTCGGTTACCGTCTCGCGGAACTGACGGCCGGTATGCCCGGCCACAAGCAGGGCGCGCGACTGCGCGGCCATGAGTTCCATTATGCCTCGATCGTCGCGCAGCCCGATCCGGCGCTCGCCTCCGTGCGCGACGCCAACGGCGCGGAAGTCGCCGAGACCGGTTCGCGCCGCGGACGTGTCACCGGCACCTTCTTCCACCTGATTGCGGAGGAGCGGTGAGCGGCTTCGTCTCCTTCGTCTCGGCCGGCCCGGGCGATCCCGAGTTGCTGACGCTGAAAGCGGCCAACCGTCTGCGCGCCGCCGACGTCGTGCTTTATGACGACCTTGTCGCCGGCGCGGTCCTCGATCACGCCCGCAAGGGCGCGACGCTGGTCTCGGTCGGAAAGCGTGCCGGCCGGCCTTCGGCCAGGCAGGAGCATGTCAGTCGGCTGCTGGTCGATTATGCCGCAACCGGTGCCGCCGTGGTGCGGCTGAAATCGGGCGATGCCGGCGTGTTCGGCCGGTTGGAAGAGGAAATAGAGGCACTGCGAGCGGCCGGCATCGGCTACGAGATCGTCCCCGGCGTTACCGCCGCCTGCGCGGCCGGCGCGGCGACAGGAATTCCGCTGACCCGGCGCAATACCGCGCGGCGCGTGCAGTTCATCACTGGCGCCGACGTGAAGGGCGAGCTGCCCGAGGACCTGCATTGGGCGGCGCTGGCCGACCCGCATGCGATGACCGCGGTCTATATGGGCAAAAAGACCTTTCCGGCGCTCGCGGCCAAGCTGATCGCGCAGGGCCTGTCGCCCGACACGCCGGCGCTGCTCGCGGAATCCGTGGGCCAGGCCGACCAGCGGTTGCTGCGCACGACCGTCAAGAAACTCGCCGAACAGCTCGGCCAGGAAAACGTCACGGCGACCGCCGTGATCCTGTACGGGGCGCTGGCGGCGGACGATCCATAGCGGTATAATTCGGCAAATCAAGAAGGAAGACGAACCATGCATATCGAGCCCGGAATTGTCGACGGCACCAAGATCGTCCTCAGCTACGCAACCGCGGTGGCGGCCGGCGGATACGCGCTGAAGCTTGCCGGCGAGACCGCGCGCGAGCAGGGCGTCTCCTCGCTGGCGATCCGCACCGCCGCGACCACGCTGCTGGTGACGTTTTTCTTCGAGATTCTGCCGCACTTTTCGGTCGGTGTCTCCGAGGTGCATTTCATCTTCGGTTCGACCTTGTTCCTGATCTTTGGCGCCGCGCCTGCGGCCTTGGGACTGGCGCTTGGGCTGTTGCTGCAGGGCATCTTCCTCGTGCCGACGGACCTGCCGCAATACGGCATGAACGTCACGACGCTGCTGGTGCCGCTGTTTGCGATCAATGCGCTTGCCGCGCGCATCGTCGCCCGCGACACCGCTTACGTCGATCTCCGCTACCGCCAGGCGCTGTCGCTCTCGACGGCGTATCAGGCCGGCATCGTGGCGTGGGTCGCGTTCTGGGCGATCTATGGCCGCGGGCTCGGCGCGGAAAACCTGTCCTCGATTGCAACCTTCGGCGCGTCCTATGCCATGGTGATCTTTATCGAGCCGCTGGTCGATCTCGGCGTGCTGGCGCTGGCAAAATCGCTGCGTGGTGTGCTCGATGGCAGCCTTGTGACGCCGCGGCTGCATAACACAGCTTGATCCCGACGGGGCGATCGCCGGCGGTCGCCCCGGGGTCTCTGTTGTGCTCACGCTTTCGTTGATCGGCATCGGCTGCGGGAACCCCGAGCAGCTGACACTTGCGGCCGTGTGCGCTATCAACGCTGCCGATCTCATCCTGATCCCGCGCAAGGACGAGGAAAAATCCGATCTCGCCGAATTGCGCCGGCAGATTTGCGTGCGCGTCTTGACCAACCGCAACACAAGGCTGGTCGAATTCGACCTGCCGGTGCGCGATGCCGCACGCGAAGACTATCGCGGCGGTGTCGATGACTGGCACGACGCGGTCGCCGCGGTGTGGTCGCGTGAGATCAGGGAACATCTCGGGGCCAGCGGACGCGTGGCGTTCCTGATCTGGGGTGATCCCTCGCTGTATGACTCCAGCCTTCGCATCGCCCGCCGGCTCGATCCGGTTCCGGAGATCGAAGCGATCCCCGGCGTCACCGCCATTCAGGCGCTTTGTGCCGCGCATGCCATTCCGCTCAACGAGATCGGCGCGCCGTTCATCGTGACCACGGGGCGGCAGTTGCGCGAGAACGGCTGGCCGGCGGGCGTGGAGACCGTGGTCGTCATGCTTGATGGCGGCACGGCATTCCAGTCGCTCGACCCGGTCGGGCTTCACATCTGGTGGGGCGCCTATTTGGGCATGGCGAACCAGATCATTTTGTCTGGGCCGTTGGCTGAGGTCGGCGCAAGGATCGTCGAAGCGCGCGCGGCGGCGCGGGCGCGGCATGGTTGGATCATGGACAGCTATATTCTCAAACGCGTTTCGATCTAGGGTCACGCCATGCTTCCCGAATGGGTCACTCAGCCATGTCCTGCCTCGTCCGCCGTCCATCGCAACGCGGCTGCGGCGCGCCAGGGCCAGCTCACCAAGCCGACCGGCGCGCTCGGCCGGCTGGAGACGCTCGCCATCGAGCTTGCGGGATTGCAGCACACCGAAAAGTCGCGCGCCCATCGCGCGCCGATCATCGTCTTCGCCGGCGATCATGGCATCGCCGCGCAGGGCGTCTCCGCCTATCCGCAGGAGGTGACGATTGCGATGATGGCGAATTTCACCGCCGGCGGGGCGGCGATTTCGGTGCTGGCGCGGGAACTCGGCTGCGCCCTCGAAGTCGTCGATGCCGGCACGCTGGCGGAGACGCCGATGCCGGGCATTGTCACCGACAAGCCGCGCCGAGGCAGCCGCGATTTCAGCAAGGCCGCCGCGCTGGAATCCTCCGATCTTGCCTTTGCCCTCGACTGCGGCATGCGCGCGGTGACGCGTGCTGCGGGAGCCGAGCCCGATCTCCTCATTCTTGGCGAAATGGGCATCGGCAACACCACGTCGGCCGCGGCGATCGCTGCGGCGTTGCTTGGAACCAGCGCCGAAGGGATCACCGGCCTCGGTACGGGGCTCGATAGCGCCGGCCGCGAACGCAAGGCCGGCATCATCGATCATGCGCTGGCATATCACGGCCTCATGAACGCATCGCCGCAGAAAATCCTCTGCGCTGTCGGTGGCCTGGAGATCGCGGCGATCACAGGCGCAATCATCGCGGCCGCGCAGCGCCGTATTCCGGTGCTGGTCGATGGCTTCATCGTATCGGTTGCGGCCCTCGCGGCGTCGCGCCTCAATCCGTCCTGTCGCCCTTATCTCATCTTCTCGCACCGTTCGGCGGAACAGGGGCATCGGCTGGTGCTCGACGCCCTGGGCGCGCAGCCCTTGCTCGACCTCGATTTGCGGCTCGGCGAGGGCTCCGGCGCAGCACTCGCGCTGCCGATCCTGCGGCTGGCCTGCGCGCTGCATAACCACATGGCAACCTTTGCGGAAGCCGCCGTTCCGGACCGCCCCGCCTGAGCCGATTCACGGGTCATTCATCCAGGTCTGCCAACATGTTACGGGTGGCTTGACCCGCTCTGGGTTACCCCCTTATCTGCCTCACGGGCCCCTGCATCTGCCGGTGCTCCGGGGCCTGCCTCGCAAACCCGGCCGAGAGCGCGATGACCCGAGACGAGAACGAGAAACGGCAGGCCATCATCGACGCGTGCCGCCGGATGAACGCACTCGGCATCAACCAGGGTACCTCGGGCAATATCAGCCTCCGCGACGGCGATGGCCTGCTGATCACGCCGACCGGCACGCCCTACGAATCCATGACGCCGGACCAGATCGTGTTCATGGACATGAATGGCTCGCATGCGCCGGAGCAAAAGCCGTCGAGCGAATGGCGGTTTCATCTCGACATCCTGCGTTCGCGCAACGATGTCCATGCCGTGGTCCATTCGCATCCGACCTATTGCACCATTCTCGCGATCATGGGGCTGGAAATCCCGGCGATTCACTACATGATCGCGGTCGCCGGCGGCGAGAACATCCGTTGCGCGCCATACGCCACTTATGGCACGCCGGAGTTGTCGCAGCATGCGCTGACCGCGCTGCGCGGGCGCTTCGCCTGCCTGCTCGGCCATCATGGCATGATAGCGATCGGTTCGTCGCTGTCGAAAGCGATGTGGCTCGCGGTCGAAGTCGAAACGCTGGCGCGGCAGTATCATGGCTGCCTGCAGCTCGGCGAGCCGCCGCTGCTGCCAAAGGACGAGATTGAACGGGTGCGCCTGAAAATGGCGGGCTATGGTCACGCCGATGCGTGACGGAGACGGGTAGGGATTGCCGGTGGATTCGCAGATCACTGAGATCATCCATCGAAGACGCGGTTCGAACCGGGCCTTGACCACGGTGCGCGCGCTGTTGCGCAGCAACGAGTTCTACCTGATCCCGCTCGCGCTGGTGATTGGCGTCATTGCCGGCGCGGTCGTCACCCTCATGAGCGAGATCGCGCAGATCGCACATGTCCTGATCTACGGCATTCGCATCGACGTGCGCCTGAGCGCCAATGATTACGTCAATCCGATCATCGCGCTGCTCGCGCCGGCCCTGGGCGGGCTTTCGCTGGGTATCATGGAGTGGTCGCGGCGACGCCTGAAGATATCGAACGCGGTGGACCCGATCGAGGCGAATGCCTTGCGCGGCGGCAGACTGTCGGCGCGTGACAGCGTGGTCGTCAGCGGCCAGACGCTGATCTCCAACGGCTGCGGCGCCTCCGTCGGCCTCGAAGCCGGCTATACCCAGATCGGAGCGGGCGCCGCTTCGCTGATCGGGCAGTTCCTCAATCTCAGGCGCAACGATTTGCGCTTGATCGTCGGCTGCGGGGCTGCGGCCGCGATTGCGGCTGCCTTCGGCGCGCCGATCACCGGCGCCTTCTACGCCTGCGAGCTGATCGTCGGCGTCTATGCGGTGGCGAGCGCGGCGCCGATTCTCGCCGCTTCGCTCGCGGGCGCGCTGACCGCGGAATATCTCGGCGGCGCGCCTTATTCGCTGGAAGTGCCGCATGTCGGCAGCGTCGGTCTCGAGCAATATCTGGCGCTGATCGGGCTTGCGCTGATCGTCGCCATCATCGGCATCCTGGTGATGCGCAGCTCCTCGCTGTTCGAGCGCGTGTTCGCGCAAAAATGGCTTCCGGTCTGGCTCAGGCCGGTGATCGGCGGCCTCTGCGTCGGCGGCATGGCGATTATCACGCCGCAGGTGCTTGCGGCCGGCCACGGCGCGATGGTGCTCAACCTGCACCGCGAGATGGCAATCGGCTTTATCGCGACCGTCATTGCGCTGAAGCTGGTCGCCTGCCTGGTTTCGCTCGCCTCCGGATTCCGCGGCGGCCTGTTCTTCGCGTCTCTGTTCGTCGGCAGCATGCTGGGAAAATTCTTTGCCGCGGTGCTGGTGTGGACGGGTCTCGGCTTCACCGTCGATCCCATGGTCAGCATGCTCACGGGCATGGCGACGCTCGGGGTCGCGATCGTTGGCGGCCCGCTGACGATGTCGTTCCTGGTGCTGGAGATGACGCGCAGCGTCGATGTCACCGCCGTGGTGCTTGCGGGATGCATCGTCACCAGCATCTTCGTGCGATTCATGTTCGGGCATTCGTTTTCGACCTGGCGCCTGCATCTGCGCGGCGAGACCATCCGCAGCGCCAACGACGTCGGCTGGCTGCGCAATCTCACCGTCGAGCGCATGATGCGAACCGACGTCGGCAAGGTGCCCTCGAGCACGACGATTGCCGCGTGCCGACGCGAATTCGCGCTGGGCTCGCGGGCCGCGGTCGTGGTGGTCAACAACAATGACGATTATTGCGGACTGGTGCCGCTGCCGGATCTGTTTTCCGGCGAGCTCGACACCATCGCCGATGACATCCAGGTCGTCGAGCTGGCGCGCTACACCGACATCGCGCTGCTGCCGGAAATGAATGTCAAGACCGCGATGAAGCTGTTCGACGACGCCGAGGCCGAGGTGCTGGCCGTGCTGGAGTCGGCGGACAGCCGCAAGGTGATCGGCTTTTTGACCGAAACCCATGCAAGACGGCGCTATGTCGACGAGATCGATCAGGCCACCCGCGGTGTGCTCGGCGCCCTCTCTTGATTGCGTTCGCTCACGAACAAGTTGATCGGGCCAATCCGAACATTTGACATCGACAGCCATTATGCTCCCGCCAGCGGGCCGATGAGCCGGCGAGGAAATAACAGAATGCCAAGCAGCTCGATTCGGACCGTTGCCGTTACATCTTTCGTTCTGATCACCTTCATCGACGTGGCTTGTGCGCAAACCGGCGTGCGCGAAGGCAAGGAAGCTTATGGAAGCTGGCAACAGGACAAGCCGGGTACGGTCCGCCTGATCAGGCCGAAGGATCTGCCGCAACCCGGTGCGACGGCGTCGGCCGCTAGTGTCTCGCGAGTAGTGCCAAGGCCCCCCAGCGCCGCGCCGCAGGTGCCGCCGGGGTTTAAAATAGAATTGTTTGCCGAAGGCCTGAGCGGTCCGCGCATCATCCGCGTCGCGCCGAATGGCGACATCTTCGTTGCCGAAACCCGCGCAGGCCGCATCCGCGTTCTCCGTGCCGCCGATGGCGCGGCGAAGCCCAGCACGAACGAGATTTTTGCAAGTGGCCTCAATCGCCCGTTCGGTATTACCTTCTTTCCGAGCGGCGATAACCCGCAATGGGTCTATGTCGCCAACACCGACAGCGTCATTCGCTTTCCCTATCATTCGGGCGACGTGAAAGCGTCGGGTAAGCCCGAAACCATCGTGGCCAAGCTTCCGGCAGGTTACGCGCATTCGACCCGTGACATCGTCTTCACGCCCGACAACAAGCGGATGCTCGTTTCGGTCGGCTCCGCCAGCAATGACGCCGAGGGCATGGGACAGCCGCCGGGCGGGATCGATGCCTGGCGTAGCAAGCAGCCGTTGGGTGCCGCCTGGGGCGACGAGACCGACCGTGCCGCGGTGCTGGTGTTCGATCCTGACGGCAAGAACCGGAAGCTGTTCGCGACCGGCATCCGCAATTGCGTTGGCCTTGCGATGCAGCCGAACGGCACGGCGTGGTGCTCGACCAACGAGCGCGACAGTCTCGGCGATGACCTCGTGCCGGACTATGTCACGCGCGTGAAGGAGAACGCCTTTTACGGCTGGCCGTGGTTCTACATCGGCGACAATCAGGACCCACGCCATCCCGGCGCTCGCCCTGATCTGAAGGACAAGATCACGGTCCCCGATGTGCTGCTGCAAGCGCATTCGGCCTCGCTCGGGATGACCTTCTATGACGGCAACAGCTTTCCCGCGGAATATCGCGGCGATGCCTTTGCGGCCGAGCACGGCTCGTGGAACCGATCGAAGCGGACCGGTTACAAAGTCATTCGCATCCGCCTCAAGGACGGCGTGCCGACCGGCGAATATGAGGATTTTGTCACCGGCTTTGTCGTCGACGACAAGGAAGTCTGGGGCCGGCCGGTCGGCGTGGCCGTCGCTCATGACGGCGCGCTGCTGTTTTCCGAGGACGGCAACGGAACGATCTGGAGAGTTAGTCACTAAAGCCGTCTATCCGATGCTCCGGTTGCCGAGCTCCTCGACCAGCACGCGCATGTTCTCGCTGTAGTCGATCGGCACCGCGACGAGATGCACGCCGCCTTGGGTGAAGGCCTGCTCCAGCGTCGGGATCAAATCGGCCGTTGCCTTGACCCGGTGTCCATACGCGCCGTAGGAATTCGCATAGGCCACGAAATCCGGATTGCCAAAGGTCATGCCGAAATCGGCAAAATGATCGACCGCCTGTTTCCACCGGATCATGCCATAGGCGTTGTCCTCGATGACCAGCACGACCAGGTCGAGCTTGAGACGCACCGCAGTCTCCATCTCCTGGCTGTTCATCATGAACCCGCCATCGCCGCACACCGCGAGCACGCGCTTGCCGGGATTGAGGCATTTGGCCGAAATCGCGGAGGGCAGGCCCGCGCCCATGGTCGCGAGCGCGTTGTCCAGCAGCAGCGTGTTGGCAACCGTCGTGCGGTAGTTGCGCGCGAACCAGATCTTGTACATGCCGTTGTCGAGGCAGACGATGCCGTCCTCGGGCACGACCTTGCGCACGTCGTGGACCAGGCGCTGCGGGATGACCGGAAAACGATCGTCCTCGGCCCGCTCGTTGAGATGGCCGAGAATTTCATCGCGCAGCTTGAGGAATTCGCCCGCCGGCTTGACCCGCTGATGCAGCGCGTCGGCGAGCGCGGCTACCGTCGCACCGATGTCGCCGATCACTTCCGCATCGGGATGGAAGACCTGTTCGACGGTCGCGGAGACATAGCCGACATAGACCACCTTGGGGTCGCCGCTTGCGCCCATCAGGAACGGTGGCTTTTCGACCGTGTCATGCCCGATCGCGATGATGAGATCGGCACGCTCGATCGCCTCATGGACGTAGTCGCGCTCTGAAAGCGCGGCGGTGCCGAGGTAAAGCTCGGAATTTCCGGTAACCGCGCCCTTGCCCATCTGCGTGTTGAAGAAGGGGATTTGCGTGCGGCGCACGAAATCGGACAGCGTCTCGACCAGCCGCGGCCGGTTTCCCGCCGCTCCAATCATGATCAGGGGGCGTTTCGCGGCGAGGATCAACTCGACGGCGCTTTTGACCGCCGCGGGCGAGGGGACCGGCCGCAGAATCGGATGCGTCGGAATCAACGAAGCGGCGCAATCTTCCGCGGCGATATCCTCCGGCAGTTCAAGATGGACGGGGCCGGGCCGTTCTTCCATCGCGACGCGGAACGCATCACGGACCATGGCGGGAATGGCGTCGGCCGAGACGATCTGCCGGGTCATCTTGGTGATCGGCCGCATCGAACCGACGATATCGACGAGCTGGAAACGCGCCTGACGCGCGCTCTTGATCGCCTTCTGGCCGGTGATGATCACCATCGGCATGGCGCCGAGATAGGCATAGGCCGCGCCGGTGGTGAAATTCAGCGCGCCGGGGCCGAGCGTGGAAAGGCAGACGCCGGGCGCGCCGGTTAGCCGCCCCTGGGTCGCCGCCATGAAGGAGGCAGCCTGCTCATGGCGCGTCAGCACCAGCTCGATGCGCGATTTGCGCAGGGATTCAACAACCGCGAGATTCTCCTCACCCGGGAGTCCGAAAATGCGTTGCACGCCTTCGTTTTCCAACGCGGCGACCAGAAGGTCCGATCCCTTGGTGTTCATGCATCACCTCTCATCGCTGCGGCGGTAAAGTCCTTCCTGCCAGAAATCGGCGTTAAACACCACTTTGCCGGGGAAGTTCCGAGCGCGTTGTTTATTTCGTGCGATGACAACGCTACGATCCAGCCGGGCATCAAACCGATGACCTTGGGGAAGGCGGGTGCTTTGACCGACGTCTGGACGCGGAAATCCATTGTCGCGCTGCTGGCGGAAGCCTCCCACGCCGATGCCGGCAGCGAGGTGCAGCCGCTCAAGCGTGTGCTGTCGGCGATCAATCTGGTCGGGCTCGGCATTGGCGGCATCGTCGGCGCCGGCATTTTTGTCCTGACCGGTCATGCCGCCGCCGCAAATGCCGGCCCCGCGGTGACGCTGTCGTTCATGCTCGGCGCGGTCGCCTGCGCCTTTGCCGGCCTTTGCTATGCCGAGATGTCCTCGAGCGTGCCGATCTCGGGCAGCGCCTACACCTATGCCTATGCGACGATGGGCGAGCTGATTGCCTGGATCATCGGCTGGGACCTGATCCTGGAATATGCGATCGGCGCCGGGACGGTCGCGATCGGATGGTCGGCCTATGTCGTCAGCTTCGCGAAGGATTTCGGGATCAACATCCCCGCGCAATTCGTCTCCGCGCCGCTCGCCTTTGATGCCGACAGCCACACCTGGTCGACGACGGGTGCGATCCTCAATATGCCGGCGATGGCCATCGTCATCGCGATGACCATCCTGCTCGTGATCGGCATCCGGGAATCCTCGCGCATCAACGATGTGATTGTCGCGATCAAGCTGATCGTGATCGGCCTCTTCATCATCTTTGCCGCGCCCTCGTTCTCCTTTTCGAACTGGGTGACCGCGTCCAATCCCGACGGGAATTTCATCCCGCCCAATGCCGGCATCGGTGTCTATGGCTTTTCCGGCGTGGTGCGCGGTGCGGCCGTGGTGTTCTTCGCTTTCATCGGCTTCGACGCGGTCTCCACCGCCGCGCAGGAGGCCAAGCGGCCGATGCGCGACATGCCGATCGGGATCATGGGCTCGCTCATCATCAGCACCATTCTCTACGTCACCGTCGGCTTCGTGCTGACCGGCGTCGTTCCGTTCGACAAATTGAACGTGCCTGATCCGATCGCGGTCGGCATCAACGCCGCCGGCATCACCTGGCTGTCGCCGCTGATCAAGCTCGGCATCGTGCTGGGTCTCACCTCGGTCATCCTGGTTTCGCTGCTCGGCCAGCCCCGCATCTTCCGCGCCATGGCCCATGACGGCCTGTTGCCGCCAAGTGCGGCGAAAATCCATCCGCGCTTCCAGACGCCCTATGTCTCGACCATCATCTCCGGCATCGCCGCGGCGGTGCTGGCCGGCCTGTTTCCGATCGGCCTGGTCGGGGAGCTCGTGAGCATCGGTACGCTGCTCGCCTTTGCGATCGTCTCGATCGGCACGCTGGTGCTGCGCTTCATCAATCCCGGCATGCATCGGCCATTCCGCGCGCCGGCGATCTGGTTCGTCGGCCCGGCGGGGGCTGCGACCTCGATCTTCCTGATGTGCGGCCTGCCGCTCGACACCTGGCTGCGGCTTGCGGTGTGGCTCGCCGTCGGGCTCGCGATCTATTTTGCCTATGGCAGGAAACACAGCCGGATTTCCGAAGCAAAGTGACGCAGCCCGGACGATCTCAGATCGTCCGGGCTTGCCGGCGGACTTCATTGGCGATCGGCCGCAAGGCTTCCGTCGGCGACTGGCCGACCAGGCTATAGCCCATGCCGCCATCGGCCCAGGCAAAACCCGCGACGTCGCCGCTCCTTTGCGGCGTCATCGGCGCGCCCTGGTCCGTCGCCATCGGGCGGGTCAGCACCACCAGCCGCTCGCCGTGATCGTCGTCGTACATGAACATCGCCGCCGGCCCATGCGATGTCGCGACGACGCGACCACCCATCAGCCGATAGCCCGCCGTGGCAAGATCGGGCACCTTGACCGGCTGATGCAGCCGGTTGGAGGCCCATTGCACGAGCTGCGCGCTGTCGGAGGCCCTGATCTCGACCGGCCGCACCCGATCCGGCGCGTAAACGTTGTAGGAGTAGGCGGCCTCCTGTGCGAGCGCGGCCAATCCGCTTGAGGGCACTTCCATCGAACCACGCGCGATCCAGCCACTTATGCCGCCAATGCTCACCAGCAGCATCGCTGCGACCGCCCACCACGCCGGCGAACGCCGCCGCCGGCGGTTCTCGATGATGCGCGACAGATTGAGCTCGGCCGGCAGCGGCTCGTCCGCGATCGGCGCGAGCGCGGTCCGCAGCAGATCACGCTGATCCGAGAACGCGGTAACGCGCTTTGCCACGTCGGGATGCGCTTCTAGATAACTTGCCACCTCCACCTGCCGCTCGGGTTCGAGCACGCGGTCCACATAGGCGTGAAGATCGTCCTCGGTGATTGGACGTTGACTCATTTCAAACTCCGCAGCGGCACCACATTCGCAGATGGCGGATTCGCGGTTCCCTCGATTTCCTGCTGCAGCCTTTCGCGCGCCCGCGAGAGCCGCGACATCACGGTACCGACGGGGATATTAAGCACTTTCGCAGCATCTGCATATGAAAGGTCTTCCACCGCAACCAGCAGCAGCACGGCGCGCTGGTCTTCGGGCAATCTGGCGAGCTTGTTTAATACATCCTGATACATAAGCTTTCGTTCCTGAACGGCGTCTTCGCCAAGATCGCTCTCGCTGGTCTCCTCGATCGTCACGTGCTGGCCGCGTGTCTTGGCCTGGCGGAACTGGTTGACCGCCAGATTATGCAGGATCGTGAACAGCCACGGCCGCGCATCGCCTTCCCGTCGCTGATGCCAGCGGCTGACGGCTCGCTCCAGGCAATCCTGCACCAGGTCGTCGGCCGTCGCATGATTGCGCACGAGTGCGCGCGCGTAGCGGCGCAACGCCGGGATCAACGGTTCGACCTGGAGCAGCATGTCGTTCACGGCATGCAGCTCCAGGTCTGGTTTGGTCGAAGGATGCCTATCACCGCGTTTGAACCTGGACGGCCTCACCGAATTTCGCGGCGTCGCCCGGCGCGATCACCAGGTATCGCCGCTCGGCCTCTGCCTCGCTCTGGACGAGCTGCCGGATCGGGCCGGTCGCGTTGACAATAGCCGATCCTGCGGGGTTGGTCATGAAGGCGGCGAGGGGCTCGACGGCGCCGCTGCCGTCGGCACGTTCGGCGAGCGCCAGCACATATTTCTCCTTGGGCTCGAGGCCGGTGACGGAGGCCTGAACCACCTGGATCAGACCCTGGTCGAACAGGGATACGCTGGTCGGCGCTTTGCCGTCCTTCGCTCCCGATCTGGACGCAAGAGCAAGATGCGCGGCTCGTCCTGCGACGCCGAGCGCCTGCAGGTTCCGTCGGTCGTCAGGATTCGGCGCGGCGTCGGGAACATAGGCGATCGCCTGCGGCGCCTGTCCGATCGGGATGTTGGCGATCACCGTATTCGTGGCGGTGTCGATAGCGGCCAGCGCGTCGGCGTTTTCAAGCCCGATATAGACGCGCGTACCATCGCCCGAGGGCCAGACGCCATGCGGCAGATTGCCGACCGGGATCGTGGCGACTTGCGAGAAGTCGTCCGTGCGGAACACCTTGACCTCGTTCGCGCCGCCGACTGTGACATAGGCAAAAGTGCCCTTGGCGGTGTGCGCGAAATTGACATGGTTGGTGATCGGACCGGTGTCGAGGGTCTTGATCAGGTTGAACGGCGGTTTGGCGTTGAACACCTGGGTCTTGCCGGTGTCCTTCAGTGTGAACCAGACCTGCTGCCCGTCGGGACTAGCCGCGATATTTGGGCAGAACGGACTTTCCTGCTTCACCTTGGCGACGATCTTGTGATCGGCGACGGTGACGACATCGGTTTCCGGATTGAACGACGAGCAGATATAGCCGTACTTGCCGTCCGGCGAGAAGATCTGCATGCCCGGGCCGGCCGGCGTGGTGATGCGGGTCTTCTCGGTGAAGGTTTTCGGATCGATCACCGAGATGTAGTTCTCGCCGCGCACGGTGACCCAGACCTCCTTGCCGTCCGGCGTGAAGAATGCTTCATGCGGCGAGCGGCCGACATAGGTGACATGCTTGACTTCGTTGGTGGCGGTATCGATGAAGCTGACCGAATTCGATCCGATCGACACCACCGCCAGCGTGCGGTGATCCGGCGAATAGCCGATGCCGTGGACCAGCACCTGGCCCTTGTAGAGCGGGCTGAAATTGAAGGGCTGGGGATCGCCGAGCTTGATCACGCCGAGCAGCTTGTTGTCGACGGGGTCGGTGACCGACACGGTGTTGGAGAATTGCTCGGCCGCGTAGACGCGGTCGTGGTGACTGATCGGAATGTCGGCGGCGGACGCCGCGCCCGGGATCTGGCCGGCGCTCGCCGCCGTGCAGGTCGCGAGCATGGTGCCGGCGAGCAAAAATCCCTTTGAAAGCCAGTTCTTCATCTTCAGCTCCTATTTCTTCATGCCGTTGGACATGTCCATGTGCATGCCCATGTGGTCGTGATTTGCCGCGGCTAGTGCCGCAGTCGGTTGCGTTGGCGCCGGTGCGGAGGTCGAAACCTTGTCGCCGATCGCGAGCTTCATCGCGTCGATTTCCTGCATCTGGTCGACGATGATCTCCTGCGCGAGGCGCCGGAGCGTCTCGTTCTTGCCGTAGCGCAACTCGATCACGGCCATGTCGATCGCGCCCTGGTGGTGCGGCGTCATCATCGCGACGAAATCGCGGTCGATGTCGCCGGTCGGCTTCGCCGCCATGTCGTTCATCATCTTGTTCATCGCAACCTCGTTCTCTTTCAGGAACGCGGCCTCGTCGCTCGCGGCCGGTGGCTGCGGCTGCGGATGCGCTTCGTGCGCGAGCACGAAGGGCGAAGCCGCGAAGGCAAGCAGCACGCGGGCGCCAATGATGGTCATGCCGAGGTTCGGCCTAAGGAATCGCAACATCCCTGTCTCCGTGTTTGGGGTTCGTTCTGTGGACGGTTGGCGGGGGGATTTATTCGCCTCGCCGTCGATCACGCTTTCGTCATTCCGTGGAATTGTCCGCGCATCTGGTCTGCATCGACGACGCTCGAGGCAGCGTTCTATTCCGGGACGGTTTGCGGATTCTTTCTTGCCAAAATGCCTTCTTGCAAAAATGCAGGCGCATCAAAAGACGCGCCCGCCTGACATATGAACGTGAAGTCGGAATAGTTCCGTCGATAAAATGTCGCCTCAACCCCTCCTGACGCTGGAGCCGCCATCGACCGGCAACGTCACGCCCGTGATGAAGTTGGCTTCGTCCGAGGCGAGGAACAGCGCGGCGTTGGCGACGTCCCAGCCTGTGCCCATCTTCCTGCGCAGCGGCACTTTGCTGTCGCGCTCGGCCTCGACCTCGGCGCGGGTCTTGTGCCATTCGCGGGCGCGCGTATCGACCGCCATCGGCGTGTTCATCAAACCCGGCAGGATCACGTTGGCGCGGATGCCGTATTCGGCATTCTGATAGGCGAGCTGCTCGGTGAAGGCGATCATCGCCGTCTTGGTGGCCTTGTAGGCGACGTAGGGGTAGGTCGTGATCGCCGCCATCGAGGAAATGTTGATGATGGCGCCGCTCTTTTGTTGGCGCATGATCGGGATCACGTGCTTGGCGGCGAGGATGCAGCTCTTGAGGTTAATCGCGACACAGCGGTCGAAGGCCTCTTCCGTAATTGTGAGCAACTCGGCGTCGCCGCCGGCCAGGCTGACGCCGACATTGTTGTGCAGCACGTCGATCCGGCCCCAGCGCTTCATGACGTCGTCGACCATCGCCTGGATCTCGGCGTTTTTGGTGACGTCGGCCTTGAACGCCGCCGCCGTGCCCTGCTTTTCCCGGATCATGTCGACGGTTTCCTGCGCGGAATCCAGGTGATGATCGACGCACAGCACTTTTGCGCCTTCACGCGCGAAGGTCAGTGCGGTGGCGCGGCCGTTGCCCATGCCTTCGCCGGGGCTCTGGCCGGCGCCGACGACGATGGCGACCTTGTCTTTCAAACGCATATTAATTCACTCCGGGAATCGGGTACTGCTGCAGTACCTCTTTGTAATAGGGCTCGTTGTCGATCTTCATGGTGGCGAGCACGCGCACCACGGCGCAGTAGTGAGCGATGATCAGCACCAGATCGACCATGTGCTCGTTGGAGAGCTGCTTCTTGATCTCGGCGAAGGTCTCCTCGCGCATCGCAAGCTCGCGCACCATCTCGCGGGCGCCCTTCAGGATCGCCTTTGCCAGCGGCTCGAGCTTTGAGGACTTGCCCTCGGTTTCCGCCATCAGGCCGGCGATGTCGTCGTCGGTGACACCGAATTCCTTGCCGATCCTGACATGGTGGGTGAACTCGTATTCCGATTTCTCCAACCAGCCGACCTGCAGGATCGCAAGCTCGCGCAGACGCGGGTCGAGCTTGCTCTTGAAGCGGATGAAGCTGCCGACGCCATTGAAGGCGCGCGCCATGTCGGGAGAATTCACCATCAGTTTGTGCAGGTTGGTGTTGCGTTTGAGCATGTCCCGATATTCGGGCGCGACCTGGTCGGCTTCGAGGTAGGGCAGGCGGGCCATTCTTCTTTCCTTCTTGTCAGTGTTCTTCGGATTCGCGTTCGGGGGCCTGCAGCGTCACGCCGCCATCGACTACCAGCACCTGGCCGGTGATGTAGCGCGCGTAGTCGCTAAGCAGGAATTTCACGGCGTGGCCAACGTCCCAGCCGGTGCCTTCGAGCTTGAGCACCGAGGCCTTGGCGCGGTTGGCGCGTGCCTTGTCGGTCATGCCGCGGGCATAGACCATCGGCGTGTACACCGGCCCCGGGCAAATGCAGTTGACGCGGATATTGTCGCGGCCGTGATCGACCGCCATGGCGCGGGAGAGCCCAATGACGGCCGCCTTCGACGTCGTGTAGGTGGTGAGGCCGCGCGGGCGCAGCGCCGAGATCGAGGAGATGTTGACGATCGCGCCGCCCTTGGCGGTCTTGATCATTGCGGGGATCGCATATTTCGAGAGCAGGAACATGGTCTCGACATTGACCTGCATCACCTTGCGATACTGCTCCGGCTTCTCCTCGACGACGCTGCCGCGGCTGCCGATACCGACATTGTTGTCGAGGAAATCGAGCCGGCCGAACTGATTGACGGTGACCTCGACCAGCTTTCGGCAATCTTCTTCATCGGTGACGTCGGAGGCGATCGCCGCGGCCATGCCGCCTTCTTGCCTGATCATCTCGACGGTGCGTTCAGCGAGTTTGAGGTCGCGATCGGCGACCATGACTTTCGTGCCGGCCCGCGCCAGCAGGATCGCCGCCGCGCGGCCATTGCCGATGCCGTCGCCGGCTGCGCCGCCGCCGGAGATCAGCGCAACCTTGCCGGCGAGGCCGGCGTCTTCCTCGGGTCCCTGCATGCGTTTCTTCCTTTTTTGTGGACGGACGATAGCAATGGGCTTGCGGGGAGAGAAGGGCGGTGGTTGCGCGGCAGATGCGCGTTCTTTCCGCGGGGTGGGATATCGAGTGGGCCACTGCCGTCATTGCGAGCGAAGCGAAGCAATCCATTCCACAGCACGGGGAGAGATGGATTGCCTCGTCGCTGACGCTCCTCGCAATGACGGGGCAAGACAACCGACAGCGTTCTCGCGGCGCGTTTTCGCCCGAGCTTTGCGGAAGCAATCACCCCCGGAAAATAGAGGGCGCAGGGAATGCCGGGTGATGGCCTCACCCATGGCCCGCCTGCAACAAAAAAAGCAGGCGGCAGTCACCACAGGTTCAGCCGGATCAACCGGCATTCCCCGCGCAATGGCTTACGGCTTATACGTGATCTCCTCGGTGTCCGGGCTCTTTAGCCACCGTCGCTTCTCGCGAAACGTCTCGCCAGAAGCTTGATCCCAGCGTCGGGGAATCGGGACCACACGATTTTGCCGTCCGCGTCAGCGCGCTTCGTCTGCCGCGCTCACGCGTCCATCGCATCCCGCTTCCAACGTCCGTGACGATCGCGATACGCCCCTCTTTGTGGAGGCGGGACGGCGCGAACTAAAGCCACTGATTTGCCCGACGGGGCAAGTGGCATTTTGGTCATAGAAGGGGCGACACGTCGGATCGGCTTGAACCGTCTCGCGAAATTGGCTGATTGGCGCAGACGTTTACGGGTTCAAAAGCCGATGCGCGGGGGTGGCGGCGGCTTCGTTAGAAATACGCGATCAGGCGGCCGGCGCAGACGGCGCCGAGCCACAGCAGAAGGGAGGCGAGCGCAGTGAATTTGGCGCTACCGGGCACATCAGCGCGCCACCGCGCGATGTGCCGCCACGGGCCGGCATGTGCGATCACGATGTTGACCAGAGCCGCCGCGATCAAGAGCAGCTTGGCCTGGAACGCAGGGTTGTGCACGACATGGGCTGCATCGGCGCTAAACAACAAGAATCCCATGCTGATCGCGAGCAGAAATCCGAAACGCGACAGAGGCAGCAGTAGCTGTGCCATCGGCGGAATCGGAATCGCGCTTCCCAGTCCGAGCAACCTCAAATCAAGGGCTAGGATCGATCCCACCAGCACCACGAATCCGAGGATGTGGAGGATCTCGACCGCCGGATAAAGCGCGGACGAGCTGCGCATCACGTGACCCAGTGCGCTTTCCTGCAGCGCCAGGAAGATCGACGCGACCGGCTGATGTTCCACGCTGGTCTATCGCAATTCGATGCGCTTGCCGTCGAGAATGATGTACTCGATCCGCGCCTCGTCGGGATTGCTGATATGAGGATAGCCGAACACCGTGCAGGTCTTGCCGGGCGCGATCATGTCCGGCGTGATCCCGCGCAGCTGCATGCGCGAAGGCGGCGCCAGGACGAAGCGCCAGTGCTTGCCGTCGACCTCCATCTCGATCTCGCAGTGCGGATTCTCGTAGGCCGATTTCAGGATCGTGCCTGTGACGGTGAATGACTTGGATGTATCGTATCCGCCCCAGCCGTGGTGGGCGATCGCGGAGCCAGGGGCAAGAGCCGCCGCCAGCAGCAGGAACAAGCGACGCGTCACTGATGTCATAGGCTGCCTCCGGCAATATCAGGGCCACACCGGTGGAGGCCTGATTCATAGCGCGGTTGGCGTGCCCCTTCAATGACGACCGGGCCGCACAAGCTGGGCGACAGATTGCCGCCGGGAGACGGGCGCCTGCGACAGGGTTCCTCAGCTCAGCTCAGCTCAGCTCAGCGACATATCCAGCGGCGGCGAGACGTTCTGCGGCAGCGGGTTGACATAGGGCGTGCGCGCGGTGCGGTTCTTCAGGTCGGCTTTCGCAGCCGCAATCAGCGCCGGCTCGGTGAGCGCCCTGATGCCGAGGCCGGCCATGGCCTTGGCGGCCTGCACCATGGCCTTGTGGGCGTGCGGGCTCTTGCCCTGCGCCACCACCTGCCAGGTGTGGAGCGGCGTGCCGATTGCGATCGTCGGCGCATGGACCTGCGCGGTCGGCACCACCCAGCTCACATCGCCGACATCGGTCGAGCCGATCAGGGGATTGCGCCTGGCATCGAGCGGCACGATGAAGTCGGCGAGCGGCCGGTCGGTCGGCTCCATGCCGATCATGTGGTAGACGCTGGCGATATCCTTCTCGGTCAGCGTGGCCTGGATTTTCGCGGCAAAATCCTTGTCGGCCTCGTCGAAATGCGGCGGACCGAGCTCTTCCATGATCCGCTGCAGCGCCTGCTCCAGCGGCGTGTTGTGCAGGACGTTGGAGACCGCGGAGATGATCTTCATCTCCACCTTGGTCTCGGTCATCATCGCCGCGCCCTGCGCGATCTTGTGCACGCGCTCGACCAGCTCGTTCATGCCGGGCAAATCGCGGGCACGGATCGAGTAACGCACACGGGCATGGGCCTGCACCACGTTGGGCGCGATGCCGCCGCTATCGAGCAGCGCGTAGTGCACGCGGGCGTCGCTCGGCATGTGCTCGCGCATGTAGTTGACGCCGACATTCATCAGCTCGACCGCGTCGAGCGCGCTGCGACCCAGATGCGGCGAGGCCGCGGCATGCGAGGTTCGCCCGGTGAAGCTGAAATCGGCGCGGGTGTTGGCAAGCGAGGGCGTTACCACCACTTCCCAGAAGCTGTGGGGATGCCAGGTGATGGCGATATCAGCGTCATCGAAGGCGCCGGAGCGCACCATGAAGGTTTTTGCCGCGCCGCCTTCCTCTGCGGGGCAGCCGTAATAGCGCACGCGGCCCGGCACCTTGTTGGTGGCGAGCCAATCCTTCACCGCGGTCGCGGCAAGGAGTGCCGCAGAGCCCAGAAGATTGTGGCCGCAGCCATGGCCATGGCCGCCCGCCTCGATCGGGCGAGGCTCGGCGACGCCGGCTTCCTGGCTCAGGCCGGGCAGCGCGTCATACTCGCCGAGGAAGGCGATGACCGGTCCGCCATCGCCCCATTCGCCCATCATGGCGGTCGGAATATCCGCGACATTCTCGGTGATGCGGAAGCCCTGATGGCGCAGCTCGGCCAGATGCTCGGCCGAGGAGCGCGCCTCGGTGTAGCAGACCTCTGGCATGCCCCAGACCTTGTCGGCCAGGGCGGTGAAACGCGGCTTGATCGCGTCGACGCCGCGCCAGATGTCGCTGCGGTTGTCCATGTGCGGCTCCTTCGGTCTTGAGGCCGATCCGGGAAGCAAAAAGGCTACCAGCTTGGTTTGATGGCGGCTAGTGCGATAGATTTGGCACTGGGCGGTGAAGAGATGAGCAGGACAGAGATCAGCATCGGTCCCGAGGATCCAAGGCAGGCGGATATCCGGCGCATGATCGCGGAGTCGGACGCCTATCTGCAGGCGCTGTATCCCGCCGAAAGCAATCACCTCGTCGACGTCGACGCGCTGGCGGCGCCCGATACGGTTTTCCTGGCGGCGCGCCGCAACACTGAGCTGCTCGGATCGATCGCGTTCCGGACCATTGCTCCCGCCCACGCCGAGATGAAGCGGCTGTTCGTGCGGCACGAGGCCCGCGGCACCGGGCTGGGCCGGCGGCTGATTCAGGCACTGGAAGACGCGGCCCGCCTTCGGCACATCGAGCGCATCAGCCTGGAAACCGGCATCAAACAGGCGGAGGCCATCGGGCTGTATCGCGCCTCCGGGTATCAGGAATGTCCGCCGTTCGGGAGCTACAGGAGCGACCCTCTCAGCCTGTTCATGACCAAGCGGCTGCAGCCCGCGTCACAAAAGCAACGCCGTTGATCCCTAAACGCTGGGTGCGGAGCAAGATATCTGGAGGCGCACATGGCGAACGAGATGAATCCGGTCGGCTGGTTCGAAATCTATGTCAAGGACATGAAACGCGCGAAGTCGTTCTACGAGACCGTGCTCGGCCTACCCCTGACGAAGCTGCCGCAATCGGGCGACAGCCTTGATGACATGTGGGCGTTTCCCATGAACCAGGGCGCCAGCGGGGCGGCGGGGGCGCTCGCCAGGATGGACGACGCTCCGGTCGGGCCGGGCGGGACCATCATCTACTTTGTCACCGAGGACTGCGCCAAAACCGCCCAGCGCGCGAAAGAAGCCGGCGGCCAGATCGTGAAGGAAAAATTCTCGATCGGTCAGTACGGCAACATCGCGCTGGTGGCCGATCTGGACGGCAACATCATCGGCCTCCATTCCATGACCTGACCGCATGCGCGGCCCGCGCGCGGCGTGAGGCGAGCGCGCTTGCGCCCTGGTGCGCCGGTCCGGCATGATCTTCCCAAATAGAAAAACGTTGGGGAGGCACGCCATGAAGATCATCGACGCGCAGGTTCATCTCTGGTCGCAGACGGTGGTGCCGACCTCCGGACTGCACCGCAAGGTCGAGAAATTCACCGCCGAAGAGCTGCTGAAGGAGATGGACGAGGCCGGCGTCGATGCGGCGCTGATCCATCCGCCGGCCAGCTGGGACCCCAATTCCCAGGCGATGGCGATCGAGGCGGTAAAGAAATATCCGGATCGTTTTGCGATCATGGGACAGTTTCCGTTGCAAAACCCTGATAACCGCAAGCTGGTCCATGGCTGGCGCAACCAGCCGGGCATGATGGGCCTGCGCTGGCCGCTGCTCCTGGAGGAGCAGCAGAAGTGGCTCTACGACGGCTCGCTGGACTGGCTGTGGCCGGCGGCGGAGAAGGAGGGGCTGCCGATCGCGATGATGGGCGGGCTTTACCTGAAGAAATTTCGCGAGCTCGCCGAGCAGCATCCGCGGCTGAAGATGATTGTCGATCATTGCGGGCTCAACCGCCGCGGCCAGGACGCCGAGGCCTTCGTTCACCTCGACGAACTGGTGGCGATGGCGAAACTGCCGAATGTCGCTGTCAAGGCCACCGGCGCGCCGCATTATTCGACGCAAGCCTATCCCTTCAAAAATATCCAGGACGGACTGCACCGCATCTTCGATGCCTATGGACCAAAGCGCTTCTTCTGGGGCACCGACATCACCCGGATGCCCTGCAGCTACCGGCAATGTGTCACTTTCTTTACGGAAGAATTGCCTTGGCTGAAGGGCGGGGAGCTCGAGGACGTGATGGGTCGCGGTCTGTGCGAGTGGATCGGCTGGAATTACAAATTTTAGTGCGATTTGAAAAAGGATCGTTCGATCCGCGGCTGAGCGTTCCGGTCCGATCAGGTATGACGGAACCCTGACCCGCGCGCGTTTGTGGTTCGACCACGGCTGCGCTAGGCTTGTTGCGTGACGCAGGATCGGCTCGCCAATGAACATCCTCGATCCACAGGGACCGATTGCCGCCGCCGACAAGACGATCCTGATCGATTCGATCGCGATCATGCTTGCGATCGTGCTACCGACCATCGCCGCGATCTTCGCCTTCGCCTTCTGGTTTCGCAAATCCAACACGCGCGCCCTTTACTGGCCTGATTGGGAATATTCGGGCCGGCTCGAACTCGTGGTCTGGTCGATCCCGGCACTGACCATCATCCTGCTC